>NZ_JAZBQR010000006.1:0-241239 GCF_036348395.1 Pseudomonas sp. AL 58
TCAACTCGCTGTCAACCACCTTTTTCACCGCTGCCGATCTATTCGACCGAAGCACTTCCGACACTATCGCTAAACGTATAACTCATTGATTATCAAGGAGTTTTCCGTTTCGACTGCGCCGGAAGAGGTGCGCATTATAGAGAGATGAAACGGGGCGTCAAGGCTTAAATTCAACTTTTCGTTGTCGTTGCGGCTTTTCCTATCGCCAGCCTCGGAATACGCCGCCCCAAGGCAGGAATACGTAGCGCCAACAACAATACGCCAATGCCAGCGTAGACCGCCCACTCCTTCAGATCTGCACGCACGACCCACAGAAAATGCAGCAACCCCAACCCCAGGATCACATAGACCAACTTGTGCAACCTCTTCCAGCGGGCCCCAAGCCGCCGCTGGCTGTAGCGATTCGAAGTCACAGCCAAGGCAAGCAGCCCAACAAACCCCAGAACGCCCACAATGATATAGGGGCGTTTGCGCAACTCTACGCCTAATTGCCCCCAGTCGAGGCCGAGAATAAAGAACAGGTAACCGCTCAAGTGCAACACGACATAGGCAAAGCACCACAAGCCCAACTGACGCCTCACCACAATCCAGCCAGACCAGCCGCTCAGGCGCTGCAATGGCGTCATGCACAAGGTAATGAGCAAAAAGATCAACGCCCCCAACCCCAGCCGATCAACCAACACCTTGCCCGGGTCTGGCCCCAATGCAAACGCCCACGCCTGGTAGAGCCAAAACAAAGGCCAAAAACTGGCGAGAACAAAAATACCAAGGCGAAACCATGGGTAGCGCATCAGTAGTTCTTCCTCAGATCAAGGCCACTATAAAGAGAAGCGACTTCCTCTGCGTACCCATTGAACATCTGCGTGTCGCGCACATTCGGACTGAACAGCCCACTCGGCAACCGACGCTCACGCGCCTGCGTCCAGCGTGGATGATCAACCAGAGGGTTCACATTGGCATAAAAGCCGTACTCATCCGGCGCAATACTTTGCCACGTGGTTTTCGGCTGCTGCTCAACGAGACTGATGCGCACGATCGACTTAATGCTCTTGAAGCCATACTTCCACGGAACCACCAACCTGAGAGGCGCACCATTCTGATTAGGCAGCTCCCGCCCATACATACCAACAGCCAGTATGGCCAACGGATTCATGGCCTCATCCAGACGCAATCCTTCTACATAAGGCCAGTCAATCAAGGCAAAGCCTGAGCGTTGGCCAGGCATGCTTTTCGGATCCTGCAGCGTTTCGAAGCGGATGTAACGCGCTTTGGATGTTGGCTCCACCTGCTTGAGCAGAGCGGACAACGGGAACCCCAACCAAGGGATCACCATCGACCACGCCTCTACACAGCGCAGCCGATAGATGCGCTCCTCCAACTGATAGGGCTTGATGAAGTCTTCCAACGCATAACGACCGGGCTTTCCGACCTCGCCATCGACTACTACCGTCCAAGGCGCCGTTTTCAGCACAGCCGCGTTTTGCGCCGGGTCTCCCTTATCAGGGCCGAACTCATAGAAGTTGTTGTAGTGGGTTGCATCTTTGAATGGCGTAATGGCCTCGCCTGGCGCCGTCACCGCCTGCCATTGAGTTCCACCAAGCTTCTCGTTGAACCAACCAGGCGCGGAACCGGCATCGACATCCGGGTAACGCGAAACATCGGCGGCACTGGCCAAACGCGGCAGGGCTGAAACAGCCAACGCAGCCAAGGACCCGCCCAGCAGATGACGACGAGAGACATAGATAGATTCGGGGGTGACCTCTGACGCTTTGCAGTCAGAGGCCTTGGACATCTTGATCAGCATGATGACTCCGTAGAACGGGTGGACTGATGCACCAGTAGACTACGGAGTCTTGCAGAAATTACATCACTCGGCGCCTTTACGCCGACGCATGCGCAACAGGTACTGGATAGGGCCCGAAGCGGCATAAGCAAGGAAAATCAGCAGCAGAATACGTGGCGGATCACTGAAGACCACAGCAAACACGAGCACCACGGCGAGAATCGCCACGAAAGGTACACGCCCCTTCAGGTCGAGTTCCTTGAAGCTGTTGTACTTGATGTTACTGACCATCAGCATGCCGGCGGCAGCAACCAACAGCGCCACCAGGAATGACAGCTTGGAACCCTGGATACCGTAGTCACTGAATGCCCAGACAGTACCGGCTACCACACCCGCCGCAGCCGGGCTGGCCAAACCGATAAAGTAGCGCTTGTCCGCCTTGCCGACCTGGGTATTGAAACGCGCCAGACGCAACGCGGCACCAGCCACATAAATGAAGGCCACCATCCAGCCGACTTTACCCATGTCGCCCAGCGCCCAGCCGAACGCCAGCAATGCCGGGGCCACACCGAAAGCGACCATGTCGGACAGGGAATCGTACTCGGCACCAAAGGCGCTTTGAGTGTTGGTCATGCGCGCAACACGACCATCAAGGCCATCGAGCACCATGGCAACAAAAATGGCGATGGCGGCGAAGGCAAAATACTTGCTCGCTTCGCGAGGATCACCAGCACTCAATGCGCTTTGTGCGCTCATCGAGCTGATGATGGAATAGAAACCGGCAAACAGGTTGGCGGTAGTAAAGAGATTGGGCAGCAGATAGATACCACGATGCCGCACCTTGCGTCCTTCGGCATCATGCCCTTCTTCAACATGCTCATCGATCGGTAGCAGGCTTTCGGCGTCGGAGGCCTTACTGGGCTCTTCTGGACGTTCGCTCATGGACATTACCTTGCAACGGTTTGGAAAGTTTCGGCTGTTGTTTGCAGCGAGAGATCGTGCACACAGTGAGCTTTATACCAGAAGCTGACCCTCTAAACGAAAAAACGCGGCCGAAGCCGCGTTCTTATCGCATCAAGGCAAGATTAGTTCTTGGCTTTGTCTACGATTTTGTTCGCCGCGATCCAAGGCATCATCGAGCGCAGTTGCTCACCGATGACTTCGATACCGTGTGCAGCGTTGTTACGACGACGAGCAGTCATCGATGGGTAGCCAGTGGCACCCTCGCTGATGAACATCTTCGCGTACTCGCCGTCCTGGATGCGCTTCAGAGCGTTGCGCATGGCCTGACGGGACTCAGCGTTGATAACCTCTGGGCCAGTTACGTACTCGCCGTACTCGGCGTTGTTGGAGATCGAGTAGTTCATGTTGGCGATACCGCCTTCGTACATGAGGTCAACGATCAGCTTCAGCTCGTGCAGGCACTCGAAGTAGGCCATTTCTGGCGCGTAGCCAGCTTCAACCAGTGTTTCGAAACCGGCTTTGACCAGCTCAACAGTACCGCCACACAGAACAGCCTGCTCACCGAACAGGTCGGTTTCAGTCTCGTCCTTGAAGGTCGTTTCGATGATGCCGGTACGGCCACCGCCAACGCCTGCGGCGTAGGACAGGGCAACGTTCTTGGCGTTACCGGAAGCATCCTGGTAGATCGCGATCAGGTCAGGGATACCGCCGCCCTTGACGAACTCGGAACGTACAGTGTGGCCTGGTGCTTTAGGGGCGATCATGATCACGTCCAGGTCAGCACGTGGCACAACCTGGTTGTAGTGAATCGCGAAACCGTGGGAGAACGCCAGGGTAGCGCCCTTCTTCAGGTTAGGCTCGACTTCGCTCTTGTACAGCTGAGACTGGAACTCGTCTGGGGTCAGGATCATGACCAGGTCAGCAGCGGCAACAGCGCTGGCCACGTCAGTGACTTTCAGACCGTGCGCTTCAGCCTTGGCAACAGTAGCCGAGCCTTTACGCAGACCAACGGTAACATCCACACCCGAATCTTTCAGGTTGCACGCTTGGGCGTGACCCTGAGAGCCGTAACCGATGATGGCAACTTTTTTGCCCTGGATGATCGAAAGGTCGCAGTCTTTGTCGTAATAAACTTTCATGAAACACCCCTTATCTCGGCCTTTCGAGGCCATTCGCTAATTTTTTGAGTTAGATGCTAAGAACTTTGTCGCCACGGGCAATGCCGGTGACGCCACTGCGTACGGTTTCGAGAATGGACGCGGTACCGATAGCCTGAATGAAACTGTCCAGTTTGTCGCTGGTACCGGTCAGCTGAACGGTATAGACACTGGCACTGACATCGACGATCTGCCCCCGATAGATATCGGTGGTGCGCTTGATCTCGGCACGCTGTGCGCCCGTGGCCTTGACCTTGACCAGCATCAGTTCACGCTCGATATGCGCGCTTTCTGAAAGGTCGACCAACTTGACCACTTCAACCAGCTTGTTCAGGTTCTTGGTGATCTGCTCGATCACTTCATCATGGCCGACTGTTGTCAGCGTCAGACGCGACAGGGTCGGGTCTTCAGTCGGAGCAACCGTCAGGCTTTCGATGTTGTAGTTGCGCTGGGAGAACAGGCCAACCACGCGCGACAAGGCACCAGGTTCGTTTTCCAACAGCAGGGAAATAATGTGCCGCATGATTAGGTACGCTCCGTCTTGCTCAGCCACATATCGCGCATCGAGCCATCCTTGATTTGCATCGGATAGACGTGCTCGCTGTTGTCGACCTGGATATCGATGAACACCAACCGGTCTTTCATGGCAAAGGCTTCCTCGAGCTTGGGCTTGAGGTCCTTCAGGCTGGTGATGCGGATACCCACATGGCCATAGGCTTCGGCCAACTTGACGAAATCAGGCAGCGATTCCATGTAGGAGTGCGAGTGACGGCTGTTGTAGGCCATGTCCTGCCACTGGCGGACCATGCCCAATACACCGTTGTTCAGGTTGACGATCTTCACCGGCAGGTCGTACTGCAGGCAGGTCGACAACTCCTGAATGTTCATCTGGATACTGCCCTCACCGGTGACACAGGCAACATCCTGGTCAGGGAAGTTCAGCTTGACGCCCATGGCGGCAGGGAAGCCAAAGCCCATGGTGCCCAGGCCACCGGAGTTGATCCAGCGGTTTGGCTTGTTGAAGCGGTAGTACTGCGCCGCGAACATCTGGTGCTGGCCGACATCGGAGGTAACGAAGGCATCGCCTTTGGTCACTTCGCAGAGTGTCTCGATAACTGTCTGCGGCTTGATGACACTGCCATCACCCTTGTCGTAAGGGAACATGCCGCGGTCGCCACGCCACTCTTCGATCTGCTTCCACCAGGCATCCATTGCCGCCTTTTCAGGCTTCTCACCGATTTCCTTGAGGATCGCGACCATCTCGGTCAGAACGCTTTCGACAGGCCCGACAATAGGCACATCGGCCTTGATCATTTTGGAGATCGACGCAGGGTCGATGTCGATATGGATGATCTTGGCGTTCGGGCAGAACTTCGCCGGACCGTTGACGACCCGATCATCGAAACGCGCGCCAACAGCAAGGATCACGTCGGCATGGTGCATCGTCAGGTTGGCGGTGTAACTGCCGTGCATGCCCAGCATGCCGAGGAATTGACGGTCAGTGCCCGGATAGCAACCCAAGCCCATCAGGGTATTGGTGACCGGCAGGTTCAGCATCTGCGCCATTTCAGTCAGGGCTGCGGAGCCACCGCCGAGGATGACACCACCACCAGCGTACACAACCGGACGTTTAGCCGAGAGCAGCATTTCTGCGGCTTTGCGGATCTGACCCGAGTGCCCACGAACCGCCGGGCTGTACGAGCGCAGCTTGACCTTCTTCGGATAGACGTACTCGAACTTTTCAGCCGGGTTGGTCATGTCCTTCGGAATGTCGACGACAACCGGGCCTGGACGGCCGGACTGCGCGAGGTAGAAGGCCTTTTTCAGAACTTCAGGGATTTCCGATGCATGCTTGATCATGAAGCTGTGCTTCACGATCGGCCGGGAAATACCGATCATGTCGGTTTCCTGGAAAGCATCCGTACCAACCATGGTGCTAGGCACCTGACCGGAAAGGATGACCATCGGAATGGAGTCCATGTAAGCGGTGGCAATACCGGTAATGGCATTGGTCGCCCCAGGACCGGAGGTCACCAGAACTACACCAGCCTTGCCGGTAGCACGGGCGTAACCATCCGCCATATGGGTTGCAGCCTGCTCATGACGGACCAGAATGTGACTCACTTCCGGTTCTTTGAACAGAGCATCGTAAACATGAAGAAGAGCACCGCCTGGGTACCCATAGATGTGCTTAACGCCTTCGTCACGCAAAAAGCGGACGACCATTTCAGCGCCAGATAAAAGCTCCACGTTGTTCACCTCTAAAACGCCAGAATACCGTCCGATGGGAACGGGTCTTAATAGGTTTACTGCCAAGCAGAGCATGAGCGACGAAATCGCCGACTACGTCAGCACTGACTGAGCAAGTATTGGGAGCGCCCCAGAGTGTTGCGGGGTTTTCCCACCCAGCGCGAGGTAACGCGTTGCGGGGTGTAACAGGTCGGCGCGGGTGTGCGCCTCATGATCTGCTTAGCGGGTCTGCTTCTGGCAGTCCCTCTACAGCGGACTTTGGATTGTTCTGATTCGAACTGCTCAAGTCAAGTGATCTTCGCGGTTAATTCACCATAAGCCACTCTTGATCAAGCAGAAAAACGTTTGCCTGAGCATCTGAAGCATCAGGCAACGAGCGTGCGGGGCAGACGAAGCTGCCCCGGAAGGAGAAACTCAGGAACTCAGCGAGATGAGCGAATCAGTTCGTCAAACTCGGACAACAGTCGACGCAGCCGCGTACTTTCCTGCACCCGATCCACATAAACCATCTCGGCCATCTCGAGAATACCGGAGGCGTTAGGCAGCGGCAGGTCATGCTCAAGAATCATCTTCATCCGCTGGAGGAAGATCCACTGCAACCACTGCTCAAAAGACAGCGTATCGACCGCAAAGGGTTCAACACTGGCCAGCGCCTCGGCACTCGGCGCCCTCTCCTCCCACCATCCAAGCGAGCGCAGCTCCTGCTCGATCAGCAACAGATGGTCGGCGATTGACGGAACCCGCTTGTCCATTACGAGCTCACCCGCGCTTTCTGACGGGCCAGCGCAGCGCCAGCAGCGTCACCTTGCTTCTCCCGTGACTGGGCGATGATGTCCCACAGCCCGGCCTGCAAATCAGGTCGACCATTGGCATAGGTCAGCGCTCGTCGAGCCAGTTGCTCGGATTGGGCAGCATCCCCTTGGGCCAGGCGCACCTGGGCCAAACGGTAAAGCACTTGCGGCTCACGCGGTGCAATGCGCTGCGCACGCTCCAGGCTGGACGAGGCACCGTTGTAATCACCGCTGCCTTGTTGTTGCTGCGCAGTGGTCAGCAACGCCAGAACCGGACCATCCAGCTGTTCATCCGCGGACAAGCCACCCCCATTGCTGCGCGGGATGCCTGTTGGCGCACTTGGCATGCTGTAACCGCCAGAGCTGATTGATGCGGTCGTCATCGGCTCCGATGTCACCGGGCCTGGCGTAATCGGCCCCGGTGTAATTGGTGCTGCGCTGGTCGACGCCGGGAACGTCTGGATCGGCGCCGCACCAGCCCCCTGCGGCACCATGACGGTTACGGCATCGTTCTGAGGTATTGCTTGAGCCTGACGCGCACCGCTGGCGGCAGCGTTATAGCCACCGCGGCTGGCCGTTACTCGCTCACTGTTAGAAACACGCGTGCCTGACTCGACAACAGGGATCGAACCACGTTGCACGCTGGCACAGCCATTGAGTAGCGCCAGTGCCGTCAAGGCAGGAAACCACCACTTATTCACTTCACACCCTCTTCGCTAGTGCTCAATTCATCCAACCCTTGACCCAGTCCATTACCGATTCGGCTGGCGCGGATTCACCACCACAGGCAGGACCGGGGGGAGGTTCGCTGCCGCGAATATACGGCATCTGGACCGCGCCCGGGCAGCTTGCGTCCGACCCTTGCCCGGAATGGGCATCAACCCAGGCCAGCACCACATTGTCTGGCTGCGGCATATCCAGAGGGAGCGGGTCGGCTTTGCGCATGAAACTGGTCCAAACCTGCAATGCGCCGGTGGCCCCCGTGAACGGCGTCTTGCCATTGTCGTCACGCCCCAACCAGACGACTGCCAGCAGGTCCTGACTGAAACCTGCGAACCAACTGTCTCGCGAGTCGTTACTGGTACCGGTCTTGCCGGCCAAGGTCAGAGAGCTTGGCAAGACACTGTAAACCGAACGTCCGGTGCCTTCACGCATGACCCGTTGCATGGCGTTCTGCACCAGATAGATGGAGCCTGGATCAAAACGCTGCTGGATCTGGAACGGGTAGCGCTTGAGCGGCTCACCCTCAGCCGTCAGTACGCTGCGAATACCGCGCATCGGCGTATTGAAACCACCATTGGCCAGGGTCTGGTACATGGTAGCAACCTGCATCGGCGACATGCCGCCCGCCCCCAGCAACATCGACGGGAACGCCGGCCAATCGACTTCGACACCCAAACGGCCAATGGTTTTCAACACATTGGGTACACCCACTTCCAGACCAAGTTTGGCCGTGGAAAGGTTGTAAGAGTTCGCCAGCCCCTGATAGAGGTAGATGGTGCCATGGGATCGCCGATCGTAGTTCTGCGGCTTCCATACCTGGCCGTCGGCACCTTTGACCGAAAAGGGCTCATCCTGGACCCAGCTCGTGAGCGTGTACTGGCTGGGTTTTTCCAACGCGGTCAGGTAGACGGCCGGCTTGACCAGAGAGCCAATCGGCCGAACAGCATCCACAGCACGGTTGAAACCGGCAAAACCGGGCTGGCGACTGCCTATCAGCGCCTGGACCTCACCGGTTTCCGGATTGGTCACCACCATGGCTGCCTCGACTTCATCCGCCCCCTTGCGCCCGGCAAGGCGCTTGAAGGTGTCAGTGACCGATGCCTCCGCCTTCATCTGCAGAATCGGATCGAAGCTGGTAAAGATCCGCAGGCCTTCTTCGGTCAAGTCTTCGTCACGATAGTCCTGACGCAGTTGGCGTTTGACCAGGTCAAGGAAGCCCGGGAAGGAACTGTCGGCCAGGCTGCCACGCTTGGTAACGCCCAACGGCATTTTCTTCGCAGCCTCGACGGCCTCCGGGGTTGCAACGCCCTGCTCGGCCAACAAGTCGAGCACCAGGTTACGCCGCACCGTTGCCCGCTCGGGGTAGCGCCGCGGGTTGTAGTAGGAAGGCCCCTTGACCATGCCCACCAACAATGCGACCTGATGCAGCTTGAGCTCTGACAACGGCTGACTGAAGAAAAACTGGCTGGCAAGACCAAAGCCATGCACCGCGCGCTGACCATCCTGGCCAATGAACACCTCGTTGAGGTAGGCCTCGAGGATCTCGCGCTTGTCGTAATGCAGCTCAAGCAACATCGCCATCAGGGCTTCCGTCAGCTTGCGACTGAGGCTGCGCTCATTGGTCAGGTAGAAGTTCTTGACCAACTGCTGGGTCAGGGTACTGCCACCCTGACGCATGGCGCCGGATGAGGTGTTGACCCAGATGGCCCGTGCAATCGACTTGGGCGAAACACCAAAGTGCGAATAGAAGTCGCGGTCTTCCACGGCAACCAGGGTTTCAAGCAGGTACGGAGGCACCTGATCGAGCTTTATCAGGATGCGGTCTTCAAGGTTCTTCGGGTACAACCCGCCGATCAGCAGCGGCTCCAGGCGAACCACGGCCAGTTTCGAGCCATTGGCTCCACTCAACCCGGCAACGTAATCGCCCGAGAAACGTACTTGAACCGCCTGGGCCTGCTCCAGCCCTTCATAGAACTGGAAGCCACGGGTATTGATATCGACCGTATTACCACTGACAGCAGCGGCACCAGGCCCATTGGCGACGCTCTCGCGCCGATAGCCCAAGGCATCAAGCTCGATAAGGAAGTCGTCCTTGCTGAGTTTCTGGCCGACGAACAGCTCCAGCGGCCGGGCATATACCTTGGCCGGGATCGTCCAGCGCTTGCCAGAGAATTTCTCCTGGACTACCGCATCGAAATAAATCGCAAAGCCCGCGAGCACGACGAGACCGACAAGGCTGAGCTTCAAAGCCCAGCCCAGCAGGGCGCGCGCACGGCCAGAGGGACGTTTTTTGGGGGTACGGGAAGATTGGGTACGAGTCATGGCCGCGGATTATACGCACTTTATTGTTCGTCGACAGGCGCCCTCCGGCGGTTTGCACGGGGGCCGCTTGTCGCCATAATGGGCGCTTAGACTCTTCACGACTCCAAAGGATCGCCCGTGAGCCAAGCCTTGATTGCAGCCCTGCAAAACCCAGCCCTGTACCCTCATCCGGTGAGCGGTTTCCAGGTTATTGAGACACACATTTCCTGGGTTCTGCTCACTGGCGAATTCGCCTACAAAATCAAGAAGCCGATGAACTTCGGCTTCCTCGACTTTACCGAGCTGGCCCAGCGCAAGCACTTCTGCAATGAAGAGCTGCGTTTGAACCAGCGCCTGACCCAGGGGCTGTACCTTGATGTACTGCCAATTACCGGCAGCGCCGAAGCCCCACAATTGGGCGGCACAGGCGAGCCGATCGAGTACGCCCTGAAGATGCGTCAGTTCCCGCAGAGCCAGATGCTTAACACGCTGCAGGCCAATGGCGAACTGACGGCAGAGCATATCGACCAGATGGCCCACCAGATTGCCCAGTTCCACCTGAGCGCACCGCGCGTGGCCGTGGATCACCCGCTGGGCAGCCCGGAAAGCGTGATGGCCCCGGTTGAGCAGAACTTTGAGCAGATACGCCCCTTCCTGAGCGAAAAGGCTGACCTGCAACAACTCGATGCCTTGCAAGCCTGGGCACACAGCAGCTTCAAGCGCCTTGAAGGCTTGCTTGAAGCCCGAAAAGCCCAAGGCTTCATCCGTGAGTGCCACGGTGACATCCACCTGGGTAACGCCACCCTGATCGACGGCAAGGTGGTGATCTTCGACTGCATCGAATTCAACGAGCCGTTCCGCCTGACCGATGTCTATGCCGACGCCGCGTTCCTGGCGATGGACCTGGAAGACCGTGGCCTCAAGTCGCTGTCCCGCCGTTTCATCAGCCAGTACCTGGAACTGACCGGCGACTATGAAGGCCTTGAGCTGTTGAACTTCTACAAGGCCTACCGTGCACTGGTGCGTGCCAAGGTTGCCCTGTTCAGCATGCCGGCCAATGCCGACGGCGTGCAGCGTGCCACAACCCTGCGCCAGTACCGCAACTACGCAACCCTGGCAGAGAGCTACAGCGCTATTCCTTCGCGCTTCCTGGCGATTACCCACGGTGTGTCGGCCGTTGGCAAAAGCCATGTCGCCATGCGTTTGGTCGAGGCACTTGGCGCTATCCGCCTGCGCTCGGATGTAGAGCGCAAGCGCCTGTTCGGCGAGCAAACGCCCGAAAATGCAGGCAACTTGCAAGCTGGCATCTACAACCAGGACTCCAGCCAGGCGACCTACGCACGCCTGCATACACTGGCAGGCATTGTCCTGCGTGCAGGCTTTCCGGCTGTCATCGATGCCACCTACCTCAAGCACGCACAACGTCAAACCGCCGCGGGCATTGCGGGTGAAACGGGCGTACCGTTCCTGATACTCGACTGCAATGCACCTGATGCGGTCATCGCAAGCTGGCTCAAGCAGCGTCAGGCCGACCAGAATGACCCGTCCGACGCCACGCTTGAGGTGATAGCCGCACAGAAGGCCAATCGCGACCCATTGAGCGCCGAAGAACTGCTGCACAGCAAGCGCGTAGAAACCAACGAAAGCGGCAGTCTCGACGAGCTGGTCAAGCAGATTCGGCAAAAACTGCCTGGCTTGTAAGCAACACCCGGACGTGAAGCAGTCGACACTTCTCGGCAGTGGGTTCGCGCCTCTCAAGTGATGGCACTATAGTGTCATCACAATCACATAAGGAGGCCTAGCATGAACCAGCCCCGGCAAATCGACTCTGCGCTGTATGCCTTGGTGCGTAACGAAGAGGTAGCGGCTTTCAATCAGGAAAGGCCGAAAGACGCCAGCATCGATTTTAGTCATGGCGACTTTCGCGGTCTGGACCTGCGCGAATTGGACACCACTGGCATAGATTTCACTGGTGCCTACTTCCGGGCGGCCGACCTGCGTGGCCTGGATCTGCGAAACTGCTCCATGGAAGGCGCCAGCCTGGCCCATGCCCAGATTTCCGGCGTGTACTTCTCACCAGACCTGAGTGCTGACGAAATTCTCATGTCAGTTAATTTCGGAACGCGTCTGCGCTACCGCACACGTTAACAGACTGCAACCCTAGGGCCCGCCGACTCACACTTGACGGGCCATAGGGCGCCCCCGCCCCCCATAAGCGCCAAAATGCCGCTTATTTTCCAACTGCCGCTACACTCCCCTTGGTATGCCTGCGATTCCCCTCGACCCGTTCAGCCGTCGCAAGGAGGCTTGATGAACGACGAACTCCAGCATCTGAAGAATCTTGGCAAGACTTCTGCGCAGTGGTTGCATGCAGTCGGCATTCACAGCGCCTCTGACTTGCGTCGCATGGGCGCGGTCAATGCGTATCAAGCCGTGCGTACTCGTGGCTTCAGGGCATCGAAGGTACTGCTCTATGCCATCGAAGGCGCCTTGCTCGACATGCACTGGAATGACATTCCAGTCGAGCGTAAGGAAGCCCTGAACCAGCAACTCGACGCAAGAGCGCCGCGGAAAAACAACTGAGAGCCGATACAGCAGTTGACATGCAAATGATAATTGTTATTATTGGAGCCACTAGCCGCAAGGCTGGTTGGATAAGCTGAAAAGCCTCGGTTCGGGCTCTCAAATTATCTCCTCATCAGGCTAATCACGGTTATTGACCCGGCACATTTTGCCGGGTCTTTTTTTGCCTGCTCATTCAGTGTTTCTTGCGTAAACTCGCGCAGTAGTCCTGAGCCGGCAACGCTGCGGTAAACCAGACATAATCCGCCATGCCCGGCTCAACAACATCGCCTACCTGGGCCAGCATCAGCACCTGCGGCGCGTCTTGCACGCCAAGGTCAGCCAGGTGCTGCGGAACCCCGATATCTTTGCGCACGTGATAGCCGCCCGCGAACAACAGGCTTGGTGTCGGCGCCGCAAGCAAGCGCTCGGCTATTCGTCGGTCACGCTGCTGCTGCACCGCAAGCATCGCTGGCAATTGCGAGTCTGGCAGCAAGCCACAATGGGAGTCGCGTACCTGCTCAAGTAGCGCCTGACGAACAGCCGTTGATGTCGAACGGTTTCCAGACAACACCGGCGGCTGTCGATAGATCCGTCCCACTTCATCATCGTCAAGATTGGCGGCCAGCAGTGCATACGGTTGTCTCAGGGCCTCCTCTACGATCGGCCCATACAGGGTCCAATCCCAACCTTTTTGCCAGCGCAAAGCCCCAGGTACATCAGCAGGTAATGATGCTTGCTGGCGCACTACCTCGACCCGCGCCTGCTGTACAGGCTGAAGCATCTCCAGTAGCAGGCTACCTTGGGGGCGGTATTGGCCGAGAGCCCTTAACAACCACAACTGCAGCGCATGATGGTCAGGATTATCGTGTTGCTCTCCCACCAGCACACGGGACGCACCCGCCAAGCGAGCGACCAGTTGCTCTGGGCTCAGTACTCGACCACTGGCCAGCTCACGTATCTGCCCCAGCTCAGCATGCCCCAGCCCCTCAGGGCTCTGCCAAGCCGGCAATGGCGGTAGCACAACGCGGGTCTGGCAGCCTGACAGGCAAAGAAGCAGTGCGAGTACGGCATAACACAGCAGTCGGGGCATCAGCAGTTCTCCTCTCGAGCCAGCATCAGCAGGAGACTGCTGGCCAGCGGCGTCGGCTTTCCTACGGTCAATCTGCACGGTATAAAACGTGCCTCAGGGTTGAACGCTCGTGTCAGTCGAGCCAAGCCCATCATTTTGAGTAAGCCATGCGCATGCACTTCCTTTGCCCGTCCTCCGACCTTCGTGAAGGCCACAGTCGCGGCTTTAGCCTCGACAACACCCACCTGTTCGCCGTTCGCCGGCAGGGTAAGGTCTACCTCTATCGCAACCGCTGCCCCCATCGAGGCATTCCATTGAACTGGCAGGCTGACACGTTTCTCGACAGCAGTGCCCAATTGATCGCCTGCGTGCATCACGGCGCACAGTTTCTGATCGAGTCAGGCGAGTGCGTGGCAGGCCCTTGCGAAGGCGACGCCCTGGAAGCCCTCAACTGCCACGAAGACACCGGGGGCATCTGGCTCACGGCTTGATCAGTACTGGCAAGCGACGATCGACTTCAATCTGCTCACCCTCCAGACGCACTCCGTACGCCAGCACTTCCACACCATCCGCAACGGCCTCACGCAGTGCTGCCGCATAAGCAGGGTCGATTTCCTCGGCCGGACGAACCGCATCAACACCACTGAGGTTCACGCAATATAGCTGTACGGCGCGCACACCTTGACGAGCCAATGCGGCGAGCTCACGCAAGTGCTTGGTGCCCCGTTGAGTCACCGAGTCGGGAAACGCCGCAGTAGTCGAATCAGAAAAACCCAATGTCACGCTTTTGACTTCGACATAAGCCGGGCCGTCAGGAAACTCCAGGCGAAAATCCACTCGACTGTTTTCTTCACCGTAAGGCACTTCGCGCCTGAGCGCGCTAAACCCGGCGAGCTCCTTGATCCGCCCAGCATAAAGCGCCTCCTCAACCAGCGCATTGGCGCGCCCCGTATTCACGCACGCAAGCCGCCCCTGAGGCGTTTCGCTGATTTCCCACGTGCCAGGGAGCTTGCGCTTGGGGTCGTTGGAGCGGCTGAACCAGACCTTGCCACCCTCGATCATGCAATTGAGCATTGAGCCGGTGTTGGGGCAGTGGATCGTCAGTTGCTCACCACTGGCCAGTTCTATATCTGCCAAGAAGCGTTTGTAGCGACGCAGCAAGCGCGCTTCCTCAAGTGCCGGTGAAAAGCGCATCAGCCTTGCCAACTCCGCAGGCCACGCTCAATTCGCTCTACAGCCTCCTGCAAGCGCGGCATGCTCTGGGTGTAGGCAAAACGCACATGGTGCCCGGCCTGATAGCGCCCGAAATCCAGCCCCGGGGTAAACGCGACATGCTCGGTTTCCAGGAAATGACGGCAGAAAGCGAACGCATCGCCGCCAAACGTGCTGATATCGGCATAGAGATAGAAAGCACCCTGAGGCTCGACTGCGATACCAAACCCCAGCTCACGCAGGGCTGGAAGAAGAAAATCACGTCGCCGACCAAATTCCTCGCGACGCTCTTCCAAAATAGCTAGCGTTGCCGGCTCAAAACACGCCAATGCAGCATGCTGAGCCATACTCGGCGCACTGATGTACAGGTTCTGGGCGAGCTTTTCCAGATCAGCCACGGCTGCGGGAGGTGCGACCAGCCACCCCAGACGCCATCCGGTCATGCCGAAATATTTTGAGAAACTATTCAGGACGAAGGCCTGGTCTTCAACTTCAAGCACGCTCGGCGCGTCCATGCCGTAGGTCAGGCCATGGTAAATTTCGTCTACCACCAGATGCCCGTGACGCTCCCGAACTGCCTGCGCGAGGCTGGCCAGTTGCTCACGGTCGAGCACCGTACCTGTTGGGTTTGCCGGTGAAGCAACCAATGCACCAACGCTGTCCTGGTCCCAGTAACGCTCTACCAGATCAGCGTTCAACTGGTAGTTGACCTCTGGGCCGACCGGCACCAACTGTGCAGCCCCTTCTACCAGGCGCAGGAAATGCCGATTGCATGGATAACCCGGATCGGCCAGCAACCAGTGCTTACCAGGGTCGACCAGCAAGCTGCTGGCCAGAAGCAGCGCGCCAGAGCCTCCCGGGGTGATCAGGATACGCTGAGGATCAATGCTCAACCCGTAACGCGTGGCATAGAAGCCCGCGATCGCCTCGCGCAATGCCGGGAGGCCACGCGCGGCGGTGTAACGGGTTTCCCCATTGGCGAGCGCCGCCTGCCCCGCCTTGATGATCGGCGCCGCCGTGGTGAAGTCCGGCTCGCCGATTTCCAGATGGATGACGTCATGGCCTGCAGCTTGCAGTTCGTTGGCTCGCGCCAGCAAAGCCATCACATGAAAGGGTTCGATGGCGCGACTACGCGCACTGTAGGGCTGAGCCATTAGCCTTCTCTCAAATGGGGTGTAAACTAAAGATTCTACCCAAGAGCCGGAACCAGCGGGTGGTAAAACCTGCAATCACGGGGAGTAGCATCCCCTGATTCTATCTGGTAAGTTCGGCGGCTCGCAGTCGCAGGGCCGGCGGGCGCCGGAGATGGAGCAGCCTGCGCAATGGATTAGAAGAGTGAGAGGCGGTCAATTCATGCCCACCAACGAAAAGCAACAAAGTAGTCAACTTGTTCGCGGCTTCGAACCCTATAGAGAAACCCAGGGCGAGGAGTACATGGGCAAGCCCATGCGTGCTCACTTCACCGAGCTGCTGAATAAATGGAAGCAGGAGCTCATGGTCAGCGTCGATCAGACCGTGGACCACATGAAAGACGAAGCGGCCAACTTCCCTGACCCGGCCGATCGCGCCAGTCAGGAAGAGGAGTTCGCACTGGAGCTGCGCAATCGCGACCGCGAGCGCAAGTTGATCAAAAAGATCGACAAGACGCTGCAGCTGATCCAGGACGAAGAATACGGCTGGTGCGAGAACTGCGGCATCGAGATCGGCGTACGCCGCCTGGAAGCCCGCCCTACCGCCGACCTGTGCATCGACTGCAAGACACTGGCGGAAATCAAGGAAAAGCAGGTCGGCAAAGCCTGACCTGAAAAAATGGGGCGCTTATAGCGCCCCATTTCAATTATGGTTGTACGACTTTTCCTGATTACCCGCGCGTTACCATGAACAACCCCAGCTATGTCGGGCGCTTCGCCCCCACCCCCAGCGGTTTTCTTCATTTCGGCTCACTGGTAGCCGCCCTGGCCTCCTACCTGGATGCCCGTGCGGTTGGCGGTCGTTGGCTGCTGCGCATGGAAGACATCGACCCTCCCCGTGAAGCGCCTGGCGCACAGGCAGCTATCCTGCGCACCCTGGAATCATATGGTCTGGAGTGGGATGGCGAGGTGGTTTATCAAAGCCAGCGCCATGATGCCTACGCCGAAACGATCCAACGCCTGTTTCAGCAAGGCCTGGCCTATGCCTGTACCTGCTCGCGCAAACAGCTGGAGCCTTATCATGGAATCTACCCAGGCCTGTGCCGGAACCTTGGCCATGATCAGCACGATGCGGCCATCCGTGTACGCGTGCCAGAGCTTGCCTATCACTTCATTGATCGCGTGCAAGGCCGTTTTGAGCAACACCTGGGCCGCGAGTCAGGCGACTTCATTATCCGCCGTCGAGATGGGCTGTATGCCTATCAACTGGCCGTGGTGCTAGACGACGCCTGGCAGGGCGTTACCGACATTGTGCGAGGCGCCGACCTGCTCGACTCAACACCACGCCAACTGTATCTTCAGGAGTTACTGGGGTTACGCCAGCCGCGCTACCTGCATGTACCGCTGATTGTGCAACCCGATGGTCATAAGCTGGGCAAATCCTATCGCTCCGCCCCGCTGCCCACAGACCAGGCCACCCCGCTACTGCTACGTGCCCTGCGTGCCCTGGGGCAACCGACCGATCCGGCTCAGGCGTACGCCACCCCGCAAGAGGTGCTGACACATGCTTGCCGGCACTGGAACGTCGACGCAATCCCCAAAAGCATGACCCTGGCCGAGGCAACGCTGCGCTGAAGCCTTGCCGAACGCAAGAAAGCCCAATAGATTCAATTCCTTGGGGCAGAATGCGAAGTCCATTTGCAGCCTTGTCGCCATCCGCTACCATCGCCACCGCCGATTTGCGCCAATAATAACTTCAGGCACGCAGCGGTTTAACCAGTGAGGCCCACATGTACATCTATCGTTTGGTCCTGCTTCTGGTCGTGGGGATCTATTTGTTCTCCCCTGCCATCATGGACTGGTGGATCGAACCGACCGGGGCCTGGTATCGCCCGTACCTGCTCTGGCTGATCCTGATCGTCGTGACCTTTATCCTGCAGAGCCAACGTGATGCCGATGAGCTTTAGCCTGACCCAGATGATCCTGATCAGCGCCGCCTACCTGCTGGTGCTGTTCGGCGTGGCCTGGATCAGCGAACGCGGCATGATCCCACGCGCGATCATCCGTCACCCGCTGACCTACACCTTGTCACTGGGTGTTTATGCCAGTGCCTGGGCGTTCTATGGCACGGTCGGGCTTGCCTACCAGTATGGGTACGGTTTCCTGGCCTGCTACCTGGGGGTTTCCGGGGCCTTTCTATTGGCGCCCGTGCTGCTTTACCCGATCCTCAAGATCACCCGCACCTACCAGCTGTCATCCCTGGCCGACCTGATTGCCTTTCGCTTTCGCAGCACCTGGGCCGGCGCGCTGACCACCGTTTTCATGCTGATTGGCGTACTGCCTCTATTGGCGCTGCAAATTCAGGCGGTGGCCGACTCAATCGGCATTCTCAGCGGCGAACCGGTTAAAAACCGGGTAGCACTGGCCTTCTGCGCAATGATCACACTGTTCACCATTTTCTTTGGCTCGCGGCATATCGCGACCCGTGAGAAGCATGAAGGACTGGTGTTCGCCATTGCCTTCGAATCGGTGATCAAACTACTGGCGCTAGGGGGGATTGGCCTCTACGCGCTTTACGGCGTGTTCGGCGGGCCCCACCAACTGGAAGTCTGGTTGCTGCAAAACCAGACAGCCCTCGCTGCATTGCACACGCCACTACAGGAAGGCCCGTGGAGAACCCTGCTGCTGGTGTTTTTCGCCTCGGCAATCGTCATGCCGCACATGTACCACATGGCCTTTACCGAAAACCTCAATCCGCGCTCACTGGTCAGCGCCAGCTGGGGCTTACCGCTGTTTCTGCTGCTGATGAGCCTGGCGGTTCCCCTGATCCTCTGGGCGGGCCTGAAACTGGGCGCCAGCACCAGCCCGGAATACTTCACCCTGGGCCTGGGCATTGCCGCGAACAACAAGCTATTGGCCCTGCTGGCGTACATCGGCGGGCTCTCAGCCGCCAGCGGCCTGATCATCGTGACCACCCTGGCGTTGTCCGGCATGGCCCTGAACCACCTAGTACTGCCGCTGTACCAGCCACCAGCCGAAGGTAATATCTACCGCTGGCTGAAATGGACCCGACGGGCACTGATCGTCGCCATCATCAGCGCAGGTTTCGGCTTCTATCTGTTGCTGGGTGCTCAGCAGGACCTGGCCAACCTCGGTATCGTCGCCTTTGTCGCAACACTGCAGTTCCTGCCCGGCGTGCTCTCAGTACTCTACTGGCCAACCGCAAATCGACGTGGCTTCATCGCCGGGTTGCTGGCGGGGATCAGCGTCTGGCTGGTAACCATGCTGCTGCCACTGGTTGGCAATCTGCAGGGCTTTTACATCCCGCTGCTGAACATGATCTATGTGCTCGACGACACCAGTTGGCACATGGCAGCCATCGCTTCACTGGCAGCCAACGTCCTGTTGTTCACGCTGATTTCGCTGTTCACCAATGCCAGCCCGGAAGAGGTTGGCGCAGCGGAAGCCTGCGCGGTGGACAACGTGCGCCGGCCGCAGCGTCGCGAACTGCATGCGGCCTCGCCGCAGGAGTTTGCCACCCAACTGGCCAAGCCCCTGGGCGCCAAGGCCGCACAGAAAGAAGTTGAACAGGCACTGCGCGATCTCTACCTGCCCTTTGATGAGCGCCGGCCTTATGCACTACGCAGGCTGCGTGATCGAATAGAGGCGAACCTGTCTGGCTTGATGGGGCCTAGCGTGGCTCAGGACATGGTCGAGACCTTCCTGCCCTACAAGTCCGGCAGCGAGAACTACGTTACCGAAGACATCCACTTCATCGAGAGCCGCCTGGAAGACTACCACTCGCGGCTGACCGGCCTTGCCGCTGAACTCGACGCCCTGCGCCGCTACCATCGCCAAACCCTGCAGGAACTGCCGATGGGCGTCTGCTCGCTGGCCAAGGATCAGGAAATCCTGATGTGGAACCGGGCCATGGAAGAGTTGACTGGCATTGCCGCCAAGCACGTGGTGGGCTCCCGCCTGACAACCATCAGCGAACCTTGGCGCGGCCTTCTACTCGGCTTCATCAATGTTCCGGATGAACACCTGCACAAACAACGGTTGGCGCTGGATGGCCAGCCGCGCTGGTTGAACCTGCACAAGGCGGCCATCGACGAACCGCTGGCGCCGGGTAACAGTGGCTTGGTACTGCTTGTTGAAGACTTGACCGAAACTCAAGCGCTTGAAGACAAGCTGGTGCACTCCGAACGTTTGGCGAGCATCGGCCGGCTGGCCGCCGGGGTGGCCCATGAGATCGGCAACCCGATTACCGGCATCGCCTGCCTGGCGCAAAACCTGCGGGAAGAACGCGAGGAAGACAGTGAAATCACCGAACTGAGCAGCCAGATCATTGAACAAACTAAGCGTATTTCACGCATCGTTCAGTCACTGATGAGCTTCGCCCACGCCGGCGGTAGCCAACAGAACAATGAAGAACCCGTATGCCTGGCAGAAGTGGCACAGGATGCAATCGGCTTGCTGGCCTTGAACCGGCGCAATTTTGAAGTACAGTTTTTCAATCTGTGCGACCCGGAGCACTGGGTAGACGGCGACCCCCAGCGGCTCGCCCAGGTATTGATCAATTTACTGTCCAATGCCCGCGACGCCTCGCCACCCGGTGCTGCCGTGCGGGTCAGAAGCGAAGCGAATGAACACACCGTCGACCTGATTGTCGAGGATGAAGGGAGCGGAATCCCGAAGAACATCATGGACCGATTGTTCGAACCGTTCTTCACCACCAAGGATCCGGGTGAAGGGACAGGACTAGGGCTCGCTCTGGTCTATTCCATCGTGGAAGAGCATTATGGACAAATCACCATCGACAGCCCGGCCGATATCGAAAGCCAGCGTGGCACCCGGATCCGAGTGACCCTACCGCGCCATGTCGTAGCGACGTCCGCTGTGAACTGAGACCGTCGAGAGAATTGAATCAATGCCGCATATTCTGATCGTCGAAGACGAAACCATCATCCGCTCAGCCTTGCGTCGCCTGCTCGAACGGAACCAGTACCAGGTCAGTGAAGCCGGCTCGGTACAGGAGGCTCAGGAACGCTTCAGCATTCCGACCTTCGACCTGATCGTCAGCGATCTGCGCTTGCCTGGCGCCCCGGGTACCGAACTGATCAAGCTTGGCCAGGGAACGCCTGTGCTGATCATGACCAGCTACGCCAGCCTGCGTTCTGCGGTCGACTCCATGAAGATGGGGGCGGTCGACTACATCGCCAAACCCTTCGACCATGACGAGATGCTGCAGGCAGTGGCGCGCATCCTGCGTGATCGGCAGAGCGCTCCAGCAGCACCTTCCGAACGTGTAAATGGCAAGCCAGCCGCCAGTGACAAGGCCGGCAGTGAAAGTGCCAATGGCGAGATCGGCATTATCGGCTCGTGCCCACCGATGCAAGATCTCTACAGCAAGATCCGTAAAGTCGCGCCCACCGACTCCAACGTCCTGATTCAAGGCGAGTCGGGTACCGGTAAAGAGCTGGTCGCCCGCGCCCTGCACAACCTGTCGCGACGCGCCAAGGCGCCGATGATCTCGGTAAACTGCGCAGCGATTCCGGAAACCCTCATCGAGTCCGAACTCTTCGGCCACGAGAAAGGCGCGTTCACCGGCGCAAGTGCCGGGCGCGCAGGCCTGGTTGAAGCCGCCGATGGCGGCACGCTTTTCCTGGATGAAATTGGCGAGCTGCCGCTGGAAGCCCAGGCTCGCCTGCTGCGTGTATTGCAGGAAGGCGAAATCCGCCGGGTAGGTTCGGTACAGTCGCAGAAGGTTGATGTGCGCCTGATCGCCGCTACCCACCGCGACCTGAAGAACCTGGCCAAAGTCGGCCAGTTCCGTGAAGACCTTTACTACCGACTGCACGTCATCGCCCTGAAGCTGCCTGCGCTGCGGGAACGGGGTGCCGACGTCAATGAAATTGCCAATGCCTTCCTCGCTCGGCAGAGCGCACGTATCGGCCGCAATGACCTGAGGTTTGCTCACGACGCAGAAATGGCGATACGTCACTACTCCTGGCCAGGTAACGTGCGTGAACTGGAAAACGCCGTGGAGCGTGCCGTCATCCTTTGCGAGAGCCCAGAGATTTCTGCCGACCTGCTGGGTATCGATATCGAGCTGAGCGATCTGGAAGACGACGATGAGAACTTCGGTGGCCTGCCAGCAGCCGGCACGCAGGCCAACAACAGCCATGAGCCCATGGAAGACCTGTCGCTGGAAGACTACTTCCAGCACTTCGTGCTCGAGCACCAGGACCATATGACTGAAACCGAACTGGCACGCAAGCTGGGGGTCAGCCGCAAGTGCCTGTGGGAACGACGCCAGCGCTTGGGAATACCTCGACGCAAGAGCAGCGCAACCAACGAGGGCTGATACGCTTCAGCTGTCACCGTGCCATTGGGCAGGTAACATAAGATTCACGTGACAGACTGTTACCGCAACATGAAGACGTAACAAAAACCGGGGCTTACGGTAACGAAACCCCGGTTTTTTTTCGGCGCCAAAACGGACCAAAACCGACGTAAGCCCTTGTTTTACTGGGTTTCACAAAAGTTGGCACGGCACCTGCTATATGTTTGGTACAAGAACAATAACAAGCACTGCAAAAGACAATAAAAATAAGACGAATCGGCTCACGCACAATAAGAACAAGACGGCGGAGGCGCAGCTAACTGATTCTTTTGGAGAGGAGTTGTGTTTTGGGGCTTGCCCCACAACCAGGCAGAGAACAACAAAAACTGCACTAAAGCAGCGCCTACACTGGTTGGATCGACAGATCACCGCAACCTCAGCGACCAAAGCAATCCGTTTGCTCTTGGCCCCCGAATAGGGGGACGCTCTACAAGCCTCAGCTTTGTAGACAGGGCACTCAACAAAAACAAGAAGCCCAGAAGAAAAATAAAAAGAGCACGCAACTACATTCCAGGGGAGCTTCGGCTCCCCTTGTAGTTTTCCTACCTGTCCCCCCTCATGCTGTTGCCTACACCATTCCCAGAGTAAATGCTAGAATCCCCGCCTATCATGCGGCCATTCTTCGTTTATGGCTGAAAATTCCTTCAAACAGTGCATCCCATGCTGAAGAAGCTGTTCCAGTCGTTCCGTCCCCCCGTTCGTGGCCCGCACCACCAGCGCACCACGCCTGAAGTGATTAATAGCAGTCAACATTCGCTGCAACGTGGCCAATTCAGTCGTCATGCGGTGAGCATCGTCGAGCGTCTGCAAAACGCCGGCTACCAGGCCTATCTGGTCGGCGGCTGCGTGCGCGACCAGCTTCTGGGCATTACGCCGAAAGACTTCGACGTCGCCACCAGCGCCACCCCCGAGCAAGTGCGTGCGGAGTTCCGCAACGCCCGAGTCATTGGCCGTCGCTTCAAACTGGTTCACGTCCACTTTGGCCGTGAAATCATTGAAGTAGCAACCTTCCGCGCCAATCACCCCGAAAGCGAAGAGGAAAACAGCCACCAGTCCTCACGCAACGAGAGTGGGCGCATCCTGCGCGATAACGTCTACGGCACATTGGAAGAAGACGCGCAGCGCCGCGACTTCACCATCAATGCGCTGTACTACGATCCGATCAGCGAGCGCATTCTCGATTATGCCAACGGCGTACACGACATTCGTAACCGCTTGATCCGCCTGATTGGCGACCCGACCCAGCGCTACCAGGAAGACCCGGTACGCATGCTGCGCGCGGTGCGCTTCGCCGCCAAGCTGAACTTCGGCATCGAGAAGCACACCGTCGCACCGATTCGCCAACTGGCGCCGATGCTGCGTGAGATTCCGTCTGCACGCCTGTTCGAGGAAAGCCTCAAGCTGTTCCTCTCCGGCCAGGCCGCCGATACGTTCGAGATGCTGGTCGACCTGCAACTGTTCGATCCACTGTTCCCGGCCAGCGCCCAGGCACTGGAAGACCATCCGACCTACACCCATACCTTGATCAGCCAAGCGTTGATCAACACGGATCTACGGGTCAAACAAGGCAAGCCGGTAACCCCGGCCTTCCTTTTCGCTGCCATGCTCTGGCCTGCCCTGCCAACACGTGCGCTGCATTTGCAGAGCCGAGGCATGCCGCCTATCCCGGCCATGAACGAAGCGGCGCACGAACTGATCAGCGAACAGTGCCAACGCATCGCAATCCCCAAGCGTTTCACCATGCCCATCCGTGAAATCTGGGACATGCAGGAGCGCCTGCCACGGCGCAGCGGCAAACGTGCCGACCTGTTACTGGACAACCCGCGCTTCCGTGCCGGCTATGACTTCCTGCTGCTGCGCGAAAGTGCGGGCGAGGACACCGATGGTCTTGGCCAATGGTGGACTGACTATCAGGAGTGCAACGAAAGTGAGCGTCGCGACATGATCCGCGAACTCGGCAGCCGCGATGAGGGTGCTGGCGCAGGCCCACGCAAACGCAAGCGCAGTGGCAGCAAACGCAAGCGCGCCGACGGCGCTGCGGGCGAGTAGACATGCCTCGCGTCTATATTGGTCTGGGCAGCAACCTGGACGATCCCCGCCAGCAGCTTGAGAGCGCCCTGCAATCGCTCGAGCAGCTGCCAGCGACTGATCTGGTTGCCGTGTCCAGCTTCTACACCAGCGACTCGCTCTCACCAGGCCAGCCACGCTACACAAATGCCGTGGCGGCACTGGACAGCGCGCTGGAGCCTATTGCCCTGCTCGATGCCCTGCAATCCATAGAAAACGCCCAGGGCCGCGTTCGTAAAGAGCGCTGGGGGGCACGAACCCTTGACCTGGATATCCTGCTCTACGGCGACCAGGTTATCGATGAACCACGGCTCAAGGTGCCGCATTACCACATGCAGGCGCGTCCGTTCGTGCTCTACCCGCTGGCAGAACTGGTACCTGCCGACTTCCTGCTGGCCGACCAGCGCCCGCTCGCCCAACTGCTGGCCGATTGCCCGTTCGTCGGTCTGGAGCGCCTGTAACCGGGCGTTCCCCCACACGGTAACGCCCGTAACAGTGCATTCGTAACAATGCGGTAACAGGGTAATTGACTTCAGCCCCCTCGCTCACGACTATAGGCGTCCCGTGGCGCCCAAGCGCCGCAAAAAGGCGTATATAGGCCTGGAACAGGTCGTATTTCAAACACCACAATCGATGATGTGCTGTTCCAGAAGATGAATACACGCGTTGTACGCAGTCGTTTTTCACAGCGCCTGAACGAGGATTCCTTTTCATGCCAGATGTAACCCTGACCACCCTGCAGAGCCTAAAGCTCAAGGGTGAGAAAATTGCCATGCTGACGTGCTATGACGCAACGTTCGCCCAGGCATGCTGCCGCGCCGGCGTAGAAATACTGCTGGTAGGCGACTCGCTGGGCATGGTCCTGCAGGGCCACGACAGCACCTTGCCCGTCACCAACGCCGAAATGGCCTACCACGTAAGCAGCGTCAAACGTGGTAACGAAGGCGCACTGATTCTGGCCGACCTGCCGTTCATGGCGTATGCCACCACTGAACAGGCGTTCGCCAACAGCGGCGCACTGATGCAGGCCGGCGCCCATATGGTCAAAATCGAAGGCGCAGCCTGGCTGGCTGACACCATTCGTCTGCTGGCCGAACGCGGTGTACCTGTGTGCGCACATATGGGCCTGACACCACAAGCGGTGAACATTCTCGGCGGTTACAAGGTCCAGGGTCGCCAGGAAAACCAGGCCCGACAAATGCGTGCCGATGCCATTGCCCTGGAACAAGCCGGCGCCGCGATGCTGCTGCTGGAGTGTGTCCCGAGCGAACTGGCCGCCGAAATCACTCAGGCAGTAAAAATACCCGTCATCGGTATTGGCGCAGGCAGTGCCACCGACGGCCAGGTACTGGTCATGCATGACATGCTCGGCCTATCCCTCAGTGGTCGTGTACCCAAGTTCGTGAAGAACTTCATGGCTGGCCAGAGCGATATTCAGAGCGCCTTGCAGGCCTATGTCAAAGAGGTCAAGGACGTCACTTTCCCAGGCAGCGAACACGGGTTCAGTGCATGAATACAGTCAAAACCGTCCGCGAGCTGCGCGCCGCCGTAGCGCGGGCACGCAGCGAAGGCAAACGCATTGGCTTCGTACCGACCATGGGCAACCTGCACAGCGGGCATGCGGCACTCGTGGCCAAGGCTGCGCAGCGGGTTGATTTCGTGGTTGCCAGCATCTTCGTCAACCCGCTGCAGTTCGGCGCGGGCGAAGACCTCGACAAATACCCTCGCACGCTTGCCGCCGACCAGGAAAAGCTGCTGGAGGCAGGCTGCCATCTATTGTTTGCCCCTTCCGTCGAGGAAATGTATCCAGAGGGTATGGCAGGACAGACCCGTGTTTCTGTTCCACAGCTGTCAGAAGGCCTTTGCGGCGCAAGCCGACCAGGGCACTTTGAAGGCGTAGCCACCGTGGTCAGCAAGTTGTTCAACATGGTTCAGCCAGACCTGGCGGTGTTCGGCCAGAAAGACTTCCAGCAACTGGCCGTGATCCGCGCACTGGTCCGTGATTTGAACATGCCGATCCAGATCATCGGCGAACCCACTGTGCGTGCCCCTGATGGCCTGGCGCTGTCGTCACGCAACGGTTACCTGAGCGATGAACAACGCGCCTGTGCACCCGCGCTGTACCGCACCCTGACGCAGATGGCCGAAGCCATCAAACAGGGCTCGTGCGATTTCCAGGCCCTGATTGCCCAGGGCCAGGAGCAACTGCAAAAGGCCGGCTTCCGTCCCGATTACCTTGAAGTTCGCCATGCGATCAGCCTGCGCCCTGCCACCGCTGAAGACCGTGACCTGGTGATCCTGGTCGCTGCGTTTCTAGGCGCAACCCGCTTGATCGACAACCTGCACCTGAATCTCGACGACAAGCCTTAGCGCCATGTTGCCCGGCCCCCTGGGTTCGGGCACACTGCCGCCGCTCGCGGGGCCGGGAGGCTCCGTGTACCCGCGCGAGAACCTGACCAAGGAATCCCCCCATGCACGCCATCATGCTCAAGGCCAAACTGCATCGCGCAGAAGTCACCCATGCCGTACTCGACTACGAGGGCTCCTGCGCCATCGACGGGCTCTGGCTGGACCTGGCCGGTATTCGTGAGTACGAACAAATCCAGATCTACAACGTCGACAACGGCGAGCGCTTCACCACCTACGCCATTCGCGGCGAAGAAGGCTCCCGGATGATCTCGGTCAATGGTGCAGCTGCACACAAGGCCAAAGTCGGCGACCGCGTAATCATCTGCGCCTATGCCCATTACAGTGAAGCAGAACTGCACAACTTCAAACCGCGCATGCTATACATGGCGCCAGGGAATGAGCTGAGCCACACCAGCCATGCCATTCCGGTTCAGTTGGACTGAGCCACCGGCTCAGCTAGGCCAACGGCAGGTTCGTGTGCAATCTTTTCAGACGAGCCTGCAAACGGACCGACCTTTTCAGTGTCCAAGGCAGTTCCAGCAATAAGGAAAATCTGCAGCGATGGCGTACTACCGCACCCCTCATGACGTTACCGCCCTGCCGGCCTGGCAGGCGCTCCAGCAGCACCGCGAAGCCATGCAGAATTTCAGCATGCGCGAGGCCTTCAACGCCGATCCACAGCGCTTCAACCAATTTTCTCTGAGCTGTTGCGGCCTGTTCCTCGACTACTCGAAAAACCTGATCAACGCCCAGACCCGCAACCTGCTGGTAGGGCTGGCCGATGAAGTGGGCCTGCAGGATGCGATAAAGTCGCTGTTCGCCGGCGAGATCCTCAACGCTTCGGAAGGTCGCCCAGCGCTGCACACCGCGCTACGCCGTCCGGTAGGCGACAAATTGAGCGTCAACGGCGTCAACATCATGCCCGAGGTGCATAAGGTCCTTAACCAGGTAACCGAACTGGTTGGGCGGATTCACGACGGCTTGTGGCGTGGTTATACCGAAAAGCCGATTACCGACGTTGTGAACATCGGCATTGGCGGGTCCTTCCTTGGCCCCGAACTGGTCTCTGAAGCCCTCTTGCCTTATGCCCAGCGGGGCGTGCGCTGCCACTACCTGGCCAATATCGACGGCAGCGAGTTCCATGAGCTGTCGGCCAACCTGCGCGCCGAGACCACACTGTTCATCGTCTCGTCAAAGTCTTTCAACACCCTCGAGACCCTGAAAAACGCCCAGGCTGCACGCGCTTGGTACTTGGCCCAGGGTGGTTCGGAAGTAGAACTTCACCGGCACTTCATCGCCGTTTCCAGTAACAAGACAGCAGCCATCGCTTTCGGCATCCGCGAAGAGAACATCTTCCCGATGTGGGACTGGGTAGGTGGCCGTTATTCGCTGTGGTCGGCCATCGGCCTGCCTATTGCCCTGGCCATTGGCATGGCCAACTTCAAGGAGCTGCTGTCCGGTGCCTACACCATGGACCAGCACTTCCAGAGCGCCCCATTCGAACAGAACATGCCTGTGCTGCTGGCACTTCTGGGCGTCTGGTACGGCAACTTCTGGGGAGCGCAAAGCCACGCGATCCTGCCGTACGACCACTACCTGCGCAACATCACCAAGCACCTGCAGCAGTTGGATATGGAGTCCAACGGCAAGAGCGTGCGCCAGGACGGGACCCCGGTTAACCACGATACCGGCCCCGTCATCTGGGGTGGCGTCGGTTGCAACGGTCAGCACGCCTACCATCAGTTGCTGCACCAAGGCACCCAACTGATTCCAGCGGACTTCATCGTCCCGGTAGTCAGTTTCAACCCGGTTGCCGACCACCACCAGTGGCTGTACGCCAACTGCCTGTCGCAGAGCCAGGCCCTGATGCTCGGTAAGACCCGCGCTGAAGCCGAAGCAGAACTGCGCGAGAAAGGCCTGGCCGAAACCGAAATCCAGAAGCTGGCGCCGCACAAGGTGATCCCGGGCAACCGTCCGAGCAACACCTTGGTTGTAGAGCGTATCAGCCCACGCCGTTTGGGCGCGCTGGTGGCCATGTATGAACACAAAGTGTTCGTGCAGAGCGTCATCTGGGGTATCAACGCCTTCGACCAGTGGGGTGTTGAATTGGGCAAGGAGCTCGGCAAAGGCGTCTACCAGCGCCTCACCGGTGGCATCGAAGAGCCTGCTGAAGATGCCTCGACCCAAGGCCTGATCAACTACTTCCGCGGTCGCCACCGCGGCTGATCACCCTTCCTGCCCCTGGTCGCCAGTGCGATCGGGGGCAGTGAAGCGCACCGCAACGACGGTACCGCAAGGATGTTATGGAAGCCCTTCGTCGGCGTATCGAGACCCAACTGCTTAGCATGACCGGCCTGGCGCTGGGGCAACTGGACCTGGAACACCCCAAAGGTGATCCCGGGCTGTTTGGCCCAGACAGTGTCTGCTGGCGCGTGCATGGCGACTTTCCAAGCATGCTGATCGGCGGCATCAGCGCCCTCCTGTTGCAAGTCTTGCACCCACTGGCACTGGCCGGGGTCTGGGACCATTCGAACTTTCGCCAAGACATGATCGGCCGTCTGCGCCGTACCAGCCAGTTCATCTCCGGGACGACATTCGGCTCAACCCGCGACGCCGAGTGGCTGATCGATAAAGTACGGACCATTCATCTGCAGGTCGTCGGCACCGCCGCCGATGGGCGCCCCTATGCCGCCAGCGACCCCGAACTGCTGACCTGGGTACACGTCGCCGAAGTCAGCAGTTTTCTCGCCGCACACCTGCGTTACCGCAATCCTCGGATGAGCCTCGCTGACCAGGATGCCTACTACGACGAAATTGCCTTGGTCGCCGAACGCCTGGGCGCACGCAATGTGCCCCGCTCGCGCCAGGCTATTGCCGAATATCTGCACGCCATGCGCCCACAACTGGCGTGCGATGCACGCAGCCGCGAAGTGGTTCGCCTGCTGCTTGATGCCCCTGCGCCGAGCCGGCAGGCCAAGCCCGTTGGCGCCGTGATGATGCGGGCAGGCATCGACCTGTTAGCGCCATGGGCCAGTGCCATGCATGGATTCTCACCGAGCCTGCTAGAGCGCCGACTGGTCCGCCTGGGGGTTGCCGGTGTTGCCCCGGTGCTACGCTGGGCCATGCGCGACAGCTCCAAGCACCGTGCACACCGACGCATGGGACTCAGCTGAGCGTCAGCCAGCGGGCGTGCGCGCCTCATACTTTGGTGATTGGCAGGCGCCTGGCCATCTGTGCCACCATGCCTACCAACAAAGCCCAAAGCAGGCTTTTGCCGTTCCGATACCACATCCAACAAGACTAAGGACCTGTGCCATGCAAGATGTTGTGATCGTTGCCGCCACCCGTACCGCCATTGGTAGCTACCAAGGAGCACTGGCCGCTATTCCAGCCGTTGATCTGGGGGCTGCGGTTATCAGCCAGCTGCTGACACAGACCGGCCTGGACGCCGAACTCGTAGACGAAGTCATCTTCGGCCAGGTTCTGACCGCCGGTGCAGGTCAGAACCCTGCCCGCCAAGCCGCGATCAAGGCCGGGCTACCCCACGCCGTGCCAGCCCTGACACTCAACAAGGTATGTGGCTCTGGGCTTAAAGCCGTGCACCTGGCTGCGCAAGCGATTCGGTGTGGCGATGCCGACGTGATCATCGCGGGCGGACAGGAAAACATGAGCCTTGCCAACTATGTCATGCCTGGTGCGCGCACCGGCCTGCGCATGGGCCACAGCTCATTGATCGACAGCATGATCAGTGATGGCTTGTGGGACGCTTTCAACGACTACCACATGGGCATCACCGCCGAAAACCTGGTCGAAAAGTACGGCCTGAGCCGCGAGGAGCAGGACGCCTTCGCAGCGGCCTCCCAGCAGAAAGCCAGCGTAGCCATTGAAAGCGGTCGTTTCATTGAAGAGATCACCCCGATCCTGATCCCGCAACGCAAAGGCGATCCGATCGCTTTCGCCACTGACGAGCAGCCCCGCCCGGGCACTACCGCTGAGTCGTTGAGCAAGCTCAGGCCCGCCTTCAAGAAAGATGGCAGTGTCACGGCTGGCAATGCGTCGTCACTCAATGATGGTGCTGCCGCCGTGCTGCTGATGAGTGCCGCTAAAGCCCAGGAACTGGAGCTGCCGGTACTGGCCCGTATCACCGCCTATGCAAACGCCGGCGTTGACCCTGCAATCATGGGCATTGGCCCTGTAAATGCCACTCGACGCTGCCTTGAAAAAGCCGGCTGGTCGTTGTCAGACCTGGACCTGATCGAAGCCAACGAAGCCTTCGCCGCCCAAGCGTTGTCCGTCGGTAAAGAGCTGGGCTGGGATGCCGCCAAGGTCAATGTCAACGGTGGTGCCATTGCATTGGGGCACCCTATTGGTGCTTCCGGTTGCCGGATACTGGTCACCCTGTTGCACGAAATGATCAAGCGTGATGCCAGGAAAGGGCTGGCAACGCTGTGCATCGGTGGTGGGCAGGGTGTGGCCCTGACGATCGAACGCTGATGTACGCCGGAGAGGCTCACCCTGGGCCTCTCCTGTTAAACTGCAGCCCCGAATACCAAGGCTACGTGCATGTCCCTCTTGAATCAGGCGCTGCGCGCCGCCCTCGACTCCCGCAACGGCCTTCTCGCCGAACTCCATGCCCAAGGGACCGACTGCTACCGGCTGTTCCATGGTAGCCAGGAAGGCGCTGCCGGCCTGACCGTAGACCGCTATGGCCCGCAGTTGCTGGTACAGAGCTTTCACCAGACCCTCGATCACGATGCCTTGCTCGACCTGCATGCTACCGTCGAGCAATCACTTGGCCTGGAGCTGCTGCTGGTCTACAACGACCGCTCCCAAGGCAACAGTCGCATCGACCGTCGAGACCCGGCCTACCAGGCCAGCGAGGCGGCCTTGGCCGATCATGTCGGCCATGAATGGGGGCTGAACTATCGGGTACGTGGCCGTCACTCGGGGCAGGATCCGCTGTTGTTTCTCGATTTGCGCAATGCCCGTGGCTGGATCAAGCAGCACAGCGCCGGCAAGCGCGTACTGAACCTGTTTGCCTATACCTGTGGGGTTGGCTTGAGTGCCGCCGCAGGGGGTGCCCGTGAGATCTGCAACCTGGATTTCGCCGAAGGCAACCTGGCTGTAGGTCGCGAAAACGCAGCCCTGAACCCAACGCTTGCGCCCATGGAGTTCATACAGTCCGACTACTTCCCGGCGATCCGCCAGTTGGCCGGGCTACCCGTCAGCCAACGACGCGGTCACAAACTGCCGCCCTACCCGCGACTGGAACCACGGCAATTCGATCTGGTATTTCTCGACCCGCCTGCCTGGGCAAAGAGTGCCTTCGGCACCGTCGACCTGTTGCGAGACTATCAAAGCCTGCTCAAGCCGGCGCTGTTGAGCACTGCCGAAGGAGGTGTGCTGGTCTGCTGTAACAACCTGGCCAAGGTCAGCCTCGACGACTGGCGCGCACAGGTGCTGCGCTGCGCCGAGAAAAACAACCGGCCAGTGCGCGAGTGGCAGGTTCTGACACCGGCTGCCGACTTCCCGTCCATGGATAACCAACCACCGCTAAAGACCTTGATTCTGCACCTTTGAAATAGACGTTTACGCACGAAAGAGGTGATTTGGCGCTATCTTCGGAACCGAATTATCGTGCCATACTCCAACCACTTCCGTTAGATACAGACGACGCCGCACATGCCCAAAGGAATGAAACGCGCCCTCGGCGCCTTGTTGGCCGCTCTGGCCCTTTACAGCCTGCTTGGATTCCTGATTCTCCCCGGCGTCGCCTTGCGAATTGCTAACCAGCAATTAGCCAACTACGCCACGCTACCAGCCAAGCTGCAGCGCGTGGAACTCAACCCGTTCAGCCTGGAGCTGACACTCTGGGGCTTGCAGATCGGTGAGCCGGGCAAGGAGCAGGTCGGCTTTGAACGTTTGTATGCCAACCTGCAGCTCGACAGCCTGTGGAGCGGCGCGCTTCACCTGGCGAACGTCGAACTGGACAAGCCACGTACCGAACTGCTGTTTGCCAAGGACGGCAGCCTCAATCTGACCCAACTCTTCAAGCTGCCGCCCAGCCAGCCAAAAGCCGAAACGCCTGCGAGCGAGCCCTTCCCGCTGCGTATTGGCAGCATCAAACTCAACGCCGGTTACCTGCATTTCGAAGACCTGCGACCCAGCGAACCCATCGAATTTCTCTACGACTCGATGGACCTGGAACTGAAGAACCTCAGCACCCTGCCCGACGACAGCACGGACATGACCCTGGTCGCCGCAGGCCCCAAGGGCGGCCGGATCGACTGGCAGGGTACGTTCAGCCTGGTGCCCATCGCCTCTGAAGGCACGCTGAAGTTTACTGACGGCAAGATGAAGCTCGTCTGGCCTTATGTCCGAGATATAGTGCCGTTGGTACTTGAAGACGGGCGTGTCAGCTTTGAGACCCACTACAAACTGAACCTGTCCAAGGAAACCGAGCTGCTGCTCGACAACACCTCGCTTCAGGTCGCGCCGTTTGCAGTCAATGCGCCCGATGGCAGGCCATTGGTACGCCTGGCCAGCCTGTCGGTCAGCGAAACGTCGATTGACCTGGCCAAGCAGTTGGTCACCGTTGGCAAGATTCGCAGCGAGAAACTGGAAACCTGGGCAGCCCTTGAAGCCGATGGTCAGCTCGACTGGCAGAAGCTGTTCGCCAGCCAGCCAGCCAAGGCAAAACCTGCAGAGAAAACTGAACCGGCCACCGCAACGCCGGCCACCAAAGAGACGACAGGCACCAATACCCCAAGCAAACCATGGCAGGTGTTACTGCGTGACGTTCAGTTGCGCAACTATCAGGTTCATCTGACTGACCGCACCCACAAGGAACCGGTCGCGCTGGAGGTGGGCCCACTTAACCTGGACCTGCAGAACTTCGACAGCCTCAATCAGTCACCCTTCACCCTGAAGCTCGATACCGGAGTAGGCAAGCAAGGCAAGCTGCAGGCCTCGGGTGACGTCAATCTGGCACCTGTCAGCAGTAAACTGAATGTCGTTACGCGGGATATCGACCTTCGTGTCGCACAAGCCTATATCAGCCCATTCATTCGCCTTGAGCTACGCAGCGGCATGCTCAACAGCGATCTCGACGTCGACCTCAAGAACACGGCACCGCTGGCCTTCAGTATCACGGGCAAGGCTCAGGTCAATCAGCTGCACACGCTAGACACCATCAAGAATCGCGATTTCGTCAAATGGCAGCAGTTGAATCTGGATGGCCTGGAGTACCGTCATGGGGATGCGCTGTCGATTGCAAAGGTCAACCTGCAACAGCCCTATGCGCGTTTTATGATCAATGAAGACCGTACCACCAGCGTCGATGACCTGTTGATACCACAACCCGCTGGAAGCCCGCAGAAAGCCCGCAATACGTCCACCAGCAGCGCCAAGCCGCTGGGCATCCACATTGGTGAAATCGCGATCAACGACGGCTCGGCCAACTTCGCCGATTTCAGCCTGACACCCAACTTCGCCACGGCGATCCAGCAACTCAACGGCCGGATCGGCACCATCGACAACCGGCAACCGAAACCTGCCAATGTCGATATCAAAGGTAAGGTCGACCGCTATGCGCCCGTCACCATCAAGGGCGCGCTGAACCCCTTCGACCCCATGGCCAGCCTGGACATCGCCACCAGCTTCAAACGCGTCGAGCTGACCACCCTGACCCCTTACTCGGGCAAATTTGCCGGCTACCGCATCCGCAAGGGTCGCCTGAATCTGGACCTGCATTACCTGATCACCAAGGGCCAGCTCAAGGCCGAGAACAAACTGGTGCTTGAACAACTGCAACTGGGTGAAAAGGTAGACAGCCCTGATGCCGTAGACTTGCCGATTCGCCTTGCCGTCGCACTGCTCAAGGACACAGAAGGCAAAATCTCCATTGAGTTGCCAATCTCCGGCGACTTGAACAACCCTCAGTTCAGCGTGATGCCGATTGTCTGGCAGACATTACGAAACCTCGTCATGCGAGCCGCCCAGGCACCGTTCAAGTTCATTGGCGGGCTCGTCAGTGGCGGCGACGCCCAAGACCTCGGAAGCGTCGCCTTTACTCCAGGCTCAAGTGACTTGAGCAGCGACGCCAAAGGGGCCCTGGACAAACTCGCCAGCGCACTCAAGGCGCGCCCGGAATTGCGCCTGGAAATCGAAGGTACCAGCGCCCAGAGCAGTGACGGCCCGCTGATTGCCGAGCAGCGTCTGGAGCGCGAGTATCAGGCTACCTACTACAAGATGCTGCAACGGCGAGGCGACAAGGTCCCGGCACAAGCCACTCAACTGCAGGTGCCAGATGATGAGAAACCCGCGATGCTTGAGGCGATCTACCGCTCGCGCCTCAAACAACAACCGCCCGCGCAGTGGGAACAGTTGAGCCGTAAAGAGCGCACAGACAACCTGCGCAACGCGGTGATCACGTCGTGGGCTGAAAGCCCCCTGCTGCTGCGTCAACTGGGCCAGGCGCGCGCCAGCAGCATCAAGGACTACCTGGTCGACCAGGGCAAGCTTGAAGACCAGCGCGTCTACTTCGTCGATGCCACGCTGGGGCAAGCCGAAGCCGATGGCCGGGTAATCTCGCAGTTGCATCTGGACTCCGAGTAAGCGCTCCTCAAACGCCTGCTTAAAACCCCGGCTCAATGGCCGGGGTTCAGCTTAATAGGTTCTCAGGCCTTCAGCCGATACCGCCTTAACCCCCTTTATTTTTTTGGCAATCGAGACTGCTGCGTCTTTCTGGGATTGGGTCAAAGGCACCTTTGACGACAGGGAAACTACGCCGCTGTTGGTTTCTACAGAGATGTCCGAACCCGGCACCCCCTTCTCCGTCATCAGGTCTGCTTTGACCTTCGTGGTGATCCAGGTATCGGAAGTAGCCTCTGTTGCCTTGGTCATCTCACCCGCCGCAACCGTCAGCGGCGCTTGAGCAAAGGTCACGTTGGCCAACATCAGCGCGGTAACAGTAGCGGCAGCAATAACGAACTTCTTCATACAAGACACTCCTTTTTGAAGCATGCAGGATGCAAGCACGTACACGGCGAACTCCGCCCATAAAAAAAGGACCCCTTAGGGTCCTTTCTTCAACGCTTTGAGCTTAGACGCCCGAAGCCTTGGCTGCTGCAACATCTTTGATCGACAGCTTGATACGGCCGCGGTTGTCCACGTCCAGTACCAGTACTTCAACTTCCTGACCTTCTTTCAGGATATCGGTCACTTTCTCGACACGAGCATCGCTCAGCATCGAGATGTGAACCAGACCGTCCTTGCCCGGCAGGATGTTGACGAAGGCACCGAAGTCAACGATGCGCTCAACCTTGCCGACGTAGATCTTGCCGATCTCGGCTTCGGCAGTAATGCTCAGTACGCGCTGGCGAGCCGCTTCTGCCGCATCCTTGGTTTCACCAAAGATCTTGATCGAGCCGTCGTCTTCGATATCGATCGAAGCCTTGGTCTCTTCACAGATAGCACGGATGGTCGCGCCGCCTTTACCGATAACATCACGGATCTTGTCGGTATCAATCTTCATCGCGATCATGGTCGGAGCATTTTCCGACAGTTCGCTACGGGACTGACCAATGACCTGGTTCATCTGACCGAGGATGTTCAGGCGCGCTTCCAGGGCTTGGCCCAGAGCGATTTCCATGATCTCTTCGGTGATGCCGTTGATCTTGATGTCCATCTGCAGCGCGGTAACACCTTTGGCGGTACCGGCTACCTTGAAGTCCATGTCGCCCAGGTGGTCTTCGTCACCCAGGATGTCGGTCAGGATGGCGAACTTCTCGCCTTCTTTAACCAGACCCATGGCGATACCGGCAACCGGTGCCTTCATCGGTACACCAGCGTCCATCAGTGCCAGCGATGCACCACAGACCGAAGCCATGGAGCTGGAACCATTGGACTCGGTGATTTCCGAGACGACACGAATGGTGTACGGGAATACGTCGGCAGCTGGCAGCATGGCCTGAACCGAACGGCGAGCCAGACGGCCGTGACCGATTTCACGACGACCTGCACCACCCATACGACCACACTCACCTACCGAGAACGGAGGGAAGTTGTAGTGCAGCATGAAGGGGTCTTTTTTCTCGCCTTCAAGGGTGTCCAGCAGCTGCGCGTCACGGGCAGTACCCAGTGTTGCAACAACCAGAGCCTGGGTCTCGCCACGGGTGAACAATGCCGAACCGTGAGTCTTCGACAGTACACCGACTTCGATGTTCAGCGGACGTACGGTCTTGGTGTCGCGACCGTCGATACGTGGCTTGCCATTGACGATGTTTTCGCGAACGGTGCGGTATTCGATTTCGCCAAAGATTTCTTTGACTTCACCAGCGCTAGGCTGACCTTCTTCACCGGAGAACTTGGCGACAACCTGGTCACGCAGTTCGCCCAGGCGAGCGTAGCGATCGGCCTTGACGGTGATGGTGTAAGCCTGGGAAACGGCTTCGCCGAACTCGGCGCGGATTGCGTTCAGCAGTTCGGTGTTGGCAACCGGTGCTTTCCAGTCCCAGGTAGGCTTGGCAGCTTCGGCAGCGAGCTCTTTGACGGCCTGGATAACAGCCTGGAACTCGTCATGAGCGAACAGCACAGCGCCCAGCATCTGGTCTTCGGTCAGCTCTTTGGCTTCCGATTCAACCATCAGTACCGCGTCGGAAGTACCGGCAACGACCATGTCCAGGCTCGAGGCAGCCAGTTGCTCGTAAGTTGGGTTCAGCAGGTAGCCGGTGCTTTCGTGGTAAGCAACACGGGCAGCGCCGATCGGACCATCAAACGGAATACCGGAGATCGCCAGGGCAGCCGAAGTACCGATCATCGCAGCGATGTCCGGATCGGTCTTCTTGCTGGTGGAAACGACGGTGCAGACAACCTGCACTTCGTTCATGAAACCTTCTGGGAACAGCGGGCGGATCGGACGGTCGATCAAACGCGAAGTCAGGGTTTCTTTCTCGGAAGGACGACCTTCACGCTTGAAGAAACCACCAGGGATCTTGCCGGCGGCGTAGGTCTTTTCCTGATAGTGAACGGACAGAGGGAAAAAGCCCTTGCCTGGATCAGCCTGTTTGGCACCGACCACGGTCACCAGTACGGTAACATCGTTGTCGACGGTGACCAATACGGCGCCGGAGGCTTGACGAGCAATACGGCCCGTCTCGAGGGTAACGGTCGATTGACCGAATTGGAATTTCTTGATTACCGGGTTCACGGTTTCCTACCTTTTTTCAGTGGCTCTAGGGGAACTTGTTCTTGCGAATTCTTGGGCAGAACGGGGAATCGGCCCCATTGACCGTCCAGATAAAACTAGAGGTTGGGAGCCTGCCCTGACTGCGCGGAAACCGCTCAGGCAGAACAGACAGCCAACCTCATAGATACGCGCGGCGTGTTCATCAACCCAGGTACAACGTACCGTGGCTGAAGAATGCAACACGCCGAGCACACCACTGGCCAGGACGCTATTAGCGACGCAGACCCAGACGACCGATCAGGGCGCTGTAACGAGTGGCGTCTTTACCCTTCAGGTAGTCCAGCAGCTTACGACGCTGGTTTACCATACGGATCAGACCACGACGGGAGTGGTGGTCTTTGCCGTTGGCCTTGAAGTGGCCTTGCAGCTTGTTGATGTTGGCGGTCAGCAGTGCAACTTGCACTTCTGGCGAACCGGTGTCACCGGCTGCTTGCTGGTATTCGCCGACGATTTGAGCTTTTTCTTCAACGCTGAGTGCCATCTGGCTTCTCCAAATCAAGGGAAACCGAAACCGGTTTCCAATAGGCCAGGGACGAATCCCTGTATTCATAAAAGTGAGGAGTAACCGTGCCTATTAACAGCCATCCTCTGTCCCGCAGGTATCACGCCGAAGCCTGATACCGTTGGTTTCGATCATTCAGACCGAATCAGTCGACGCGGCGCAATTCGCCCGTCTTCGCTCACTTCACCAATACCGATGAAGCGACCGTTGTGATCCTGTACGCGGACCATGCCGAATTTCGGCGCGTCCGGAGCCCTTACCGGCTGACCATGCAACCAGTAGAAGGCACTGTGCTCGGAAAACTTGAGCAGAGGCCAATCTTGCAGACCGCTATCGGACGGTAACAGAAAGCGATCAACCGCTTCATTACCGCCTTCGGCGTGAACCTGCTCGAGTTCTTCGAGGGTCACAGTCTGTGCCAGGCTGAATGGCCCGGCATGCGTGCGGCGCAGTTCTGCAACATAGGCGCCACAGCCCAACTGCTCGCCGATGTCCTCGACCAGGGTACGGATGTACGTACCTTTACTGCAGCCTACCGAAAGACGAGCGCGGCTACCTTCACACTCAAGCAGTTCCAGGCGATCAATAGTAACAGAACGTGCTTCACGCTCCACTACTTCACCTGCGCGTGCCAGCTTGTACAGCGGCTGCCCGTCACGCTTGAGCGCAGAGTACATCGGCGGTATCTGACTGATTTGACCACGAAATTGTGGCAAAACAGCTTCGATATCGGCGCGACCAACGGTCACTTCGCGAGTCTGCAGCACTTCACCTTCAGCATCGGCAGTGCTGGTGGTCATGCCCAATTGCATGACCGTTTCGTAACCCTTGTCAGAATCGAGCAAGTACTGGGAAAACTTCGTCGCCTCACCGAAGCACAGCGGCAATACACCACTGGCCAGTGGGTCGAGGCTCCCCGTATGGCCTGCCTTTTCAGCATTGAGCAGCCAGCGCACCTTCTGCAAAGCGGCGTTGGAGGTAAACCCCAGCGGCTTGTCGAGCAGGATGATGCCACTGACGTTACGACGGATACGCTTGACCTGAGCCACCGCTTACTCCTTGGTGTCCAGGGAAGTACCGCCATCCTGATGCTGGCTGTCTTCTGCTACGGCACGCTCGATCAACGCCGACAGGTGGGCGCCACGGGAGACGCTTTCGTCATAGTGGAAGTGCAGTTGCGGCACACTGCGCAACTTCATTTCACGACCGAGTTGCATGCGCAGGAAACCTGCGGCGGAGTTCAGAACTTTCAAGCTCTGCGCGATGTTTTCTGCACCATCCTGCCCCATCACGGTGATGAACACCTTGGCATGGCCAACATCACGACTGACATCGACGGCAGTGATGGTCACCAGACCAACACGCGGATCCTTGACTTCACGACGGATCAGCTGCGCAAGCTCACGCTGCATCTGATCGCCAATACGTTGGGTACGGCTATATTCTTTTGCCATGTTTGCTACCTGTAACTGAAGCGGCAAACGCCCGGCCAGGCTGAAGCCGGACCGGGCGTTGCGTTCAGAGCCGCTGCGGGCGCCTTGCGGCGATCAACATACGGCTCCCAAGCTCGCGGCTTAGAGCGTGCGAGCGACTTGGACTTTCTCGAAGACTTCGATCTTGTCGCCAACCTTGACGTCGTTGTAGCTCTTGACGCCAATACCGCATTCCATGCCGGCACGGACTTCGGACATATCGTCCTTGAAGCGACGCAGCGATTCCAGTTCGCCTTCGAAGATAACGATGTCTTCACGCAGTACACGGATCGGACGGTTACGGTGAACCGTACCTTCGACCACCATGCAACCGGCGATAGCACCGAACTTAGGCGAGCGGAACACGTCACGCACTTCAGCGATACCGAGGATGTTCTCGCGAACATCGCTGCCGAGCATACCGGTCAGGGCTTTCTTGACGTCTTCAATGATGTCGTAGATCACGTTGTAGTAACGCATATCCAGACCTTCCTGCTCGACGATCTTGCGCGCGCCAGCATCAGCACGCACGTTGAAGCCGAACAGTACTGCATTGGAAGCCAGTGCCAGGTTGGCATCGCTTTCGGTGATACCACCGACGCCGCCGCCCACTACGCGCACTTGTACTTCGTCGTTGCCCAGACCGCTCAAGGAACCTTGCAGCGCCTCGAGAGAACCACGCACATCGGCCTTGAGGACGATGTTGAGGGTCTTCTTCTCTTCCTGCCCCATGTTCTCGAAGATGTTCTCGAGTTTGCCGGCATGCGCGCGAGCCAGTTTGACTTCGCGGTACTTGCCTTGACGGAACAGTGCAACTTCACGGGCCTTCTTCTCGTCAGCAACCACGCTCAGCTCATCGCCGGCCTCTGGAGTGCCATCAAGACCAAGGATCTCGACCGGAATCGACGGGCCCGCTTCCTTCACAGGCTTGCCGTTCTCGTCAAGCATGGCACGTACACGGCCGAAGTTCGAACCGCACAGAACCATGTCGCCCTGACGCAGAGTACCGTCCTGAACCAGCACGGTAGCCACTGGGCCACGGCCTTTGTCCAGACGCGATTCAACTACCACGCCACGACCCGGTGCCGAAGGCGTTGCCTTGAGCTCGAGAATCTCGGCCTGCAGCAGAACGGCTTCAAGCAACTCGTCGACGCCAGTACCCATCTTCGCCGAGACAGGAACGAATGGTGTATCACCGCCCCACTCTTCGGAGGTAACGCCCTGAACAGACAACTCGTTACGGATGCGATCGAGATCTGCACCCGGCTTGTCGATCTTGTTCACGGCAACAACCAGAGGAACACCGGCAGCCTTGGCATGCTGGACTGCTTCAATGGTCTGCGGCATTACACCGTCGTCAGCCGCGACCACGAGGATCACGATGTCGGTTGCCTTGGCACCACGGGCACGCATTGCGGTGAACGCAGCGTGGCCTGGGGTATCGAGGAACGTGACCATGCCGCGGTCGGTTTCAACGTGGTAAGCACCGATGTGCTGGGTAATACCACCGGCTTCGCCAGCAGCTACCTTGGCACGACGGATGTAGTCGAGCAGCGAGGTCTTACCGTGGTCAACGTGACCCATTACGGTAACAACCGGCGCACGAGCGAACGACTCACCTTCAAACTTCAGGGACTCGGCCAGGGAATCTTCCAGGGCGTTGTCGCTGACCAGTTTGACGTTGTGGCCCAGCTCTTCAGCAACCAGCTGTGCGGTTTCCTGATCGAGCACCTGGTTGATGGTCACCGGAGTGCCCAGCTTGAACATGAACTTGACCACTTCAGCGGCCTTGACCGACATCTGTTGGGCCAGTTCAGAAACCGTGATGGTCTCGCCGATCACCACGTCACGGATTACCGGACCAGTCGGGCTCTGGAAGCCGTGCGCGTTACGCTTCTTCGGCTTGCCCTTGCCACGACCACCGCGACGGAAGCCATCGCTTTCTTCTTCGGTAGTACGCGGAGCAGCACGCGGCGTAGGCGCCTTTTCCTTTTCCTTGACCTTGACCGAAACACGTGGCGCTTCGTTGCGGCGCTCGCCACGACGATCGTCGTCACGCGCCTTGTCGCTACGACGGCTTTCGTCTTTCTTGCGATCGGCAACCGGTGCTGGAGCAGCGTCGGCCGGAGAAACAGCGGCAGGCGCTGCTGCGACCGGCGCGGCCGCTACGGCCTCAGTCGCTGCAGGCTGACGACGGGCTTCTTCCTGGGCACGTTGACGTGCTTCGGCTTCAGCCTTCTCACGTGCGGCGTTTTCCACAGCACGGCGTTCGTCCAGCTCGCGCTTCTGCTCGGCCTGGATCTCTTCCGGGCTGCGTTGCACAAATACTTTCTTCTTGCGTACTTCTACGCTGATGCTTTTGCTACCGGCAACACGCAGGGTGCTGGTGGTCTTGCGCTGCAAGGTGATCTTGCGCGGTTCTTCCACTTTCGCCTTGTGGCTGCTTTTCAAATGAGTCAGCAGAGCCTGCTTCTCACTGTCGGTCACTACCTGACCGGCGTCGGTGTGCGGCAGACCTGCCTCACGCATCTGCTGCAGCAGGCGCTCTACCGGTGCAGCGACCTCTTGGGCCAATTCTTTCACCGTGACTTGCGTCATGCACTTCTCTCCTCAGGCCAGCCTAATTACTCGAACCAGTGGGCTCGGGCGGCCATGATCAACTTGCCGGCACGCTCTTCGTCGATGCCGTCGATGTCGAGCAGGTCGTCGATCGACTGCTCGGCCAGGTCTTCGCGGGTAACCACGCCGCGCACCGCCAGTTCCGCTGCCAGGTCGTTGTCCATACCCTCAAGAGAGAGCAGGTCTTCGGCCGGGTGGGCGTCTGCCAGTTTTTCCTCTGTAGCGATGGCCTTGGTCAACAGACGGTCCTTGGCCCGAGCGCGGAGCTCGTTGACGATCTCCTCGTCAAAGCCATCGATGTTGAGCATTTCTTCCAGCGGTACGTAGGCAATTTCTTCCAGGCTGGTGAAGCCTTCGTCAACCAGCACCTGCGCCAGCTCTTCATCAACTTCCAGCTCGTCGATGAAGTTACGCAGGATGTCGCCGGTTTCAGCTTGTTGCTTGGCCTGAATGTCCGACTCGGTCATCACGTTCAGCGTCCAGCCGGTCAGCTGGCTGGCCAGACGCACGTTCTGACCGCCACGGCCGATGGCCTGGGCCAGGTTGTCCGCCGCCACGGCGATATCCATGGCGTGGGCATCTTCATCAACAATGATCGCCGCGACTTCAGCCGGTGACATGGCGTTGATGACAAACTGCGCCGGGTTGTCGTCCCACAGGACGATATCCACGCGCTCGCCGCCCAATTCGCCAGAAACTGCCTGAACACGCGAACCACGCATGCCAATACACGCACCTTGTGGGTCAATGCGCTTGTCTTTGGAGCGAACGGCGATCTTGGCCCGCGAGCCTGGGTCGCGAGAGGCGCCCATGACTTCGATCAGGCCTTCGGCAATTTCCGGCACCTCAATGCGGAAAAGCTCGATCAGCATCTGTGGCGCAGTACGCGACAGAATCAGTTGCGGGCCACGGTTCTCGGTACGAATTTCCTTGAGCAGTGCACGCAGACGCACACCCACACGGAAGGTTTCGCGCGAAATGATGTCTTCACGGGCCAGCAACGCTTCAGCGTTGTTGCCCAGGTCGACGATAACGTTGTCGCGGGTGACTTTCTTGACGGTGCCGGAAATGATCTCGCCCAGACGCTCACGATAAGCGTCGACGACCTGCGCACGCTCGGCTTCACGCACTTTCTGCACGATAACCTGCTTGGCAGTTTGAGCAGCAATGCGGCCGAACTCAATGGATTCGATCTTTTCCTCGATGATCTCGCCAGCAACGGCACCCGGCTTTTTCGCCTGGGCCTGATCAACGGCAAGTTCAATCGCTGGATCGTCCAGATCTTCGTCTTCGACCACAGTCCAACGACGGAAAGTCTCGTAGTTACCCGTGTGGCGGTTGATTTCCACACGCAGGTCGACTTCATCTTCAAAACGTTTCTTGGTTGCAGTGGCCAGAGCCACTTCCAGCGCTTCAAAAATTACGCCGGCCGGTACGCCCTTTTCGTTGGATACCGACTCAACAACCAGCAGTACTTCTTTGCTCATCGTACGCCTCGCCTTTCGCACGCCATTGGATCCGCGGACTACGCGGTATCCGGCACGTCTCAGTCAAAACTGGGAATAATGTTGGCCTTGTCGATCGAGTCGATCGGCAACAGGAACTCATGGCTATCCACCTGGACCACCACATCCTGCTCCTCCACTCCACGGAGAAGGCCCTGAAAGTTACGACGACCTTCAAAGGGCGTACGCAGCTTGATCTTCACTTGTTCGCCGGCATGCGAAGCGAACTGTTCCAAAGTGAACAGCGGGCGATCCATGCCAGGAGAGGACACTTCAAGGGTGTATTCGGAACTGATCGGATCTTCGACATCCAGAATGCCACTCACCTGGCGACTGACCACTTCACAGTCGTCGACCAGAATGCCATCTGCCTTGTCGATATAGATACGCAGTACCGAATGCTTGCCTTGAGAGATGAATTCGATCCCCCAGCATTGATAGCCAAGAGCCTCGACCACCGGGGCCAACAAGGCCTGCAACTGTTCTAGCTTGCTCGACACCTGAACCCCCTCGTGCATGCTATGCAAATAAAAAATGGGCAAAGCGCCCATCCCGGATACGCCGCTGAATACCGGCGCTAAGAACTGTCCAGCTAGCAAAAAGCCCCTGAAAAGGGGCTCCGCTTGGGACTGGTTGCGGGGGCTGGATTTGAACCAACGACCTTCGGGTTATGAGCCCGACGAGCTACCAGACTGCTCCACCCCGCGACAAAGCTGGGGCGAAAGTATACGACCGAACCCACCAAGGGGTCAATCTAACCTCCACCGACAAGAAAGCCCGCATGTAGCGGGCTGTCTTGTTTTAATTGGTACCGAGAAGGGGACTCGAACCCCTACACCCTATGGGCACAACCACCTCAAGGTTGCGTGTCTACCAATTCCACCACCTCGGCAATACTACATTTGACGCTTTTTACTTCTTCTCTTGAGCTGGAGGAACATCAGTATTACCGACATTACCTTTTTGCTCTTGAAGCACCGGCACATCATCTGCCGCTGGTTTTTTCTGAACTTCCAGAACCGCTGGATCTGGCAATCCTACCTGAGTCAGCTCATGAGCTTTCTCTTTAGCAAAGTATCCTAACCCAAGAGCAGTTAAGAAGAAAGAGGCAGCTAGTATAGCAGTAAACTTACTCAGAAAGGTAGCAGAACCTTGGCTTCCGAACACAGTATTTGAAGCACCTGCGCCGAAAGATGCACCAGCCTCTGCACCTTTACCCTGTTGCAACAACACCAGTACCACCAAACCCAGTGCGCCCAACAGATGCAAAACAACTACGACGGTTTCGAGCATTTCTCAGTTTCCTGCGGCGCGACAAATTGCACCGAATTCGTCTGCGTTCAGGGAAGCTCCACCTATGAGCCCCCCATCGATATCCGGCATGCCGAACAGCTCAGCCGCATTGGCCGCCTTCACGCTGCCGCCGTATAGAAGCCGCACATTTGCTGCGACTTCAGTATTTTCTGCCGCCAGCTGCTCACGAATGGCTTTATGCACATCCTGCGCCTGCTGTGGCGTGGCCGTAAGGCCTGTGCCAATGGCCCATACAGGCTCATAAGCAATCACCGCTTTGGCAAAGGCACCAACACCGAGTTCCTCGATGATGCTACCCAGCTGACGCCCTACAACCTCAAGCGTCTTGCCCGCCTCGCGCTCTTCCAGGGTTTCCCCTATACACAACACTGGCGTCAGGCCACAGGCCTGAGCGGCTGCAAACTTGCGGTTGAGCGTTGCGTCAGTTTCGCCCATGAACTGGCGACGCTCCGAATGCCCAACCAACACAAAACTACATCCTGCATCGACCAACTGGCTCGGTGCAGTCTCACCGGTCAGCGCGCCCTGCATAGACTCCACTGCGGAGTTCTGTGCACCGACGGCGACCGACTTACCCTTCAACCCTTCAATCACTTGATTGATGTAGAGACAGGGCGGGAAAACCGCTACTTCAACACCGCTCGGCAGGGCTAAATCACTCAAGCCCTTGATCAGCTCAGCGACGCTGGCGCGGGTACCGTGCATCTTCCAGTTACCAGCTACCATAGGGCGACGCATGCTGTACCTCGTCGGTCAAAGTGGGCGCAGATCTTACCCAACCCTTTCAACGCTGGCAAGCGCTAATCAGACGCAAACTTCACCAACCAGCGCTGCCAGCTCTTCGGCGTAACCACGCACCTGTGCTTCATCGTCACCTTCGACCATGACACGCACCAGCGGCTCAGTACCGGATTTGCGCAGCAATACCCGCCCACGCCCCGCCATTGCCTCTGTAACACGCGCACAGGCTTCCTTGACGACAGGGTGCTCAACCGGATCGACCTTGCTGTCACCAAAACGCACGTTGATCAGAACCTGTGGGCACTTGCGCAAAGCCTGACGCGCCTGAGCCAAGGTTTCGCCGCGACGCTTGAGCGCCAACAACACCTGCAACGCAGCAATAATCGCATCGCCCGTCGTGGTGTGGTTGCAGCACACGACATGCCCGGAGTTTTCGCCGCCAACCACCCAGTCACGCTCCAACAGCTCAGCCATGACGTAGCGGTCGCCAACCTTCGCCCGCACAAACGGTATGGAAAGCTCCTGCAAGGCCAACTCAAGGCCCAGGTTGCTCATCAGGGTACCTACCACACCACCCTGCAACTTGCCGCGCTCCTGCAGGTCACGCGCAATGATGAACAACAGCTCGTCACCATCGACGATCGCACCGGTATGGTCGACCATCAATACACGATCACCATCACCATCGAACGCGATACCAAGATCGGCATGCCCCACCAGCACTGCCGCCTGCAGCGATTCGATGTGCGTAGAGCCACAACCTTCATTGATGTTCAGGCCGTCTGGCTGCGCATGCAGCACCGTGACACTGGCACCCAGTTCGCGGAACACGCTAGGCGCAACCTTGTAGGTAGCACCATGGGCACAATCAACCACAAGCTTGAGCCCGGCAAAATCGGTACTGGTCGGCACACTGCTCTTGCAGAACTCGATGTAGCGCCCGGCAGCATCGTTGATGCGCGAGACCTTGCCCAGCTTGCTCGACTCCACCACGGTCATCGGCTGATCGAGCAGCTCTTCAATCATCAACTCGATATCATCAGGCAGCTTGGTGCCCTGGCCGGAGAAGAACTTGATGCCGTTATCATCGTGCGGATTATGCGAGGCACTGATGACAATGCCCGCTTCGGCGTGAAAGGTACGCGTCAGGTAGGCAATCGCCGGGGTCGGCATCGGCCCAAGCAGCATGACATCCGCACCGGCAGCAGAGAGACCTGCTTCCAGCGCCGACTCGAACATGTAACCCGAAATTCGCGTGTCCTTGCCCACCAACACCCTGCAAGCGCCCATCTTGCGAAAGGCCATACCCGCCGCCCAACCCAGCTTGAGCATGAAATCAGGGGTGATGGGGTATACACCGACGCGGCCACGAATACCGTCGGTACCAAAATATTTTCTACTCATAAATGCTCCGTCACTCTTATTCGGCGGCCTGTACCGCTGCGATCATCCGCACTACGTCGACGGTTTCGGCGACATCATGAACGCGTAAAATACTGGCACCTTTGGTCATCGCCAGCGCAGCCAATGCGAGGCTGCCGTAGAGCCGCTCCCCAACCGGGCGCTCAAGTGCCTGACCAATCATGCTCTTGCGTGAAACGCCGACCAGCAGAGGCCTGCCAAGGCGAAACAACGCTTCCATGTGCTTGAACAGGCTAAGGTTGTGGGCCAGGTTTTTTGCGAACCCAAAGCCCGGATCCAGGATAATGCGCTCCGCACCAATGCCCACCGCAGCACACGCAGCCATCCGTTCTTCAAGATAGCTCGACACTTCGACCGTGACATTCTGGTAATGCGGGTTGTTCTGCATGTCGCCTGGTTCACCCCGCATGTGCATCAAGCACACAGGCAAACCTGTGGCAGCCGCTGCATCCAGGGCGCCATCGCGACTGAGCGATCGCACATCGTTAATCAGCCCCGCCCCGAGACGGGCCGACTCGCGCATCACGGCCGGGGTCGACGTGTCGACGGAGATGATGACATCCAGCGCCTGGCTGATGGCCTCGACGATGGGCGCAACGCGCTCCAGCTCTTCGACAGGAGACACCGCTCGCGCGCCCGGCCGAGTGGACTCACCGCCCACATCGATCAGCGTAGCGCCTGCGGCAACCATAGCCTCCGCGTGGCGCAATGCCGCGTCACGCTGAGTGAAGCGGCCGCCATCGGAGAAGGAGTCTGGCGTGATATTGAGGATACCCATGACATGGGTAAGGGACAAATCAAGAACCCGGTTGCCGCAAGGCAACCGGGTCGGGTACTGCTTTGGAGTCATATGAATCCTTAGTGTTGCGCCGCCGGGCCACCAATCGGCGACTCGGGGCGGTCACTCTGCGAGACAGGTGTGCCCGAAGTACCCGATCCACCTTCCCAGTCACGCGGTTCGCGCGGGGTACGGCCAGCCATGATGTCGTCGATCTGATCAGCATCAATGGTTTCGTACTTCATCAATGCATCCGCCATGGCATCCAGCTTGTCTCTATTCTCGGTGAGAATCTGCTTGGCAGTGGCATAGCACTGATCGATGATGCTGCGCACTTCGGAGTCGATCATCTTGGCCGTCTCGCCAGACACGCTAGCGTGCTGGGAACCCGCGCTACGACCCAGGAAAACCTCACCCTCTTCTTCGGCATACATCAGCGGGCCGAGCTTTTCGGAAAGGCCCCACTTGGTCACCATGTTACGGGCGATCTGGCTGGCACGCATGATGTCGTTTGATGCACCGGTGGTGACACCATCAAAGCCGAGCGTCATCTCTTCGGCGATACGACCACCGTAGAGCGAGCAGATCTGGCTGATCAAGGCACGCTTGGAGAGGCTGTAACGGTCCTCTTCAGGCAGGAACATGGTTACACCCAACGCACGGCCACGAGGGATGATCGAGACTTTGTAGACTGGATCATGCTCAGGCACGATGCGACCGACAATCGCGTGACCCGCTTCGTGGTAAGCGGTGTTCTGCTTTTCCTTCTCCGACATGACCATGCTTTTGCGCTCAGCGCCCATCATGATCTTGTCTTTGGCCAACTCGAATTCTTTCATTTCGACGATACGCTTGCTGCCACGCGCAGCGAACAGCGATGCTTCGTTGACCAGGTTGGCCAGGTCGGCACCGGAGAAGCCTGGCGTACCACGTGCAATAACCGCCGGATTGACGTTCTCGCCCACAGGCACTTTACGCATGTGAACCTTGAGAATCTGCTCGCGACCACGAATATCCGGGAGACCCACCACGACCTGACGGTCAAAGCGACCTGGACGCAACAGCGCCGGGTCCAGCACGTCTGGGCGGTTGGTAGCGGCAATCACAATGATGCCGTCGTTCATCTCGAAACCGTCCATCTCGACCAGCAGCTGGTTGAGGGTCTGCTCACGCTCGTCATGACCGCCGCCCATACCGGCACCACGATGACGACCCACCGCATCGATTTCGTCGATGAAGATAATGCAAGGGGCATGCTTCTTCGCTTGTTCGAACATGTCACGGACACGGCTCGCACCGACACCCACGAACATCTCGACGAAGTCAGAACCGGAAATGGTGAAGAACGGTACTTTTGCTTCGCCTGCAATGGCCTTGGCCAACAGGGTTTTACCGGTACCCGGCGGGCCAACCATCAGCACGCCGCGAGGAATACGACCACCCAGGCGCTGGAACTTGCCCGGATCGCGCAGGAACTCGACGAGCTCGCCGACTTCCTCCTTGGCTTCATCACAACCGGCCACGTCGGCCAGTGTGGTCTTTACCTGGTCTTCCGATAGCAGGCGCGCCTTGCTCTTGCCGAAGCTCATCGGCCCGCCCTTGCCACCTGCGCCACCCTGCATCTGGCGCATGAAGAACATGAACACGGCGATAATCACCAGGATCGGGAAGCTGGCAACCAGCAGTTGAGTCCAGATGCTCTGCTGCTCGGGCTGCTTGCCTTCAACGACTACGTGATTGTCGACCAGATCGCCAATCAGGCCGTTATCCTGAATGGCCGGACGGATGGTCTTGAAGCTTTCGCCGTCCGTACGCTTGCCGGTGATGACATAGCCGTCGACTGCGACACGTTCGACCTTGCCATCCTTGACCTGTTGAATAAAGTCGGAATAGTTGAGGGTCTGCGGCTCGTTCGGGCTGGAGAAGTTGTTCATCACCGTCACCAGGACAGCCGCGATGATCAACCACAGGATCAAATTCTTTGCCATATCGTTCAATTAGCTACCCTCTGAAGCAGGCTGAGGCGCAGCCGTGCCTCGCATGATAATCACCGGCCTAACTTACTACATTACCTACACATCTGCAGGCGCCGTCTGTAACCCTTTGTGAAACTTAGACTACACGATGTTCGCCCAAGTCAGGCAGGGCAGTCGATTGGAAAAAACTATCGCAAACCCTGGAAGCTGCCGGCATGACGCTTTACTCGCCGCGAAAACCCCTCGCCAGCAAGTACTGCTCGCGGGAACGGTCCCGCGAAGAGAGCGGCTTACGCATCTGCACCTTGTCGAACTTCTGCCGAACGGTTTTCAGATAGGTATCAAACCCCTCACCCTGAAAGATCTTGATCAGGAAATCACCACCCGGACGCAATACGCGGGTAGCCAAGTCAAGGGCCAACTCACAGAGGAACATCGCCTTGGGCATATCCACCGCAGGCGTACCACTCATATTGGGGGCCATATCGGAAATCACAAGGTCTACTTCCGTATTACCTACCGCTTCGAGGATTTGCGCAAGCACCTCATCCTGGGTGAAGTCGCCCTGAATGAAGGTCACATCAGGAATGCTGTCCATTTCCAGGATGTCCGAGGCAATCAAACGCCCCTGCCCACCAATCAGACGACTGGTCACCTGAGACCAGCCACCTGGCGCAGCGCCGAGATCGATGACACTCATGCCCGGGCGGATCAGTCGGTCTTTTTCCTGCAGCTCCAGCAGCTTGTAGCTGGCACGCGAGCGATAACCGTCCTTTTGCGCCATCTTGACGTAAGGATCGTTGAAATGTTCTTTCAGCCAGTTATGGCTTGTCTTGGAACGCGCCACTGGGCACCTCGATGATAACGGTCGTGATTAACTGGGCGGATCCACGGGCCCTCGGGTAAAATGGCCGCCATTTTTACAGAATCAGACAAAGGGTCAGATTATGCCGCTCACTCAAGAGCAGAAGAAACAGTACAAATCCATTGGCCACGACCTCAAACCAGTTTTGATTGTGGCAGGCAATGGGCTGACTGAGGGTGTTCTCGCCGAACTCGAGCGTGCCCTGAGCGATCACGAGCTGATCAAGATCAAGCTCAACCTCAACGAACGCGAAGAGCGTGCCGAAGTGATCGCCGAGCTGTGCAAGGCTGGCCGTGCAGAACTGGTACAAACCATCGGGAAAATGGCACTGATTTACCGCAAAAACCCACAGCCTAACAAACAGCTGTCGAACATCCATCGCTACAAGTGATGCTCGCGCCGTGTCAGCGGCGCGCTCTGCGCGCCCTGCCCGGCTGAGGTTGTAGCACCAGCAATACACCGGTAAGGCCCAGCACCAAATAGCAGAGCAACTGCCAACGCATCAACCCTGGCAGCAACGTTCGCAACGCAAAATACACAACACACGCCAGCAACGCCATCAGCAGCAGTTGCCCTCGCCTGTCTTGCCACAGGCTGCGCAGGCCTTCAGCCTGCACCAGAACCAACACCTGCAGCCCCGCACAAAACGCTGCGAATGCTACCAGCAATGACGCCACCAGCTTGCCGATATCCTCGACAAGTAGCGGCGCCAGCCCAACCTTTGCAAGCGTCGGTAAAAGCCCGAAGTACAGCATCCACAGGCCGCCAACCCAGAGCACCTGGGTTAGCTGCCAGATCACAGCGGTCGCGGCAACGCCGCGACGCCGATTAAATATGGGCGACTTCGACAATCTCGTACTCGATCAAACCACTCGGGGTCTTCACCGACACGACATCGCCCTCTTGCTTGCCGATCAGGGCGCGAGCAATAGGCGAACCAACCGAAAGCTTGCCAGCCTTGATGTCAGCTTCATCTTCACCAACGATCTGGTACTTCAGGCTTTCGTCGGTTTCGACGTTGGCAATCTCAACAGTCGTGCCGAAGATCACCTTGCCAGTGTGCGCAATCGAAGTGACATCAATCACCACCGCGTTCTGCAAGCGCCCTTCGATATCCCGGATACGCGCTTCAACCATACCTTGCTGCTCACGCGCAGCATGGTACTCGGCGTTTTCCTTGAGGTCGCCCAGCTCCCGCGCTTCACCAATATCCTGGCTGAGCTTGGGACGAACGACCTTGGTCAGATGGGTCAGTTCTTCTTCCAGGGCGCGAGCGCCCTGGACAGTCATAGGGTATTTATTCATCCGTTGAGTCCTGCATGGAGATCCTGCAAGCGGCGCACGGTCTTTTCCGGACCGAACTTCAGCGCTTCACAGATAGCTTCACCTGCCGCAATGGTGGTGGTGCAGTAGATTTTGTGCTGCAACGCATTGCGACGAATCGAGTAGGAATCAGCAATCGACTGACGACCTTCAGTGGTGTTGATGATCAGCGACACTTCATCGTTCTTGATCATATCAACAACATGCGGGCGGCCTTCAGTCACCTTGTTCACACGACGCACTTTCAGCCCGGCAGCCTCGATGATCTTGGCAGTGCCTGCAGTCGCGACGACTTCAAAGCCCAGGGCGATCAGGTCACGGGCAACGCCAGCCACTTGCGGCTTGTCGTCATCACGCACGCTGATAAACGCGGTACCGCCAGTCGGCAGCACTTCGCTGGCGCCCATCTGAGCCTTGGCAAACGCTTCACCGAAGCTGTCGCCAACACCCATGACTTCACCTGTCGACTTCATTTCAGGGCCGAGGATCGGGTCAACACCTGGGAACTTGGCGAACGGGAAGACCGCTTCCTTGACGCTGTAGAAGTTCGGAATGATTTCCTTGGTGAAACCAATTTCCTTCAGGGTCTTGCCGGCCATGACACGCGCCGCAATCATCGCCAGCGAAGTGCCGATGCACTTGGAGACGAACGGTACGGTACGCGAAGCGCGCGGGTTGACTTCAATGACGTAGATCTTGTCGCCTTGCAGCGCCAGCTGAACGTTCATCAGGCCGACCACGCCCAGCTCCAGAGCCATTTTCTTGACCTGCTCGCGGACTTCGTCCTGAACATGGGCTGGCAGGGAGTATGGCGGCAGCGAACAGGCCGAGTCACCGGAGTGAACACCGGCCTGCTCGATGTGCTGCATGATTGCGCCGATGACCACGTCGGTACCGTCGCAGACCGCATCAACGTCCATCTCGATGGCGCAGTTGAGGAAGTGGTCGAGCAGCACAGGGCTGTCGTTGGAAACCTGGACCGCTTCACGCAGGTAACGCTTGAGTTCGTCCAGTTCGTAGACGATCTCCATGGCACGGCCACCCAGCACGTAGGACGGACGAACCACCAGCGGATAACCGATCACACCGGCAGCACGGATGGCTTCATCTTCGCTGCGAACGGTGGCATTTGGCGGCTGCAGCAGGTTCAGACGCTGAACCATCTGCTGGAAGCGCTCACGGTCTTCAGCACGGTCGATTGCATCAGGGCTGGTACCGATAATCGGTACACCGGCCTCTTCCAGCGCACGAGCCAGTTTCAGCGGGGTCTGGCCACCGTAGTGAACGATCACGCCCTTCGGCTTCTCGACACGCACCACTTCCAACACGTCTTCCAGCGTCAGCGGCTCGAAGTACAGGCGATCGGACGTGTCATAGTCGGTGGAAACGGTTTCCGGGTTGCAGTTTACCATGATGGTCTCGTAACCATCTTCACGCAGGGCCAGAGCCGCGTGTACGCAGCAGTAGTCGAACTCGATACCTTGGCCGATACGGTTTGGACCACCACCCAGGATCATGATCTTGTCACGATTCGACGGGTTGGCCTCGCACTCTTCCTCATAGGTCGAATACAGGTAGGCCGTGTCGGTCGCGAACTCGGCAGCGCAGGTGTCGACGCGCTTGTAGACCGGGAACACTTCCAGCTTGTGGCGGTGACGACGCAGGTTCTTGTCGGTAATACCCAGCAGCTTGGCCAGACGCTGGTCAGAGAAGCCCTTGCGCTTGAGGCTGAGCATCAGGCCCTTGTCGATGTTGGCCAGGCCCAGGGTCTTGACGCGCTCTTCTTCCTTGATCAGGTCTTCGATCTGCACCAGGAACCAGTGGTCGATGCTGGTCAGCGCGAAGATTTCGTCGCGGGTCATGCCGGCACGGAAGGCGTCAGCAACGTACCAGATGCGCTCAGCGCCAGGAACGGTCAGCTCGCGCTTGAGGATGCTTGGGGTTTCCGGGTTAGCCAGGTCAAGCTTAGGATCAAGACCGCATACACCCACTTCCAGACCACGCAGGGCTTTCTGCAGGGATTCCTGGAAAGTACGGCCGATAGCCATGACTTCACCAACGGATTTCATCTGAGTGGTCAGACGGGCGTCGGCTTTCGGGAACTTCTCGAAGGCAAAGCGCGGCAGCTTGGTCACAACGTAGTCGATGGACGGCTCGAACGAAGCCGGGGTACGACCACCGGTGATGTCGTTCTGCAGTTCATCCAGGGTGTAGCCGACAGCCAGCTTGGCGGCAATCTTGGCGATCGGGAAGCCGGTCGCTTTCGAAGCCAGGGCCGAGGAACGCGATACACGCGGGTTCATCTCGATCACGACCATACGGCCAGTGTCCGGGCAGATACCGAACTGGACGTTGGAACCGCCTGTTTCAACACCGATCTCACGCAGTACCGCCAGCGAGGCGTTACGCATGATCTGGTATTCCTTGTCGGTCAGGGTCTGTGCCGGAGCAACGGTGATCGAGTCACCGGTGTGCACGCCCATCGGGTCGAAGTTTTCGATGGAGCAGACGATGATGCAGTTGTCCTTTTTGTCGCGGACCACTTCCATCTCGTACTCTTTCCAACCGATCAACGACTCATCGATCAGCAGTTCCTTGGTCGGCGACAGGTCCAGACCACGGGCACAGATTTCTTCGAACTCTTCACGGTTGTAGGCGATACCACCACCGGTGCCGCCCATGGTGAAGGACGGACGAATGATGCACGGGAAGCCCAGCTTCTCGAGAACGGCGTTAGCCTCCTCCATGCTGTGGGCGATGCCAGAGCGCGGGCACTCCAGACCAATGGCTTTCATGGCCTGGTCAAAACGCGAACGGTCTTCTGCCTTGTCGATGGTGTCGGCATTGGCGCCGATCATTTCCACACCGAACTTCTCCAGAATGCCTTCGCGCTCCAGGTCCAGGGCGCAGTTCAGTGCAGTCTGGCCACCCATGGTCGGCAGCAGCGCATCCGGACGCTCTTTCTCAATGATCTTGGCCACCGTTTGCCATTTGATCGGCTCGATGTAGGTGGCGTCGGCCATGGCCGGGTCGGTCATGATGGTGGCCGGGTTGGAGTTCACCAGGATGACGCGGAAACCTTCCTCGCGCAGGGCCTTGCAGGCCTGGGCGCCGGAATAGTCGAATTCGCAGGCCTGGCCGATCACGATCGGTCCAGCGCCGAGAATCAGGATACTTTTAATGTCTGTACGTTTTGGCATGGGTTGTCACTCAAATCCGCAGGTCAGTCGGCAAGCCGTCTTGAACAATCTTGGCGGTCCCTGAACACGGCTTGCGCCGGTTCAGGGCCTTCTCACTAGGTGCTCAGCGGCGCTTGGCCATGGCATCGATGAAACGGTCGAACAGCGGCGCGACATCGGTCGGGCCAGGGCTGGCTTCAGGGTGGCCCTGGAAGCTGAACGCGCTCTTGTCGGTGCGTTCAATACCCTGGAGGCTACCGTCGAACAGCGACTTGTGCGTGGCGCGCACATTGGCTGGCAGCGTCGCCTCATCAACGGCAAAACCGTGGTTCTGACTGGTGATCATCACAACGCCGGTGTCCAGATCCTGGACCGGGTGGTTGGCACCGTGGTGGCCATGACCCATTTTCACGGTCTTGGCGCCAGAAGCGAGTGCCAGCAGTTGGTGACCCAGGCAGATACCAAACACCGGAATTTCGGTTTCGAGAATGTCCTGAATCGCCTTGATTGCATAATCGCAAGGCTCTGGATCGCCAGGGCCGTTAGACAGGAACACGCCATCAGGGTTGAGCGCCAGAACGTCGTTGGCCGGTGTTTGCGCAGGAACCACGGTCACGCGGCAGCCGCGCTCAACCAGCATGCGCAGGATGTTCAGCTTGACGCCGTAGTCATAGGCAACCACGTGGTATGGCAGCTCGGAAGCCTCGATAGTCGGGTGACTGTCGGTCTTCAGGTTCCAGACACTGGAACGCCACTCGTAGCTGTTCTGGGTGCTGACAACCTTGGCCAGGTCCATGCCTTTCAGGCCCGGGAAGCCACGCGCAGCGGCGATGGCGGCTTCTTCAGTGATGTTGTCACCGGCCAGGATGCAACCATTCTGCGCACCCTTCTCACGCAGAATGCGTGTCAGGCGACGGGTATCGATGCCGGCGATCGCAACCACGTTGTTGGCTTTCAGGTAGTCCGGCAGCGACTGCTTGTTCCGCCAGTTGCTGGCAAGCAACGGCAGGTCGCGAATCACCAGGCCAGCCGACCAGACGCGGTCGGATTCGGCATCTTCCGGCGTGGTGCCAGTGTTGCCAATGTGTGGGTAAGTCAGGGTAACGATTTGCTGCGCATAGGAAGGGTCAGTCAGGATTTCCTGATAGCCGGTCATTGCGGTGTTAAACACCACCTCACCAACGGTCTGACCGTCGGCTCCAATGGCTTCACCGCGAAAAATGCTGCCATCAGCAAGGGCGAGTATGGCTGGCTTAGTCAAGAAGACCTCCCGTAAATCAAGCCTGAAGGGGCGATCGCAGGTTGCAAAAAAGCGGAATGACGTATAGACACGTCACCCCGCTTTCTTCGTCGAATTATCTGCGCGCTTTTAGTGGACACACTAAAGCTGTAGCTTACAGAAAAACGTATTTTTGGTCTACCGCTGATGTGCCTGAAAGGCGCAGAAATGCGACAGGACGTCGCCAGGATTCAGAAGCAACCCGCAAGACCGGCTCCAGTGAAGCCCAAAGAGCCGACTTGCAGGCACACTTTCAACAACGCTTAACGCAGTTCCAGCACGTCCTGCATGTCATACAGGCCAGGTTCGCGCCCTTCCAGCCACAATGCGGCACGCACCGCACCCTTGGCGAAGGTCATGCGACTGGAGGCCTTGTGGGTGATCTCGACGCGCTCACCCTCAGCCGCGAACAACACGGTGTGATCGCCAACCACATCGCCGGCACGCACGGTAGCGAAGCCAATGGTCTGCCGATCACGGGCGCCGGTCTGACCTTCGCGACCATAGACCGCCACTTCCTGCAGGTTGCGACCCAAGGCCTGGGCAACCACCTCACCCATGCGCAGCGCCGTACCCGAAGGTGCATCGACCTTGTGCCGATGATGCGCCTCGATGATCTCGATATCGACGTCATCACCCAGCACGCGGGCAGCAGTGTCGAGCAGCTTCAAGCACAGGTTCACACCCACGCTGAAGTTGGCGGCGAAGACAATCGGAATCTCCTTGCTCGCCTCTACCAGCAGTTGCTTTTCTTCAGCACTGAAGCCGGTAGTTCCGATCACCATGGCCTTGCCTGACTCACGGCAAAACGCCAGGTTTTTCAGTGTGACCGACGGGTGAGTGAAGTCGATCAGGACATCGAAGTCATCGACCACCTGTTCCAGACCACCCGACAGCGCCACACCAATACGACCCAGCGCTGCCAATTCACCAGCATCCGCACCGATCAGCGTACTGTCCGGACGATCCACAGCCGCGGTCAGGCCCGCACCCTGCGCATGCTGCACAGCTTCGATCAGGGTTTTACCCATCCGCCCTGCAGCACCCATTACCGCTATACGTCGCATGCCCTGTTCCTTCTTACAGATCGCCGAAGAAGCGCTTTACGCCTTCGAACCAGCCACTGGCCTTGGGAGAATGGGAGCTGTCACAGTCCAGCGAATCGCGCAGCTCTTCGAGCAGTTCACGCTGACGGCGGCTCAGATTGACCGGCGTCTCGACTGCGACGCGGCACATCAGATCGCCCGCCGCACCGCCACGCACCGGGGCAACACCCTTGCCGCGCAGACGGAACTGCTTGCCGGTCTGAGTACCCTCAGGGATCTTCAGCTTGACCCGACCATCAAGGGTCGGCACTTCAAGCTCGCCACCCAGCGCAGCATCGGTGTAACTGATCGGCACTTCGCAATACAAATGCTTGCCATCACGCTGGAAGATCGCATGCTCGCGCACATTGATCACAACGTAAAGGTCGCCGGTAGGCCCACCATGGCTACCCGCCTCGCCCTCGCCAGACAGGCGGATGCGGTCTCCGGTATCGACACCGGCCGGCACCTTGACCGACAGCGTCTTGTACTCTTCGACACGCCCTTCGCCATGGCATGCATCGCAAGGATCGGTAATGATCTTGCCTTGGCCATGACAACGCGGACAGGTCTGCTGGACCGAGAAAAAGCCCTGCTGCATGCGCACCTGACCAATACCACCACAGGTCGGACAGGTCGAGGGCGAAGAGCCCTTCTTGGCACCGGAACCCTCGCACGGCGAGCAGTTCACCAGTGTCGGCACACGGATATTGACCGTGGTGCCGCGCACCGCTTCTTCGAGGTTCAGCTCCAGGGTGTAGCGCAGGTCGCTGCCACGCTGGGCACCGCCACGGGAACCACCCCGACCACCACCAAAGAAGTCGCTGAACACATCACCGAAGATATCGGAGAAGTTCGCACCACCAAAGCCAGCACCGCCACCACCCATGCTAGGGTCGACGCCGGCATGGCCATACTGGTCATACGCCGCACGCTTGCTGCTATCGGACAGCACTTCGTAGGCCTCGTTGGCCTCCTTGAATTTTTCTTCCGACTCTTTGTCATCGGGATTACGGTCCGGGTGATGCTTCATCGCCAGACGACGATAAGCCTTCTTCAGCTCCGCCTCGCTGGAGCCGCGCTCTACACCCAGAACCTCGTAATAATCACGCTTTGCCATAAGTCTTTGTACTCTTGAGGACGTTCGGCAAACCTCTGCGCTATTCGCGCTATGCCGCCAGCATTCAAACCCGGTCGAATGCCGTAAAAATTCGGGTATTCCAGACACGCCAACGCGGGAGCAAGCCCCCGCGCGGCGACATCCTACCAGCCACCGCTAAAATGCAGTCAACCGGCCGACAACCTGTAGTAATTACTTGTTGTCTTTGACTTCTTCGAACTCGGCGTCGACTACATCGTCATGCTTGCCAGCTTCTTCCGCAGGCTTGGCAGCAGCTTCAGGCTTCTCGCCCTGCTCAGCGTACATTTTCTGAGCCACTGGCGCGGAGACCTTCGACAGCTCTTCGACCTTGGCATCGATGGCAGCTTTGTCATCGCCTTTAACGGCAGCTTCCAGCGCTACGACCGCAGCTTCGATAGCAGCCTTCTCTTCGGCAGTGACCTTGTCACCGGCATCAGCGACCATCTTGCGAGTCGAGTGCACCAGCGCATCACCCTGGTTACGGGCAGCGGCCAGCTCTTCAAACTTGCGGTCTTCCTCGGCGTTAGCCTCGGCATCACGCACCATGCGCTCGATTTCTTCGTCCGACAGACCGGAGTTGGCCTTGATCACGATCGACTGAGTCTTGCCAGTGGCCTTGTCTTTCGCACCAACGTGCAGGATACCGTTGGCGTCGATGTCGAAGGTCACTTCGATCTGAGGCACGCCACGTGGTGCTGGTGGAATGTCAGCCAGGTCGAACTTGCCCAGGGACTTGTTCTGTGCGGCTTGTTTACGCTCACCTTGCAGCACGTGAATGGTCACGGCGCTCTGATTGTCATCAGCGGTCGAGAACACCTGCGACTTCTTGGTCGGAATGGTGGTGTTTTTCTCGATCAGCGCGGTCATCACGCCACCCATGGTTTCAATACCCAGGGTCAGCGGGCTAACGTCCAGCAGCAGAACGTCTTTCACGTCACCTGCCAGAACGGCACCCTGGATAGCAGCACCCATGGCAACGGCTTCGTCAGGGTTGACGTCTTTACGCGCTTCTTTACCGAAGAAATCGGTAACAGCTTTCTGTACCAGCGGCATACGGGTCTGGCCGCCAACCAGGATCACGTCGTTGATCGAACCTACGTCGATACCGGCATCTTTCAGCGCGATACGGCAAGGCTCGATGGTGCGCTGAACCAAGTCTTCAACCAGCGATTCCAGCTTGGCGCGGGAGATCTTCACGTTCAGGTGCTTAGGACCGGTGGCATCTGCAGTGATGTACGGCAGGTTGACATCAGTCTGCTGGCTCGAAGACAGCTCGATCTTGGCTTTCTCAGCGGCCTCTTTCAGACGCTGCATGGCCAGCGGGTCACCCTTGAGGTTCATGCCGCTTTCTTTCTTGAACTCGTCAACAAGGTAGTCGATCAGACGGATATCGAAGTCTTCACCACCGAGGAAGGTGTCACCGTTGGTTGCCAGTACTTCGAACTGGTGCTCACCATCAACCTCGGCGATCTCGATCACCGACACGTCGAAGGTACCGCCACCCAGGTCATAAACGATCACGGTGTGATCGCCCTTGGCCTTGTCCATACCGTACGCCAGCGCAGCAGCGGTAGGTTCGTTGATGATGCGCTTGACGTCCAGACCAGCAATACGACCGGCGTCCTTGGTAGCTTGACGCTGGCTGTCGTTGAAGTAGGCAGGCACGGTAATAACCGCTTCAGTCACTGCCTCGCCGAGGTAGTCTTCGGCGGTCTTCTTCATCTTTTTCAGGATTTCAGCCGAGATTTGTGGCGGCGCCATTTTCTGGCCGTTCACTTCAACCCAGGCGTCGTTGTTGTCTGCCTTGACGATCTTGTAAGGGACCATCTGGATGTCTTTCTGAACGACTTCTTCATCGAAACGACGACCGATCAGACGCTTTACTGCGTACAGGGTGTTGTGCGGGTTGGTGACAGCCTGACGCTTGGCCGACTGACCGACCAGAATCTCGCCATCGTTGGCGTAAGCGATGATCGATGGGGTGGTACGCGCGCCTTCGGCGTTCTCGATAACCTTGACGTTACCGTTTTCCAGAATGGAGACGCAGGAGTTGGTGGTCCCCAGGTCGATACCGATGATTTTACCCATGTTAACTCTCCCGAAACTTGAATAAGGTTGCCGCAGCAGTGCTGGCTAACTGCGGTAATACTTGAATGCTTGACACCTAAATGGGGACGCCCCGGACGATTTCAAGCCTGCTCGTCAATCGACGGCGAAACCGGCGCCGGCGCCTTGCTGACCACAACCATGGCTGGGCGCAGCAGACGGCCATTGAGCTGATAGCCCTTCTGGAACACTTTCAACACGCTGTTAGGCTCTACCTCAGCGCTTTCCTGCATGGCCATGGCCTGGTGATGCTCGGCATTGAACGGCTCGCCATGCGGGTCAATGGCTTCAAGGTTGAAGCGCTTGAGGGTGTCGTGGAACATTTTCAGCGTCAGCTCAATGCCTTCACGCATTGGGCGAATGCTTTCATCATCGGCGCTGGAAAGCTCCAGACCGCGCTCCAGGCTATCGATGACCGGCAGCAGGTCGCCAGCGAACTTTTCCAGGGCGAACTTGTGGGCCTTCTCGATATCCTGCTCAGCACGACGGCGAATGTTCTGCAGATCGGCTGCAGCACGCAGAGATTGATCCTGGGCCGCCGCCAGCTGCTCTTCGAGCACCTGAACGCGAGCATTGAGGTCGTCGCCGGTCGCGCCTGCGGATTTGTCGGCGTTCAGATTCTGTTCGTCCAGCATCTGTTCGTCAGCCATAAAATCTCTCCTTTCAATTTTGTCAGCGAGCTGAACTCGCGCATCTGCCGCCTATATGGGGTCGCAAAATGCAGGTTCAAGGGCTGAAATCAGCAGAAGCACACCCGCGCTATGATCACTCGCGATCAAAAGCCACCTCACTCAAGCAAACAGAGCTAAAACCAGGCATTGTCAGCCGATTTGAAAACACTGTATAAATAACCAGACTTAACACTTGGGAGCCGCCCCAATGCTGGTGCATCTGTCTGTACATAATTACGCCATCGTCGAACACCTGGACCTCGAACTGTCCCGTGGCATGAGCGTCATCACTGGCGAAACCGGGGCCGGCAAGTCGATCATGCTTGACGCCTTGGGCCTGACACTCGGCGACCGGGCCGACAGTGGCGTGGTACGCCCAGGCGCAGACAAAGCCGACATCCTGGCCACCTTCGACCTGGTCGACATCCCCGAGGCTCGAGCCTGGCTGGCCGAGCGCGACCTGGACACCGACGGCCCCTGCATCCTGCGGCGCGTCATCACTGCCGAGGGGCGCACCCGCGGCTACATCAACGGCACCCCCTGCCCGCTGAGCGACCTCAAGGCACTGGGCGAACTGCTGATCGACATTCACAGCCAACACGAACATCAGTCGCTGCTGAAATCCGACACCCATCGCCGCCTGCTTGACGAATACGCCGGCGCCACCGACCTCGCCCGCCAGGTGCAACTGGCGGCCCAGCGCTGGCGACAAACGCGCCAGGAACTGGAGCGCCTGTCCAATTCCAGTGAAGAACAGCAGGCTCGTCACCAGTTGTTGAGCTATCAACTGGAAGAGCTGGACAACCTGGGCCTTGGAGAAGATGAGCTGGAGCAACTGGAGCAGGAACACAAGAACCTGACCAACGCAGAGGCCCTGTTCGGCATTTGCCGCCAGGTCATCGACCATTGCAGCGAAAGCGATTCGGGCAATGTACTCAGCGCACTGACCGCCAGCCTCAACCGCCTGACCGCCGTACACAATGCCCCCAAAGCACTGGGCGAAGCTGCCAACCTGATTGCCAGCGCGCAGATTCAGGTCGAAGAAGCCGTAGGCGAACTCAATCGCTTCCTCGACAACTTCGATGCCGATCCAGCGCGCCTGCAACAACTGGAAGAACGCCTCGACACCATCTATACGCTGGCACGCAAGCATCGGGTTCATCCCACTGAACTGACTCAGTTGCAGTGCAAGCTGAGCAGCGAGCTTGGAACGCTCGACGCCAGTGATGAAGCCATCGAACGCTTGAGCGAAGAACTCGCCGCCTATGCCCGCCATTACCAGGAAAAAGCCAGTGAGCTCAGCACGCTGCGCAGAGCGGCCGCGGACAGCCTGGCCTGCGCCGTGGAGCAAGAAATCCAGCGCCTGGGCATGCCCGGGGGGCGTTTCAACATTGCACTGCAGGCCAGCAACAGTGACGAACTACTGCCCCATGGGTTGGAGCAGGTCGAACTGCTGGTCAGTGCCAACCCCGGCCAACCGCTCAAGGCGCTGGCCAAGGTAGCCTCCGGGGGCGAGTTGTCGCGCATCAGCCTGGCGATTCAGGTCATCACCGCACAAACATCACGCATCCCGACACTGGTGTTCGATGAAGTCGACGTAGGTATTGGCGGCCCGACAGCCGAGATCGTCGGCCAACTGCTACGCCGACTGGGCGAGCGCGGCCAGGTACTTACGGTTACCCACCTGCCGCAAGTCGCCGCCCAAGGCCATCATCATTTATTCGTACACAAAGTACGCAACAGTGATGCTACCCACACGGCGGTCGCCAACCTGAGCAAACGTGAGCGCGTGGAGGAAGTGGCACGAATGCTCGGCGGCATTGACCTGACCAAAGAGTCCCTGGCCCACGCGCGCAAAATGGTCGTCACCAGCAAGGCCTGAAATATCCACTCACCAAAAATCACGAAGGCGACCCCAGGGTCGCCTTCTATGCCGTGCCTTAATGCTGGAAACGATTAACGCTTCTTGCGCACATACAGCACCAGATTGTGATCCACGAGCTCAAAGCCATGCTCGGCAACAATTTCTCTCTGGCGCTTTTCGATCTCGCTGTCGAAGAACTCGATCACTTCACCGGACTCCACATTGACCATGTGGTCGTGGTGGCCGCCATCAGCGAGCTCGAATACCGCGTGACCACCATCAAAGTTATGACGGACCACCAGGCCTGCCGCTTCGAACTGGGTCAGCACCCGGTAAACAGTGGCCAAGCCGACGTCCTCGCCTGCCTCCATCAACGCTTTGTAGACGTCCTCGGCGCTCATATGACGCTGCTCGGTCGAGTCAAGCATCTGTAGAATTTTGACTCGAGGCAGGGTCACCTTGAGACCGACTTTGCGTAGTTCGCTATTTTCAACCATGGTCAGCTTTCTCGCCGATGCTGCTTCGCAGCTTCTCTTAATACGGGTATGATCGGGGTTTACGTTGTCCAGCCAAGATAGTGGAAGTCGCCCACCGATGCAAAACACCAAGCTCTTGCTAACCAGCCTCACGTTTGTGGGACTGCTCGCACTCGCCGGTTGTTCATTCCCCGGGGTTTACAAAATCGACATCCAGCAGGGCAATGTCGTAACGCAAGACATGATAGACCAATTGCGCCCGGGAATGACCCGCCGGCAAGTGCGGTTTATCATGGGCAATCCACTGATTCAGGACACGTTCCACCCTAATCGCTGGGACTACCTGTACAGCCTGCAACCTGGTGGCGGCCAACGCCAGCAGGAACGCATGAGCGTTTTCTTCAACGAGAACGACCAACTGGCCAACCTGTCCGGCGACTTTATGCCAGGCGTGAGCCGTGACCAGGAGATCCTGGGGAGCGACGGCAATACCACCATCAGCCCGGCGCGCGGCAACGAAGCGGCTAAAGAAAAGCCCGCCAAAGCCGGCTCGCTGGAAGAGAAGCTGCAACGCGACGTGGATACCATCGAAGTTATCCCGGTGCCCGTGCAACAGCCGCTGGACACCTCGCCGCAGTAAGGCACACATAAAAAAGCCCGGATCATTCCGGGCTTTTTTATATCCGTTGTTTTTAGCGCTTGGCTTTTTTGAACACCCGAGCCACCTTGGCTGCACGCTGCTTGCGCACCTCTTTAGGGTCAACCAGCAGCGGCCGGTACAACTCGATACGCTCCCCTGCCTCGACCAGGCGCTCAGCCGGATTGGGCACGACACGCCCAAAGATACCCAACGGGCACTCGCTCACGTCGACCCCTGCAAGCTGCTCGGCAATGCCGGACAGGCGCACCGCCTCGCTCACCGAAGTCCCTTCTGGAACACTGCACGCCAGCAACCACTGACGCTCGGCAGTTGCATAGACCACTTCAATTTCAAGCATCGTCTCAGCCATTGAGTTGCTTTGCCCGCTGACAGAACGCATCAACCAGGGTATTGGCCGCCTGATTGAAGAGTGGGCCCAAGGTGGCCCGCACCAGCGGACCAGCATAGTCGAACGACAGGTCAAGGCTGATCTTGCAGGCCTTTTCGTTCAATGCCTTGAACACCCAGACACCGTGCAACTGGTTGAACGGCCCTTCCTCCAGGTTCATTTCGATCGACTGCCCAGGCACCAGCACATTACGCGTCACAAAGCGCTGGCTCATGCCACCCTTGGCAACCTCGAGGCTGGCGCGCATCTGCGTATCACTGGCCTCAAGTACCGTGCTCGAAGAACACCAAGGCAGAAACTCCGGGTAACGCGCCACGTCATTGACCAGATCGTAAAGCGCCTGGGCAGGGTAAGGCAGCAGGGCCGAACGTTGAATATGGGTAGTCATCCAGGCGTCACTTCCAAAGCTGAGCGGCAAACACAATCAGAATGCCGAGGGGCGCCACATAGCGCATCAAGAAGAAGGTCAGAGCAAACAGCAGCGGGCTGCGCATGGCCAATTCCTCGCGCACCGCCTCACGCCCCATGATCCAACCCGCGAATATCACAAAGCACAAACCACCCAGCGGCAACATGATGCGCGAGGTAAAGAAGTCGATCACCCCGAAAAAGTCCAGGCCGGCCTTGGCGCCCCATTCATAGAGCCGAAAGCCACTTTCATCGCTCACAAAGAACTTTGCCTGCTGCCAGACGTTGAACGAGAACACCGTGCCCAGGCCCACCAACCAGCAACTGAATGCCAGCCACGTGGTGATCCAGCCACGCCGCACACCCGTACGCTCAACCAGGTAGGCAACCATTGGCTCAAGCAGTGAAATTGCCGAGCTCCAGGCAGCCACCGCCACTAGAACAAAGAATACGACGCCCATCAACTGGCCGAAGGCCACATTGCCGAAGGCGAATGGCAACGCGACAAACATCAACCCTGGCCCTTCGCTGGGGTTCAAACCGGCGGCAAACACAATTGGAAACAACGCCAGGCCGGCAAGCAACGATACAAAGGTATCAAGCAGGGCCACCGACACAATCGTACCGGCAATCGATGATTGCTTCGGCATGTATGCGCCATAAATCAGCAGAGAACCGACACCGACACTCAGCGAGAAGAACGCATGCCCCATGGCTGGAAGCAGGCCATCCATCAGGCGCGACGGATCGAAGTCGAACATGAAGTGCACGCCCTGCATGAAGTGCCCGGTGGTCAGGCTGTAGCCCAGCAGGATTACCAGCAGCAGAAACAGCAGCGGCATCATGATGCGCAGGCTGCGCTCCAGCCCGGCGACAACACCCCTGGCGATCACGACCGCAGACAGCGCCATGAACAGGCTGTGCCAGAGCACCAGGCGCCAAGGATCACTGATCACACCATTGAAGTAGGCGCCCACCTGGTCGGCCGTCACACCTTGAAAATCACCCCGCCCCATGTCGAGGATGTAGTCAAACGACCACCCGCCCACAACGCTGTAAAACGAGAGAATCAACAATGCGGTAAGCATGCCGGCGAAGGCCCACCAGGACCAGCGCGGCGAGTGACCGGTTTCAACTGCCAGATCACGCAAGGCATTGGCCGGGCTTTGCCGGGTACGCCGTCCGATCAAGGTTTCGGCCAGCATCACCGGAATACCGATCAAGGCGATGCAGGCAAGGAAAACCAGGACAAAGGCACCCCCACCGTAAACCCCGACCATGTAGGGGAATTTCCAGATGCTCCCCAGGCCTACCGCTGCGCCTGTCGCCGCCAGCACGAATACCCAGCGACTGGCCCAGCCACCATGGACAGAAACCTTGTCCGTCGACATCGACACACTCAACTCAGAAAAAAGAGCGCGCATTGTCCGGGATTCACTCCGGCGGCTCAAGCGCACCGCAACCCCGTAGCCGACAGCGCAGCGACTGCCTATAATGCCGCCCCTATGGCTAAAAAAACGAAACACCCAACAGGGACCATCGCGCAGAATAAAAAGGCGCGACACGATTACTTCATCGAGCACAAGTTCGAGGCCGGTCTGGTCCTGGCCGGTTGGGAAGTAAAGAGTCTGCGTGCCGGCAAGGCGCACCTGACGGACAGCTACGTGGTGCTCAAGGATGGCGAGGCATGGCTGATGGGTAGCCATATCACGCCACTGACCACGGCCAGCACCCACGTCATTGCCGACCCGACACGTACCCGCAAACTGCTGCTCAACCGCCGCGAGCTCGAGCGCCTGCATGCGGCTGTGCAGCAGAAGGGCTACACCTGCGTCGCCTTGTCGATCTACTGGAGCAAGCACTTGATCAAGTGCGAAATTGCGCTAGGTAAAGGCAAGAAGGAATACGACAAGCGCGATACCCAGCGCGAGCGTGATTCCGACCGCGAACTGCAGCGCGCAGTGCGCAGCAAGGGCCGGGAAGACTAAGGCCTAGGGCGGGCACGCTCTAACGCCCGCCACACCCTGGCACCGGCATGGCCGGCCCCTGAAAAGCGGCTGGCTAGCGGCCTTTGCGGCGCTCGGCCCGGGCAACACGCTGCACTTCCTGACGCACCTCTTCGAGGACTTCCTGCACATACAGAATGTGCCGGCTAGACACCTCACGGGCATCTTGCGCACGCCCCTCGACAATCGCCAGATACAAATCACGGTGCTGAGCAATCAGCATGTCGCGTGTCTCGCTGCGCTGCTTGTACATACCGCCAATGTTGGTCACAACGTTGCGCTTGAGCAAGTCGAACAACCCACGAATGGTATGCAGCAGAACAGCATTGTGGCTGGCCTCGGCAATCGCCAGGTGAAAACTCGCATCGGCAGCCCCCTCCTCGGCCCGGCTGACTTCATCGGCACGGGCGTAGCAATCCTGAAGCGCATCGAAGGCGGCTTTCAGTCGCTCGCGATCAACCTCGGTTGCACGAATCGCCGCATAGTAGGCACACGAGGCCTCCAGGGTGTGCCGGAACTCAAGCAGATCACGCTGCGCTTCAGGATTATTCTCAAGCAGCAGTAACAATGGATCACTGAACGTCGAGCCCATCGACTCAGCCACGTAGTTACCGCCACCCTGGCGACTCACCAGCATGCCTCGGGCCACCAGCTTCTGGATGGCTTCACGCAACGACGGCCGTGAAACACCAAACTGCTCAGCCAGCAACCGCTCGGCCGGCAATCGCTCGCCAGCAGTCAAAGTGCCTTCAAGAATCATCCCCTCAAGCCGTTCGACGATGTCATCGGACAAACGGCGCTGGCGGACCTGATCGAAAACCATCACGTACTCTCCACTATCCCGGGCACCTCCGGAGCCGCCTATTCTGGCGTATCCACACCCGATCGACACCCATCAGTTTGCATCTTTCCAGACCACTCAGGCGTCTTTTCCTACGTCCTGATACGAAAGTTTCGCCGAGGCAAATTGACACACCCCCGGCACGGCTTTTAACCTAGCGCCACGACATTGTAAATTGGTATTACCAATTAACCAACCGTCAGCGCACGACCAACAACAATTAGGGGCCACCCCATATGCAAACCTGGCAACAGATCTACAGTCCGCTTGGCAGTCTTGGCTTGTCCGCTATGGCGGCAGTCATCCCCATCGTGTTCTTCTTCCTGGCTCTGGCCGTATTCCGCCTCAAAGGCCACATCGCTGGCAGCATTACCCTGGCGTTGTCGATCCTGGTAGCGATCTTTGCGTTCCAGATGCCTGCCGACATGGCGTTCGCCGCTGCCGGCTATGGCTTTGCCTATGGCCTGTGGCCCATTGCCTGGATCATCGTCGCCGCCGTCTTCCTGTACAAATTGACGGTCAAGAGCGGTCAGTTCGAAGTCATCCGCAGCTCGGTGTTGTCGATTACCGACGACCAACGCCTGCAGGTGCTGCTGATTGGCTTCTGCTTCGGTGCGTTCCTTGAGGGTGCGGCCGGCTTCGGCGCGCCTGTGGCCATCACCGCAGCGTTGCTGGTAGGCCTGGGCTTCAACCCGCTCTACGCTGCCGGCCTGTGCCTGATCGCCAACACCGCGCCAGTAGCATTCGGTGCCTTGGGCATCCCGATCATCGTGGCCGGACAAGTCACCGGCATCGACGCGTTCAAGATTGGCGCCATGACCGGTCGCCAACTGCCACTGCTGTCGATGTTCGTACCGTTCTGGCTGGTGTTCATGATGGACGGCCTGCGCGGCGTCAAAGAGACCTGGCCAGCAGCGCTGGTCGCCGGCCTGAGCTTCGCCGTCACTCAGTACTTCACCTCCAACTTCATCGGCCCGGAACTGCCGGACATCACCTCGGCCTTGGCCAGCCTGATCTCCCTGACCCTGTTCCTGAAGGTCTGGCAGCCCAAGCGCTCGTTCGCAACAGCCAACGCCAGCGTGGGCGCGGCTGCCGTTCAGAGCGCTGGTGGCTTTGGTCAGCCACGCACCACCCAGCCGTCGCCTTACAGCCTGGGTGAAATTTTCAAAGCCTGGTCGCCGTTCCTGATCCTCACCGTGCTGGTCACCATCTGGACCCTGAAACCGTTCAAGGCGATGTTCGCCGCTGGCGGCTCGATGTACAGCTGGGTGTTCAACTTTGCCATCCCGCACCTGGATCAACTGGTTATCAAGAGCGCACCGATCGTTGCCAACCCAACGGCGATCCCGGCGGTGTTCAAACTTGACCCGATCTCGGCCACCGGTACGGCGATTTTCTTCTCTGCCCTGATCTCGATGCTGGTACTGAAGATCAACGTCAAAACTGGTCTGACCACTTTGAAAGAGACCTTCTACGAGCTGCGCTGGCCTATTCTTTCGATTGGCATGGTGCTGGCCTTTGCCTTCGTCACCAACTACTCGGGCATGTCCTCGACGATGGCTCTGGTGCTGGCCGGTACAGGCGCTGCGTTCCCGTTCTTCTCGCCGTTCCTGGGTTGGCTGGGCGTGTTCCTGACCGGTTCGGACACCTCGTCCAACGCGCTGTTCAGCTCGCTGCAAGCCACCACCGCACACCAGATCGGGGTCAACGACACCCTGCTGGTTGCGGCCAACACCAGCGGCGGCGTTACCGGCAAGATGATTTCGCCACAGTCCATCGCTGTCGCCTGCGCCGCCACCGGCCTGGTCGGCAAAGAGTCGGACCTGTTCCGCTTCACGCTTAAGCACAGCCTGTTCTTTGCCACCATCGTCGGCCTGATCACCCTGATCCAGGCGTACTGGCTGACCGGCATGCTGGTGCACTGATTCACGTTACGCTTGATGCAATAAACCTGGCGCGGGCACGCTCGCGCCAGTTGTTCAACAACCCCGCCTGCAAGGTTGCCGAAAGCTTCGCTGGATAAAGTGCCGGCAGCACGCAGGATGGATAACCGGGCCCACCCGGAGACACGCCTGATGAGCGACCTGTTTTACAACGCCGTGCCTAACGCCACCCGCGTCGCACCGCCACTGCCCCAACCACGGGAATACCCACAACACAAACCCGCGAAGGTCTACCTGTTCGGTACCTGTGTGGTCGATCTGTTCTACCCGGAAGCGGGCATGGACGCGATCCGCCTGCTGGAGCGTGAGGGCATTCGTGTCGAGTACCCCCAAGGCCAGAGCTGCTGTGGTCAACCGGCTTACACCAGCGGTTACACCGAGCAGGCCCGGGAAGTGGCCAGGGCACAACTGGCGCTGTTTGCCGGCGATTATCCGGTGGTCGTCCCGTCGGGCTCGTGTGCGGGGATGATTCGCGAACACTATGCGGACCTGTTCCACGACGAACCTGCCACGCTGCAACAGGTCAAGGCGCTCGCGGCGCGTACCTATGAGCTGGCCGAATTCCTCCTGCATGTGTGCAAGGTGCAACTGCAAGACAGCGGTAATCCGGTCAAAGTGGCGCTGCATACCTCATGCTCGGCACGCCGGGAAATGAACACCCATGTACACGGTCGTGCGCTGCTGGCACAACTGGGTAATGTGGAACGGGTCGAACACGACCATGAAAGCGAATGTTGTGGCTTTGGCGGCACCTTCAGCGTCCGTATGCCAGACATTAGCGGTGCAATGGTCGCAGACAAGACCCGCGCCCTGAAAGACTCCGGTGCCCACCAGGTGGTGAGCGCCGACTGCGGTTGCCTGATGAACATCAACGGCGCCCTGGAAAAACAGCGTGAAGCGCTGCGCGGTCAACACTTGGCCAGCTTCCTCTGGCAACGTACCGGGGGTGGTCAATGAGCACGCCATCGCTGATTCCGACCGTCGAGGTGCAGGACGATTTTCGCGCTCGGGCTCACAAGGCCCTGGGCGATCAACAACTGCGGAACAACTTCCGCAGTGCCATGGACTCGCTGATGACCAAGCGGGCCGTGGCCTTCAGTGATGCTCATGAACGTGAGCATCTGCGCGCACTGGGTAACGCCATTCGCGCTCGTGCATTATCCAAGCTGCCCGACTTGCTCGAGCAGCTTGAGCAGAACCTGACTCGCAACGGTGTGAAGGTACACTGGGCGGAAACGGTGGACGAAGCCAATGGCATCGTCCTCTCGATCATCCGGGCTCACGAGGCCCGGCAAGTGATCAAGGGCAAATCGATGGTCAGCGAAGAAATGGAGATGAACCATGTCCTCGCTGAACAGGGTATTGAATGCCTGGAATCGGACATGGGCGAGTTCATCGTCCAGCTCGACCACGAGAAGCCTTCTCATATAATTATGCCGGCAATCCATAAGAATGCCGGCCAGGTCGCGTCCTTGTTCCACGACAAACTTGGCGTGGAGTACACCAAGGACGTTGACCAACTTATTCAGATCGGCCGCCGGGTACTGCGTGAGAAGTTCTTCGAGGCTGATGTCGGCGTCTCCGGGGTGAACTTCGCTGTTGCCGAAACCGGCACCTTGCTGCTGGTAGAGAACGAAGGCAACGGGCGCATGTCCACCACCGTGCCGCCGGTGCATATTGCCGTGACCGGCATCGAGAAAGTGGTCGAGAACCTGCGCGATGTGGTGCCGCTGCTGTCGTTGCTGACCCGCTCCGCGCTTGGCCAGCCGATCACCACCTACGTCAACATGATCTCCGGCCCACGCAAGGCAGAAGAGCTCGACGGCCCACAGGAAGTCCACCTGGTGCTGCTCGACAACGGCCGCAGCCAGGCCTTCGCCGACAGCGAGCTGCGCCAGACCCTGAACTGCATCCGCTGTGGCGCCTGCATGAACCATTGCCCGGTCTACACCCGCATTGGTGGCCACACCTACGGTGAGGTCTACCCCGGCCCTATCGGCAAGATCATCACCCCTCACATGGTCGGCCTGGCCAAGGTTCCAGACCACCCGAGCGCGTCATCGCTGTGCGGTGCCTGTGGTGAAGTCTGCCCGGTGAAGATCCCGATTCCGGCCCTGCTGCGCCGCTTGCGCGAAGAAAACGTGAAAGCCCCGGACAGCCCGCATCAAGTCATGCGTGGCCAAGGCAGCAAGTATTCACGCAAGGAACGGATGATCTGGAACTTCTGGGTTCGCCTGAATACATCGCCTGGGCTTTACCGCCTGTTCGGTTTCTTCGCCACCCGCTTGCGCCAGTGGGTGCCGAACAACGTCGGCCCCTGGACACAGAACCACAGCGCCCCGAAACCGGCTGCCCGCTCGCTGCATGAGCTGGCGCGTGAACACCTGGCCAAGCAGGACAAGCACTGATGAGCGCAAAACAGAACATCCTCGCCAAACTGCGCAAAAGCCTCAGCGGCACCACACCGCTGGCCGACAATTTCGATGAAGCGCTGGTCACCGAACCTTGGCGCTATGCTCCCGAGCAACGGATTGCCCAACTGCGCAAGTTGATGGAAGCGGTGCATACCGAAATCCACCTGACGACCGCTGCCGATTGGCCGCAGCGTGTGGCGCAACTGATGCGCGAGCGCCAGTTGCCAAGCCTGCTGATCGCCCCGGCCACGGCTCACGGCCAGCAGCTGTCGGCCTACTGGCAGCAATGCGGTGACCTGCCGCCACTCAAGGCCTACGACCGGCCCGTGGAAGAGTGGAAGGCCGAGCTGTTCAATGACACCCCGGCCAGCCTCACCGGCACCCTGGGTGCGATCGCCGCGACTGGCAGCCTGATCGTCTGGCCAACCCCGCAGGAACCACGCTTGATGAGCCTGGTGCCACCGGTGCATTTCGCCCTGCTCAAGGCCAGCGAAATCCATGACAACTTCTACGAGGTCCAACAGAAGTTTTCCTGGGCCGCCGGCATGCCGACCAACGCCCTGCTGATCTCCGGCCCCTCGAAAACAGCCGACATCGAGCAGGTACTGGCCTACGGCGCCCACGGCCCGAAAGACCTGGTGGTGCTGATTCTGGAGGACCAATGAGCCTGCCTGCCACGTTTCTGCACGACGTTCAGCGGCTGATCCCCAAGGACCGCCGCTTCGATGATCCAACCTCAACGTTAGCCTTCGGTACCGACGCCAGTTTCTATCGGCTGATCCCCAAGCTGGTGATTCGTGTCGAGTCTGAGGATGAAGTGGTCGCCCTGCTCAAACTGGCTCAACGTGACCACGTGCCGGTGACCTTCCGAGCGGCGGGCACCAGCCTGTCCGGGCAAGCCATCAGCGACTCGGTGCTGATCGTCCTGGGCGACAACTGGAACGGGCGCGAAATCCGTACCCAGGGCCAGCAGATCCGCCTGCAACCCGGCGTGATTGGCGCGCAGGCAAATGCCTGGCTGGCCCCCTTCGGGCGCAAGATCGGCCCTGACCCGGCCTCGATCAACGCCTGCAAGATAGGCGGTATCGTCGCCAACAACGCCAGCGGCATGTGCTGTGGCACCGCCCAGAACACCTACCACACGCTGGCCGGCATGCGCCTGGTGCTGGCCGATGGCACGCGCCTGGACAGTGAAGATCCAGCCAGCGTCCGCGCCTTCGAGCAGAGCCACGCCGCACTGCTGGACGAACTCGCCCGGCTTGGCCGCGAGACACGCGCCAACACCGAACTGGCTGCGAAAATCCGCCACAAATACCGCCTGAAGAACACTACTGGTCTCTCGCTCAATGCCCTGATCGACTACGACCAACCGCTGGATATCCTCTCCCACCTGATGGTCGGCTCCGAGGGTACCTTGGGCTTCATCAGTGCGGTCACCTACGACACTGTCATCGACCACCCGCACAAGGCTTCGGCTCTGATCGTCTTCCCGGATGTGGAGACCTGCTGCACCGCCGTCAGCGTCCTGAAGAGCCAGCCCGTTTCAGCCGCCGAACTGCTTGACCGTCGCAGCCTGCGTTCAGTGCAAGACAAGCCGGGAATGCCTGCCTTCGTCCAGCAACTGTCGGAAAGCGCTTGCGCGCTGCTGATCGAGTCGCGTGCTGCCAGCCAGGCACTGCTGCATGAGCAACTGGCACAGATCATGGCCTCGCTGGCACCGTTTCCGGTGGAAAAGCAGGTGGACTTCACCGAAGACGCCAAGGAAAACGCCAAACTCTGGGCTATTCGTAAAGACACCTTCCCGGCCGTCGGCGCCGTGCGCAAAACCGGCACAACGGTAATCATCGAAGACGTGACCTTCCCGGTGGAACAACTGGCTATCGGCGTGAACCGCCTGATCGCCCTGTTCGACAAACACCACTACGACGAAGCGATCCTGTTTGGCCATGCACTGGAAGGCAACCTGCACTTCGTCTTCACCCAAGGCTTCAACAGCGCCGAGGAAGTCGCACGCTACCAGGCGTTCATGGACGACGTGGCGCACCTGGTGGCCGTCGAGTTCGGCGGCTCGCTGAAGGCCGAGCACGGCACCGGGCGCAACATGGCACCGTTCGTCGAGCTGGAATGGGGCGAGGACGCCTACCAACTGATGTGGTCGCTCAAGCGCCTGCTTGACCCCAACGGCATCCTCAACCCGGATGTAGTGCTCAGCCAAGACCCACAGATCCACCTGAAGAACCTCAAGCCGTTGCCGGCGGCCGACGAAATCGTCGACAAGTGCATCGAGTGCGGGTTCTGCGAGCCGGTCTGCCCATCCAAGGGGCTGACTCTCAGCCCACGGCAACGCATCGTCATGTGGCGTGACATCCAGGCCAAGAAGCGCGCCGGCATTGATACCCGAGAACTGGAGCGCGACTACCAGTACCAAGGCATCGATACCTGTGCCGCTACCGGCCTGTGTGCACAGCGTTGCCCGGTAGGCATCAACACTGGCGAACTGGTGAAGAAACTTCGCGGCCAGGCCGCACAGCATGTAAAAATCGCGGACTGGCTGGCCGAGCACTTCCACTCGGCGCTCAGCGGAGCCCGCCTGACCCTGATGGCCGCCGATACCGCACGCAAGCTGCTCGGCGCACCGCGCCTGGCCCGTATCAGCAATACACTGAGCGAGCTCAGCAAGGGCCGTATACCGCAATGGACGGCAGCCATGCCGCAGCCGCTCAAGGCCATGCGCTTCAGCCCGAGCAGCCACGATGCCCGCCCCCGCGTGGTGTACCTAGCCGCCTGTGTTTCGCGGGTCATGGGCCCAGCCGCGGGCGACCGTGAGCAGACCTCACTGCTGGACAAAACCCGCGCGCTGCTGGAAAAGGCCGGTTACCAGGTGGTCTTCCCCGAGAATCAGGACGGCCTCTGCTGCGGCCAGCCTTTTGCCTCAAAGGGCTACGCCGAGCAGGCCGAGCACAAACGCCAGGAACTCATCAGCGCGCTACTGCATGCCAGCCGCGGCGGGCTCGACCCTATCTACTGCGACACCAGCCCCTGCACCCTGCGCCTGGTTCAGGACCTGGCCGACACACGGCTGGACCTGTACGACCCTGTGCGCTTCATACGCACCCACCTGGTCGACAAACTGGAGTTCACCCCGCAGGACGAACCGATTGCCGTCCACGTGACCTGCAGCACCCAGCACCTGGGCGAAAGCCAGGCGTTGATCGACCTGGCGCGGCGCTGCAGCACGCAGGTGGTGATTCCGGAAGGCATTCACTGCTGTGGTTTCGCTGGCGACAAAGGCTTTACCACACCGGAACTCAATGCCCACTCACTGCGCAGCCTGAAGGATGCGGTGCAGCATTGCAGCGAAGGGATCTCCACCAGCCGCACCTGTGAAATCGGGCTGTCCAACCATGGCGGCATCGACTACCACGGCCTGGTTTACCTGGTGGACCGGGTGACACGGGCTCGGGCTATCTGAGTGCAACCATGGATCGCCAGCCTGGCCGGCGATCCATGGTTCCAGCAGACAGTCGACGTTACCCCAGCGAAAGCGTATACTCCGCTGTGAACGCCTAGAAAGCGTTCCAGCTAGAACAGCAAATGGGGCCGATTAGGATTCGACGCCGGTAGCGAAACTCTAGGTGCATGCCGAGTTGGTAACAGAACTCGTAAATCCACTGTTGCAACTTTCTATAGTTGCCAATGACGAAACCTACGAGGGCTACGCTCTCGCTGCGTAAGCAGCTGAGCCCGCTCTTCTGGTAGCTTCGGCTCCAGCAATCACCAGGGGATGCCTGTAAACCCGAAGTGATTGTCATACAGAACAGGATCGCCGCGTAGTACGTTGTGGACGAAGTGGCTAAAACTTACACAACTCGCCCAATGCACCCTGCCCGTCGGGCCGCTGAGGGTTAACTTAATAGACACGGCTAAGCATGTAGTACCGACAGCGGAGTACTGGCGGACGGGGGTTCAAATCCCCCCGGCTCCACCAATTTGTCTTCCCAGGAAGACCCAGAAAAGCCGTAAAGCCTAGAGAAATCAAAGCTTTACGGCTTTTTTATTGCCCGCGTTTTCCCACCTAATCCCAGGGCGTCCCACGGTTGACGGGGCATGTATGGGGGCATAAAACGCTCATCAGCTCGCTCGGAGAGGATGAGCCCCCAGTGCCTTTGAAAGACACCAACTGCCGCAACGCCAACCCCCAGGACAAGCCGTACCGGCTGTACGACGAACAAGGTTTGTACCTGGAAGTGCAGCCCAACGGAGGCCGTTACTGGCGCTTGAAATACCGCTTTCTGGGAAAGGAAAAGCGCCTTGCGCTTGGCGTTTACCCAGAGGTTGGCTTGCAGGAGTCCCGGCGCAAACGTAACGATGCTCGTATCCTGTTTAGGTGGCCAAGCGCCTTCGCTGCACCGCCCCCTGCTTTTTGGGCTCAGCTCAGCGAGTAGTTACACCCTGCAAGACGGCATTGATTTCCTGCACATACATTGATGCAACTCCCAATGCGATATCTAGATCGTCTTGGGTGAAGTCATTGCCATCAGTCAAAACCCTGCGAGCCTCGTCCAACCCTGACCTTGAAGACACATAACGTACCCCCGGCCAATGCTTGGCTGACTCAGCAGAAAGAGGTAAGAGAAAGTCCCCCGCAAAAGCGGCAAGATCCGACTCTCGGATGAATGGGAAAACACCCAACCAGTTGTGCTTGTAGATTTTTACCCAAACCCCAGCAGGCCAATTCAACATCCGGATGTGCAGAGAGTAGAAGATGACGGCCTTATCGTCTTTGGATCGCTCATGCTCAACTTGAATCTGGCCTGGATCAACGCCCAGAACTGGCTCCTTGCCTAGACGCTTCTCCAAATCGGAAAATGCATCCACCACCTTGCGCTCAATGCAGCTGTCATGTTGCCTAACGATCTCTTTGTAGGCTGCCTCGTTCTTGCTAAATAGCTCCCAGCACAACGCTTGCGTTCGAGTACTTCCTGTCATGTGTATCTCGATATGGTTTACAAACTGGTCAATGAAAACAGCAGCGTTTGCAGACAACCCAGGTGCACATTTGCAGGCCCTGCATATCTCAGCAATTTGCCCATAATCCATGCAGTACACCGGTACGCTGTCCTGAACATTGGCGGTCTTTGGGGCTCGCCCATTTGGGCTCAAGAAGACTAGTGCCTGCCTATAACTTGGAAATCGTTCGCGTAGCGTCGCTTGGTAGCGGGCAACCTGCTTCTCCTGCTCACCGGCATCTACCTTGTTTTCAATACCAATGACCAGTTGATGAGCAGGAAAGACGACTACCAGATCAATGCAATTCAACTCTCGGTAGACCTGAGAGTGCACATTCGGTTTAACGACTTCTAATAACGCCCCTAAATCCAATGCGTCGCCAGAAAACAGTCGTGTTTGCTGCTGCACCAGCGCCATAACGAATCGATTGAGAAAATCGGGCCCCAAGTTGTGGCGACCGGCGCGATTCAGAAACGTCGCCAGGATGCGGGAATGCACCAGTTCCTTGCTATGAATACCCATTGCCCTGAAAGGCTCAAACTGGTGAGTAAAATCAGCCAGTTCCGCAAATGCCGGATCTTGCATCAGGGCTTCAACCATCGCCGGAGAGTTCATTGGCGGGCCCCTTGCAGCAACGCTGCCCCTACACCCCTTTTCAACAGCTCATACACTACCGTCAAGAACACATCTCGCGTCGACTCATCGCTCAGCAACTTGGTCGCCATGCTAGTGTGGCTGCTCATGGCTGCGGCGATGGCAGAAATCGCTTTCGTGGGCAGGTCGGCCTTCATAGCCTGCTCCATGGTGTTGTTCTGCACTTGGGCCATCACTACGCTGTCGGCGCGCAGTTTCTCGGAAACGTGTACGGCGAGGGCCACTTGGTCAGTGTCGGTAATGTCCTTGCCAAATGCGTTGTTGAGCTTCTCAATCAGTTCGACGAGGTATCTTTTTTCTCGGTCGCGGGCGTCGCGCAGGCCGTTATCGGTCATACCGTAGAGGCCAGGTGTTTCAGCCTGCACGGCGACGCCACTGAGGTTGCTACCCTTCTTGATCTTATAGTGGCTGAGTTTGAGGTCGCCCAGATCCACCTGTTCGGCAGTGATTCCTTTGAGCCGTTTACGCAGTAGGCGCGCATAGCTGGCAAAGGCCTCCAGGCTCGGATCGCCAAAGTCGATGAGTTGAGCGATGTACTCATAGCTGCGCACGAACTTGGTCAAGCTCTCGCTGAAGATCATCAGCTCGTCGCGTGCCTTGCAATACTCCGAACGCTGCACGTCGGCGTAATCCATGTCTTTGTCGCTGCCCTCGTCATGGGCCTTCTCCCAGGCTTTGTCCCACTGGTCGATGGCATCGTTGAGCGTTTTCAATTTTCCATTGAAGCGGTCGGTGGCTGACTGTGTGAGCAAGAACAGCTTCTGGTGCGTCACCTTCGGATCGACGATGGCATCACCAAAAGCCTCCACCTCAACCTGCTCATAGATGAACATGCCATCCAGGCGCTGCTTAATGTCGTAGACGATGTTCGGATCCTGGATGTCCGCCACCTGGGCATCACGGTAGAAGGTCTTGAACGACGACAGGATTTCTTCTGCCTTGTTGGCGAAGTCGATGACGAAGGTCTTGTCCTTACCGGGGAAGGTACGGTTCAGGCGCGAGAGTGTCTGCACCGCCTCCACACCGGATATCTTCTTGTCCAGGTACATGGCCACCAGCTTCGGCTGGTCAAAGCCTGTCTGGTACTTGTTGGCGACAATCATCACCCGGTAGTCTGGTGTGTCGAACACCTTGCGCATGTCGCGGCCATGCAGGCCGGGGTTCAGGTTGGTTTCACTGAACTGGTGATCCGCCGGCAGGCTGGGCGCTTGTACATCCGAATTAGGCACCTCGCCAGAGAAGGCCACCATGGCCTGCACGTTGTCGTAGCCCTTGCGCTTGCAGTAATCCTCCAGCGCCAGGTGGTACTTCACCGCTGCCGCACGCGAGCTGGTCACTACCATGGCCTTGGCCTGACCACCGAGCAGGTGCGCGACGTTCTTGCGGAAGTGCTCGACGATCAGCTCGACCTTCTGCCCCACGTTCACCGGGTTGAGCGACAGCCACTTGGCCAGTTTGCGCCCGGCGCTCTTCTCATCCACGCGCTTGTCATCGACCATCTCGCTGCCAATTTTGAACGCCACCTCGTAGCTGGTGTAGTTCTTCAGCACATCAAGGATGAAGCCTTCGTCGATGGCCTGCTGCATGGTGTAGAGGTGGAACGGTGCCGGCGGGTTGTCGGTGCTGACGGGCTGCGCCGGGTTGCGCGGGCGGCCGAACAGGCTTAGCGTCGAATGTTTGGGCGTGGCGGTGAAGGCGAAGTAGCTGGCATTGCCTGGACGCGAGCGCGAGCTCTGCCACACGGACAACCGCTCCGCCTTGGAGAGTTTTTCCCACTCCGCCTCGCTCTGCCCGGTCAGCACATAGCGCAGGTCATCCGCCGTGCTACCTCCAGTGGAGCTGTGCGCCTCGTCAATGATGATGGCGAAGCGGCGGTTACGCAGGCTCTGCTCGCCGAGAATGGCCTTCTGCGCATAGGGAAAGGTCTGCAGGGTACAGACGATGATCGGCACGCCATCGAGCATAGCCTTGGCCAACTGTTGGCTCTTGGGCAGATTCGACTGTTGGCGGTCGATGGCACAGACCACCCCGGCCTGGTGCTCGATCTGCTGGATGGCGTCCTGTAGCTGCTGGTCCAGCACCTGGCGATCGGTCACCACGATCACACTGTGGAAATACGGCTCACCGTCCGGACGGCGCACACGAATCAGCGAATGCGCGGTCCAAGCGATAGTATTGGTCTTACCAGAGCCGGCGCTGTGCTGAATCAGGTACGGCTGCCCTGCCCCTTCTACCCGCACCGCGTCGATCATCTTGGTCACGCCTTCCCACTGGTGGAAGCGAGGGAAGATCAGGCCTTCCTTGAAATAGGTTTTGCCGTTGACGTCCTGGGCTTCCTTGCGCTCCTGCAGCACGAAGCGATGGAAGATGTGCAGCCAGTTGTCCTTATGTAGCACCCGCTCCCAGAAGTAGCTCACCGGGTAATGGCCATTCTCGCCCGGCGGGTTGCCAGCAGCGCCATCGTTGCCACGGTTGAACGGCAGGAAGAAGGTCGAGTCTCCCGCCAGTTTGGTGGTCATGCGGATGTCGCTGTCGCTCATGGCGAAGTGCACCACCGCGCCACGCTTGAAGGTCAGCAGCGGCTCCAGGCCGCCGCTCTTGCGCTCAGGTCGGCGATCCATGCGGTACTGCTGCATGGCAGCCTGCACCGACTGGGTGAAGTCAGTCTTCAGCTCCACCGTAGCGACCGGAATGCCGTTGATGAAGAAGGCCAGATCGATCTCGTCGGCCTTGTCCAGCGAGTAGCGCAGCTGCGGCACCACGCGTAGACGGTTGGCCGCATAGCGGGCGATCACCGTATCGTTACGTTCGTCTTCTGGTAGCGCCTGGCTCATAGCCAGAGTTCCGCCACCCGCCACGGCAAAGCCATAGCGCAGCACATTCACCGTGCCGCCCTCGACCTTATTTTCCAGCTGTTTGACCAGCCGATCCAGCAACAAATCGCGAGTGCCAGCACCGTTCATGGCTCGAAGCTTGTCCATGGCTGCTGGTTGGCTTTCCTCCAACCAACCCAGCACATCCTCGGGGAAAAGCGCCCGCCCCTGGTCATAGTCGGCGGACTTGCCAACCTGCCAGCCAGCAGCTTCAAGCTGCTCGACGATATGGCGTTCCAGTTCGCATTCGTGGTGGATGTGGCTCATGGTTTTATCCTTAAACTTCTCGGCCATCCCTGGGAACGGCACATCAAATACTGTCTATCGGGCGTAAGCGCTGATACAGCCCGGACACATCCACTCACCGTCGTCGTAGATGCCGCCACTCATGTCGGTACGCTGGTGGCACCAGGCACAGGTGCCCATCAGCGGTTCATAGCTGTAACTGTCTTTTTTCTTATCGCGATACTTCGCCTGGCGCGACGGCATCTGCTCTGGATCCGGCGAGCTGGAGAAATGGCCGCAATGGCTGCACCACTGGCCACCCAAGTGCTCCACGCAACTAGCCTTGCCGCAGAGCTTGCAAGCATTCTCAGGTGCAAGAGCCTTTGGTTCAGGCGACTCTTCAGAGAACAATTCTTCAAGCGCAGCAATGCGTTGGCACGCCAAGCCGTTCTTGTTCAGGTAGGCCAGCAGCGGGTCGAAGCCCTTATCCTTGGAAAGGACGATGCATTGCGTTTCCGGCGCGGTCTCAAAGGTGCGCCCCAACTGAAAGGCAATATGAAAATCCAGCGCGTTCTTACCCACACCCTCAATCTTCTGGAAGTCCACACGTGAAAAGCGATGCGCAGTGGTCGGCTTGCGCGAAGCCTTGGGCGTGTTCTGCTTGGCCCCCACAAAGATGATCGCCCTATAGGAAGCATCAAGCAGCGACAGGTCGATCTTGCCGATGTTCTCGTAGTCCACCAGGATCAGATGCTGCGTCATTTCATCATCCACATTGATCAATTTCTCTTGCCCGCTCCGTAGCTGCCGGGAAGCCGAGCCCAGGAATCCAGCATATCAACCCGTTTGGGCAACGGTTTTTTCTTCTCCGCAGTGGAGGTGTCTTGCGATGGACGCTTCAAGCCTCGCTTAAAAAACTCCGAGACGCCCTTCTTGAACCGCAAGTCAGGCTTGGCCGGTTGCACAGTGGACTTGAAACGAACTTGCCCTTTGTCCTTCAAGCACTTCAGGCCTAGGCGCTCACTGAGCCAATAGAGGCCTCAGTTCACTGCGCTTAATCGCGGCACACTTGCCATAACAAGACTTCTGAAACTCCAGCTCAGCAGCCTTACTCAACAAAGGCTCACTCATAACGCCTCCTGCGCTCCGTGGTCAGTCATCACTTGATGGACTGCTTGCTCCAGATACCAGGCTATTCAACTGCGAATCCTGCCAAGCGGCATACGTCTGCCCTATACCCTCGACCACCCAAGATGTACGCCCATTCGCAGCACGGCCGCAGACCACGGCCGCTGCCGCACTGGGGCTACTGAAGGCGTAGTCGTCGCTGAAGGTCAGGTGTTCGTCGCCATCAGCGACCAGTACGCCTTCGTCGACCAGTTGCTTGAATAGGCCCTGATAGCCGCGCTCGGTGCCGACCCATTCGGCGCGGGCCTTGGAGCCTTTGAGTACGAAGAACTCGCCGTCGATTTCTTGGCCCTGGGCGCTGAGGCGGTAGCGCGGCACCTCCAGGATGAAGCTCGGGGATCGGCTGACCGGCTCGGCAGAGCCGGCAGCAGCCGGTGCGGAAGGCTTGGTCAGCTCACGCAGGAAGTCGAAGCCCAACACCGGCAGCACGGTGCGGATCTGCTCCAGGAAGAAGGCCATATCGGCGCGGTCGGATTCGGGCAGGCTGACGTACTCATGCGCGGTGCCGTTGACCAGCTCGCAGCGGCCCAGATTGCCGGCGATGCCAATCAGCAGGCTTTCCAGGTACTTCACGTGGGCCTTGGTCAGGTTCTGGTCCTTGCTGGTGACCAGGCAGACACGCTCCCAGAAGTCCTTGCCGCCAGCGTCCTCCGGGCGGTTATGACTCTTCAGACGCTTGGCCACATCGTCCGACTCGCCGATATACACCTTCGAGCGCAGACTATTGTCAGGGTCAGGCCCGACCAGAAAGTACACACCGGTGCGTGCGCACTCAGGGCGCTGCACCAGTTCGGCCAGCCTGGAACGTGGGCCGGTCAGCACATGGCCGGTCCAGTTCATAATCTCGGCGGTGAGCAGGCCATTGGGCGTGCCATCCACCAGAAACAGTCGCAGGCTGCGACCCTGGCTCATACGGCCTCCCGCAGGTCGATCTGGCCGGTAACGGCGGCGGTGATCAGGGCGGAGCGGCGCTCTTTTAGAAGCTCGATACTGCGCTCAGTTTTGCCAGCCAAAGCAGCCACTCTCCGCTCCTCATGCTCAATGCGCTGCATGATCTCGCGCTGCTCACTGAGTGGCGGCACCGGGAGCAACACATCTTTGACGTTGCCGCAGTTCAGATGCGGGTGCATAGCGCCGGTCTGGATGGATAGCAGCGTGTGATAGCCATAGCTGGAATTGAAAACCCACGACATCCACTCTCCCGCAATGATGCTTCGCTCAGGCGCAACGATAATGAGAGCGTGGCAATTGCACCCAGCAAACTCATCGGTTACGACCGTGACCTGGCCAATATCACCGGTCTGCACAATCAGGACATCTCCGGTCTCGAGAATGGACTTCCGGTGCTGGTAGCTCCACGCCTCCGTCACAAAATAAGGGACATCAAACTTAATCTGATTGCCCTTGATGTGAAGTGACTGAAGGTAGCGCACGCCCTCCTCAACCAAGATGTCTCTGGTTGGCCCAACATAACCGTTTGTGATCTTGGTGCTCACGGAGGAAACGGAGCGAACCTCCCAATGCTCCGGCACCTCCCCCAGCCACTCGACGCCAGAATCGTTCATCTTCACGTTCGGATCTAGGCCCTTGGTGACGGCATGGGTGATCAGCGCCTGGCGCTTTTCGCGCAGCAGTTCGATAAAGCGGGTTTTCTTTTCAATCAGCGCGTCGATACGGGCAGTTTCGCGGTCGAGGTATCGCACAATCTGCTCACGCTCGCTCACGGACGGCACTGGCATCAGCGTATCGGAAAGATAATCCTGCTCGATGCTTTCAACCGTAGCACCCTGCTTTAGCCAGGCCTTCAACAGATCATCATTCAGACCCTGCACCCAGCGCATGAAGAACGGTGAGGAGAGATAGTCAGCGTCCAACCAGATTGCTTTCATGTCCTGATTCAGCGCAACAGGAACAGAGTTAATAGCAACTGGGATGGTGTGTTTCAGAATTCCCGAGCGCACGACCATAAGCACTCGCTCTGCCGGAACCATCGAGGAAGTGCTGCCTGACAATCCTGCTGCAGTGATGCACTCTTCGGCCCCTGTGATGAACTCAGACTTCATATCCTTGGGCGACACCCAAGGAATATCTCCATTCCAGAACTCCGGGTTGTCACGGGCAGGAGTACCGCCGCCGGAAAAGCGGGCCATATGCTTAAGCCTGCGCAACTGCCAATGCTCCGGTACCTTTCCCAACCACTCCACCCCGGAGTCCTTGTAGGCCGGATACGGCTTGTAATAGCTCATGCCGTGACCTCACCCAGCAGCGCGGCAATCTCGGCCTCCACGGCCTTGAGGTCGGCATCGATCTCAGCAAGTGCGCGCGGTGGCTGATAGACGTAGAAGTAGCGGTTGAAGTTGATCTCGTAGCCGACGATACCGACCTGGCCGTCCTTCGCATCGGTCTTGCCGGTGTCGATCCAGGCATCCGGCACATGGGGCAGCACTTCGCGGGCGAAGTAGGCGTCGATGCTCTGGTTGAGCGGCACATTCTCGAACTCGCGCAGATCAATGTCGGCCTGCAGGTTGCCCTTGTCGTCCAGCACCGGCTGGGCATTGACGTTGCGCTCGCCAAAGCAGCTCAGCGCAGCTTTCAGCGCGCCCTTGCCAAGCTTCTTGATGCCAGCGGCCTTGAGGAAGGCCGGCAGGTTGTCGAACTCGCCCTGCACATCGGCGAAGGCTTCGACCTGGTCAGCGCCCTTGGTGTCGCGGTACGCGGCGAGCTTCTCTGGGGTAACGGAGAAACGCAGACGCAGCGGGCGCTCAACGGCAATGCGGCGGTAGCCGAAGTCGGTGGTGGCGAAGATCTTCGAGTTCGGGCCCTCCTCGAACGCATCGTGTAACTTGGCGATCTCGGCAATCTGTTCGTCCGACAGATACTTGCGCTTGCTGCCCAAGCTCTTGCGCATGGGGGCGTGCATGGCGCTGGCATCGATCAGTTGCACCTTACCCTTGCGCAGTGCATCTTTGTGGTTGGACAGCACCCAGATATAGGTACCGATGCCGGTGTTGTAGAACAGGTCGTTTGGCAGGGCGATGATTGCCTCCAGCCAGTCGTTCTCCAGAATCCAGCGGCGAATCTCCGACTCGCCCGAACCAGCACTACCGTTGAACAGCGGCGAGCCGGACAGCACGATGCCGATGCGGCTGCCGCCCAACTCCAGCGGTTTACGCTTGGACAGCAGGTGCATAAGGAACAGCAGCGAACCATCGCCCACGCGAGGCAGGCCAGCGCCGAAGCGGCCGGCGAAGCCTTGCTGGCTGTGCTCGGCCTGCACCTGCTTCTGGACGTTCTCCCACTTCACGCCGAACGGCGGGTTGGCCAGGCAGTAGTCGAACTGCTCATGGGGCAGGTGATCGTCGGACAGGGTGTTGCCGAGCTTGATGTTACGGGTGTCGTAGCCCTGAATCAGCTTGTCCGCCACGGAGATGGCGTAGGTTTCCGGGTTTAGCTCCTGAGCGTAGGGCACCAGGCGGGCATTGGGGTTCCACTCATAGACCTGCTCGATGGCCGAAGACAGAAAGCCGCCCGTGCCGGCGGCGCAGTCGTACACGGTGCGCACCACACCATCGCCGTTGAGTGCCTGATGATCCGGCGCAAACACCAGGGTGGTGGCCAGGCGCACCACATCGCGCGGGGTAAAGTACTGCCCGGCATCATCGTTGGATGACTCGGCAAACTTGCGGATCAGGTGCTCGAAGACGAGCCCCATTTCGTGATTGCTGATCCTGTCCGGGTGCAAATCGACTGCTGCAAACTTCTGCGTGACCAGATACAGCAGGTTGGCTTTCTCCAGCTTCTCCAACCACCGGTCAAAGGCAAAGTGCTCGAACACTTGGCGGGCGTTGGCGGAGAACTTGGCGATGTAGTCTTCCAGGTTAGCGCGGGTGCTGGTGGAGCCCACGCTGTCCAGGGAAAACTGCGAGACGTTGTAGAAGGTTGCGCCGGCCGTGGTCGGCAAGATCAGGTCCATATCCACGCCACTGGCCTTCATCGCCTCATACTGGCTGCGTACCTTGCCGCGGGTGGGTTCCAGCACACATTCCAGACGACGCAGCACGGTGAACGGCAGGATGATGCGGCCGTACTCGGAGGGCTTGAAGGCTCCCAGAAGCAGATCTGCGATATTCCAGATGAAGGGGGCCAGGGTCTGCTGGTTCACGCGCACGTTCCTTACACAAAAGCAGGGAGGGCGTGCTCGCCGCATCCCTGTGAGGTATATGTGATCAATGCCACACCATAACCGGTTGGATAGCTTCGAGCCAGTATCGGCAAACAGCTAAGGTGCTGATTTCATTCATCTCGGCCAGGAAACGCTCACAGCAGGTTTTCTTGCGCTTACAGGCGTACTCCATATCGGAAAAGCTCATCCGACTCACCGGGTGGTGCCTATTGAGGGTTGATGGAGGGCAACTCAGCACAGGTCGTCTAACCAGTGCTGACTTCCTCAGAGGTGATCTAGGAGAGCGCAACAGTAGGGATGCAACTCGGCACCTACCGTACTCTCTGCGTCGTCAACCCGATACTTGCGTTATTCCAAACGGTATTCCAAATATATCTTCAAACAAAAAATGACCCTTTGAAATTAATCTATTGGGGAAACGTTTCAGATCACCCCGGCCAAATACACAAAACAGAAAAGGCACTTAACGAACCTCGCAAGTGCCTTTTTTTGCCTATTAGGGCGGCGTTTGTCTCAGTTCAGACCTTGAAACGCCCCACCAACACTTCCAGCTCATGACCGAGCCGTGCCAGTTCGATGCTTGACGAGGCGGTCTCTTCACAGGCGCTCGCCGTCTGGTCGGAGATGTCGCGCACGTTGATCACACTGCGGTTGATCTCCTCCGCCACAGCACTTTGCTGTTCAGATGCGGTGGCAATCTGCTGGTTCATCAGTTGGATGGTGGAGACTGTGCGGGTGATGTTCTCCAGCGCGGTGACTGCACGCCGGGTGGATTCCACACTGCTTTCGCTCATCTGCCGGCTGCTGTCCATGCTCACGGCAACCGCTTGGGTACTGCTTTGTACGCCGGCGACCAGGGATTCGATTTCCTCAGTAGACTGCTGGGTGCGCAAGGCCAGGTGGCGGACTTCATCGGCAACGACGGCAAAACCACGCCCGGCCTCACCAGCACGGGCGGCTTCAATCGCTGCGTTCAGCGCCAGCAGGTTGGTCTGCTGGGCCACTGCTTTGATCACATCCAGCACGCCGCCGATCTTGTCGCTTTGTTCCTTCAGATGGCCCACCGCATCTGCCGAATGCCCCACTTCCTGGGCAAGGCGCTCGATCTTTTCAATGGCCTCGGCCACGACGCGTTCACCTTCGCTGGCTTGCTGGTCGGCCATGGAGGCCGCTTCAGAGGCTTCTTCGGCGTTGCGTGCAACATCCTGCACGGTCGCGGTCATTTCGTTCATGGCGGTGGCGACATGGTCGGTTTCAGCTTTCTGGCTGTTCACGCCGGCACTGGTTTGCTCGGTCACCGCAGACAGTTCTTCAGCTGCGCTGGTCGCCCGGATCACACTGGTGCGAATGCCATCGATCAACTCACGCAGGCTGACGGTCATCTGGTCGAGCCGGGACTGCAGTTGGCCCAACTCGTCGCGCCGATTGACGTGCACGTCCTGGCTCAGATCGCCATGAGCAATGCGCTCCACCACCTGGAGGGTATGCTGCAGCGGGTTGACGATCTGCCGGGTAATGACCCAGGCCGCCAAGACGCCAAACAGCATAGCCAATACAGTGACAATACTCAGCGTGGCCTTGGCAGACGCTGCATCGCTGTCACGCTTGGCATTTTGCGACTGGATCAGTTGCTGCGTGGTGTTGATGAGCACATCGCCCAACTGCGCCATGTGTTTGAACAAGGACGCGGTATCCGCGTTGGGCTGGCTCAACGCCTGCAGGATCTGCCGGTACTCATCTATCGACTGACGCTGCTGGCGGATCAAGTCCAGGTCGGTGGGCGCTTCGAAATGATGTTCGATGCTTTCCAGGTGGGCCGCCAATTTATCCAGAATCTGCTGTAAGGGGCTCAAGCCTTCAGCTTGAAGGTTGCTCCCCATGCGCAGGCGCTGAATACGCAGGTCTTTGGTGTAGTCGCTGACCAGCGCAATCTTCTCGATCTTCTCGCCACGCTCGGTAAGGGTGTTGAGCGCATACCACCCTGTGATAGCCAGTAACAACGTAAGCCCCAACACCAGGCCAAAACCCCAACCCAATTTGGCGCTGACACGGATGTTGCTGATCCAGCCGAACATAAAGACTCCAGGCAGAAATGCAGGTGCACATTGAAAAAGTAGTGACCTGACTATCGGCCAAAGGCTTTGCTGCTTAACCCCGAAAAAACCTGCCAGGAGGGCTATAACCCGCAGGATAGACCGCTCGTCAGAAATTTTTTAAGCGCCACGAGGCATGTCAATCCACGCCTGATGCCTTGCAGGCCACGCTGCCCGGGGCTTTTTACGTGACACCCGCAACGACTCAAGCAGCGCTTACCCAGGAACCGGGAGGCCAGACAGCCGCTTCGATGCTTTGGTCGAATTTCCGTCGAGGCAAAAATCATGTCACGCTCAATGCCAGGTGATGAAACCTTTCACCAACACCCTGCAGCCCTTGAGGCCAGAAACAACAAAGCCCGCTTAGTGCGGGCTTTGTTGTTTGCGTAGGTGCTTACCAGCCGGATGGCAACCAACCCAGCGCGCTGGAAATCGCATACAGCATGCTGCACAGGTACAGTACTACCACCATGCACTGCAGCACAGGATGGGCGATCCAGCCGCACTTCCAGGCGGGCTCGATGTCACCGTATTTGCGTGCCGAACGCAGCATCAGGATCGGCATGATCGACAGAATCACACCACTGAATACGCCGGCAAAGTACAACGCACTGACGAAACCCACCATACCGCTATAGGCCAGCAGGAATGGCGGTACGCAAACGATGGCCAATACCATCAGGCGGCTCTTTGGATGGCTCTCGGCGCCCAGCTTCGGGAACTTGTCGAAGATGTTGGTCAGGAAGCTACCGCCCAGGCCCCAATAGGAGGTCATCATCGCGCACAGGGCAAAGGTGTTGGCGGTGTAGAACGCCCACTGGCCTAACGCCTGCCCCCAGGCCAGGGTCGCAACTTCCGTCTGGTTTTCCAGACCGTTCAGCGAGATGACCGACATTGGCACAATGGCCAGCAGCACGAAGGTGATCACCATGCCGGTAATGACAGCCACCGGCAGGCGCTTGGGCGCATGGCTGAAACCACGGGCCATTTCCGGCACTACGTACTGGGCCGAGAAGCAGAACACGGCAATGTTGAACACCGGAATCATGTAGACCCAGTCGCCTTCGAGCAGGTTGGCGAAGTTCGTGTTCTCATGAACAAGCGTTGCGACGACCAGCACCAGGGTCATCGAGACCATACCGATACTGATGAACTTTTCACCCTTGCCAATGGCTTTCAAGCCCAAATACAGCACCAGCGCTGCAGGGGCGAAGAACAACAGGCTGCCCAGCGCAGGGCTGATACCGAAGAACTGACTGAGAATCTTGCCGCTGCCGCTCATGTAGGCGATCAATGCGCCAATACTGTTGACCGCTACCGACAGAAAGATTGCCCAGGCACCGAACGAGCCGACATAGCGTTGAGCCAGGCCGCTGAGCTGGTGATGGCTACGGGTACGCAGCGCCGTTTCCGAGACATACAACATGGAGATGGTGGTGAATATGCCCGCCACGGCCAACCACAGCAGCAGCGGCATGTAGCCGGCCTTGCGACTGGCATAGGCCATGGACAACACACCGGCACCAATGTTGGTACCCACGATCATTGCCACAGCCTCGACGAAGGTCAGCCGTTTGACCTCCAGGCCTGAGGACTCAGTCGCCTCGGCGTGGTCCGCGCCTCGTGCGGCTGCGTTAGGGGATGTACTCATGATCAATCACACTCACTACGTATTTGATACCGGATGCACCTGAACTGGTGCGTCACAGAACCCGCCTTTGTGAGACGACTTCCGTGTCTTGATTTCTAGAGCGGCGCGCAAAATATCACACAAGGTGTTTGAAATAACCCCCACATAAGGCGAAACGCCATGCACAGACACGGCCTGTAACACTTGATATAGAGCGGTTTCATTGAGGGGCAGCTCGTTTCGCCCGACATATGCCGGGCGAAACGAGCGCTGCAGGAGCGAGGGGAAAACTCAGGAGATCAGATCGCTTTTTGCCGATACGACGGATGCGCTGAACCTACAAGCCAGTGCGCAGCAGGGCATGCAATGCCCGGCAATCCGCCGCATGCCAGTCAGTGAGCGCTGGCCAGGGATTGTCCGGCAGGTTGACCAGAATGGTACGTGTACCTGCCGCACGACCGCAGTCGAGGTCAAAGCGGTAGTCACCCACCATGACCATCTCGTTCGGCGAGACATCCCAGGCCTCGGCCAGCTTGAGCAACCCTCCCGGATGCGGCTTGGGGGGTGCTTCGTCGCGGCCCAAAATGCTTCGCACGGGGAAACAGTCCGCCAGGCCAATGGCCTCCAGCGTGACATGCGCCAGTTCACGGGCATTACGGGTGAGGATGCCCAGCTGGCAGTCGCGCGCGACCAGTTCACGCACCAGCTCAACCGCCCCCGTCGCCGGGCGCGATGCGATAGCCAGGTCACGCTCATGTTCCAGCAACCAGGCATGCTTGGCGGCGGCTTCCTCTGCTGGAAGGGCCGCCAGATGGGTCAAGATGTCGTCTTCGGCGGGAATGTCCAGCGCTTCGCGGATGGCGGCAAAATCGTGCACGGCAACCGTCAGGGTGCCGTCCATGTCAAACACCCAATGACGAATGTGGTGCAGGTTCATGCCCAGTCCTTGCGATGGCGAATGAGCCCTTCCTGGCACGACGATGCCACCAGTTGCCCAGCACGGTTGAAGATATTGCCGCGCGAGAAACCACGGGCATTGCCCGCCCAAGGGCTGTCCATCGCGTACAGCAACCAGTCATCGGCGCGCAGGTTGCCGTGAAACCACAAGGCATGATCAAGGCTGGCCAGTTGCATGTCCTTGTGCCAGACCGATTTGCCATGCGGCATCAACGAGGTGGTCAGCAGGCCAAAATCCGACGCATAGGCGAGGATGTATTTGTGCAATGCCGGCGAGTCAGCCAGGTTGCCGTCGGCACGGAACCAGGCGTACTTGATCGGGTCACCTGGCTGCGGGTTGAATGGGTCTTTCTCGGTCACCGGGCGCACTTCGATCGGCTTGGCGCAGAGCAGCTTTTCGCGCAGTTGCTCTGGTATGTGCTCGGCCATACGTTCGGCAATTTCCACTTCCGACGGGAGGTTTTCCGGGCCTACCACGTCCGGCATCTGCGCCTGATGCTCGAACCCTTCTTCGTCGTACTGGAATGAAGCGCTGCAGGTAAAGATGGGCTGCCCTTTCTGGATCGCCGTTACCCGCCGGGTGCTGAAACTGCCGCCATCACGCACACGGTCTACCGAGTACACCACCGGCATAGACGCATCGCCTGGGCGCAGAAAGTAACCGTGCAGCGAATGCACATGGCGTGCTTCTTCTACGGTCTGGGTGGCGGCGGAAAGCGACTGGCCGAGTACCTGGCCACCATACAACTGACGAAAGCCGAGGTCTTGGCTACGCCCACGAAACAGGTTTTCCTCGATCGCTTCCAGACTCAGCAGGTCGACCAGATCGTCCAACACGTGGCTCATTCGAGATTCTCCAAAGCAATGCCCAGTGGTCAAATGATACAGGGTTTGTCATTGCTGGCCGTTATGTTCGGTGATTCACCCGCGCAGGGTTGTTTGCCATTGCGTCCGATTGATCCGGTACAGAACATGCGGGCGCAGTGGATGCCCCGGTGGAATTCTCGGGTGCTCGAAGTTGCTGTCAGGGTCAGCCTGCATGCCGATGGCCTGCATGACTTTCTGCGACGGCAGGTTGCTTTCGCTGGTAAATGACACCACCTGCTCCAGCCCCAACTGTGCGAACGCGCAGCGTAGGCAGGTCCAGGCCGCCTCACTGGCAAAGCCTAGCCCCCAGTGACGCCGCGCCAAGCGCCAACCGATTTCCACCGCAGGAGCGAAGCCCGCATTGAAGTTGACGTTGAGCAGGCCGGTCATGCCGATAAACGCACCACTGTCCTTGCGCTCCAGCGCCCACAAACCAAAACCGTATTCCGCAAAATGACCACGCAGGCGCCCAATCAGCGCGGCGCTTTCCAGGCGCGTCAGTGGCGCCGGGAAATAGCGCATTACCTGGGGGTCGGCACACATCGCAGCAAACTCGCGCAAGTCGTCGTCCTGCCATTGGCGCAACACCAGCCGCGCGCTTTCCAGCTCCAGTATGGGGGTCATGGCCTGTTCCTCTCTCTAGCGCTATGCCTGTACAACGCTGGCACCGCAGCCCCCACAACTGGCAAGATCAAGGCTTGATCTCGTCGCGAAGCTGCCATGCCCCTTCCCCTGATTTACCATGACGACTACAGCCCGGACTTTCCCGCCGAGCACCGTTTTCCGATGGACAAGTTCCGTCTGTTGCGCGACCACCTGATCGACAGTGGGCTGACTACCGATCAGGCACTGCTGCGCCCCGAGCTGTGCCCAAACGAGATTCTCGCGCTGGCCCATGATCGCGACTACATCGCGCGCTACATGGACGGCGCACTTTCCCGAGAGGACCTGCGCCGCCTTGGCTTGCCGTGGAGCGAAGCACTCGCGCGTCGAACCGTACGGGCGGTCGGCGGCTCATTGCTGGCCGCCGAACAGGCACTTAAGCACGGTATCGCCTGCCACCTGGCGGGAGGGACCCATCATGCTCATTATGACCATCCTGCCGGATTCTGCATTTTCAACGACCTGGCCGTGATCAGCCGTTACCTGCTGGAAGCCGGCCGCGTGCATCGCGTCCTGATCTTCGATTGCGATGTTCACCAGGGCGACGGCACCGCACGCATTCTTCACGACACACCGGACGCCATCACCGTTTCACTGCACTGCGAGCAGAATTTCCCGGCGCGCAAGGCCCAGAGTGACTGGGACATTCCGCTACCTCGGGGCATGGGTGATGCCGACTACCTGAGGGTGGTCGAGGATGCACTGAACTACCTGCTGCCCCTCTACCAGCCCGACCTGGTGCTTTACGACGCGGGGGTCGATGTCCACAAGGATGATGCCCTGGGCTACCTGCAACTGACCGACGCGGGGGTTGCCGCCCGCGATGAATGCGTACTGCGCCATTGCCTGGGGCGTGATATCCCGGTGGTTGGCCTGATTGGCGGCGGCTACAGCAAGGATCGCCAGGCCCTGGCACGGCGCCACGGCATTCTGCACCACAGCGCACACCGGGTACTTTACCCACAATGACTGTGGAGCCGCCTGTGGATAACCTGAGTGAAAGCCAGCCCAGCCCTTGATCGGCGTGGCCTGCAGAATGCCGATCATTTTTTGTACAGTGTTTCCCGGCCCCCGCCTCAGGTAGAATGCCGGCTCTTTTCAATCGCTTGCAGCCCACCATGACTGAGACCTCTCACCCGCACCGCCCACACGTCGCTATCATCGGGGGCGGCCCGGCTGGGCTGATGGCCGCCGAAGTGCTTGGCCAGGCCGGGATTGCAGTCGACCTTTACGACGCCATGCCTTCGGTGGGCCGCAAGTTCCTGCTGGCCGGCGTCGGCGGTATGAACATTACCCATTCAGAACCCTACCCGGCCTTTGTCTCGCGCTACGCCGAGCGTGCCGACGAGATCAAGGCGCTGCTCGACGACTTTGACGCAGACGCCCTGCGTCAGTGGATTCACGGCCTGGGCATCGAGACCTTCATCGGCAGCTCCGGCCGGGTGTTCCCCCGCGACATGAAAGCCGCGCCCCTGCTACGCGCCTGGCTCAAGCGCTTACGCGACAGCGGTGTGGTTATCCACACCCGTCACCGCTGGCTCGGCTGGACGAGCGAAGGCAGCTTACGCATGTGTTACCCACAGGGTGAGCTATCGCTCAAACCGGATGCGGTGTTGCTGGCACTTGGTGGCGGCAGTTGGGCACGGCTCGGATCGGACGGCGCCTGGTTGCCCTTGCTGAAAGCGCGCGGCATCGAAACCGCGCCGCTACAGGCGGCCAACAGCGGCTTCGAGGTCGAGGCCTGGAGCGCGCTGTTGAAAGAGAAGTTTGCCGGCGCGCCACTGAAAAACATCGCCATGAGCCTGCCAGGCCAAGCGCCGCGCCTGGGTGAGTGCGTGGTCACTGAACTCGGCCTCGAGGGCAGCCTGGTCTATGCCTTGTCGGCGCAGATCCGCGAGACCATCAACCGCGACGGCCATGCCACGCTGCTACTGGATCTGTTGCCCAACAAGCCTGTGGATAACATTGCCGCAGCACTGGCCAAGCACCGTGGATCGCGCTCAATGGCCAAGCACCTTCACAGCCAGTTGGGCCTGGACGGGGTCAAGGCCGCCCTGTTGCGTGAGCTGACCGACCAAACGACCTTTGCCGACCCGCTGCTACTGGCTCGCGCGATCAAAGCGCTGCCGGTCACGCTGGTGCGCCCTCGCCCACTGGACGAAGCCATCAGCAGTGCTGGCGGGGTGACCTTCGAAGCGCTGGACGAACATTTGATGCTGCGCCAGTTACCTGGGGTTTTCTGCGCGGGGGAAATGCTGGACTGGGAAGCGCCCACCGGTGGCTATCTGCTCACCGCCTGCTTTGCCAGTGGGCGTCGGGCCGGGCTGGGCATGCTGGAGTGGTTGAAGCACCCATAAGCCACACGTGTATGCGTCGGCAGCGCCGACGCATACGATGACCGAGCGATTACGGCTTGCGCTTGCGCGGGCCGGTGTTGAAGGTCGGCACCTTACGTACAGGCTTGGCCTGTGGTGCGGCTGCAGGCGTTTCACCGCTGTCCAGCCAACGACCAAGGCTGCGCTTGGCACCACCCTCTTTCGGCTTCTTCGGTTTCTTCGGCTTTTTCAGGATCTGCCCACTGGCGTCGGTCACCGGTACCCGGTGCTCTGGCGCGAAATCCGGCTCTTCGTGACGCGGCAGGGTTTTGCGGGTCAGGGTTTCAATGGCCGAGAGCAGTTGCACTTCATCAGCACACACCAGCGAGATCGCTTCACCGGTGTTGCCAGCACGACCGGTGCGGCCAATACGGTGAATGTAGTCCTCAGCCACGATCGGCAGGTCGAAGTTCACCACCAGCGGCAGGTCGTCGATATCCAGGCCACGGGCGGCCACATCTGTCGCCACCAGGATCTGGATTTCGTTGGCCTTGAAGCTGTCCAGTGCCCGCTGGCGTGTCGCCTGTGGACGGTCGCCGTGAATACCGTCGGCATTCACACCTTGACCGCGCAGGCGCTCCACCAGTTGATCGACACCATTGCGGGTCTTGGCAAACACCAGCACCTGCTTCCAGCGCTGCTTGCGCATCAGGTGGCTGAACAACTCTGGCTTGCGCTTCTTGTCCACAGGGACAATCCACTGTTTGACCGTGCTTGCCGCAACGTTACGCGGACTGACCTCGATGCTCAGCGGTTCATTGAGCATCTGCCCGCCCAGCAGGCGAATCTCGTCGGAGAAAGTGGCCGAGAACAGCAGGGTCTGGCGACGGTTAGGCAACACGGCATAAATCGCCCGCAGCTCCTCGGAGAAGCCCAGATCAAGCATGCGATCGGCCTCATCCAGCACCAGCGCCTGAAGCTGATTGAACTTCAGTGCATTCTGCCGGAACAGGTCCAACAGGCGCCCCGGGGTTGCAACCAGCAGGTCGACGCCTTTGCGTAGCTTCATCATCTGCGGGTTGATGCTCACCCCGCCGTACACCGCATAGGTGCTGAGCGGCAGGTGTTCGGCATAGTCCTGGACATTGCGGTGAACCTGCTCGGCCAGTTCACGCGTCGGCACCAGCACCAGCGCACGCACCGAGTTGCTGGCAACCTTGGCACCTTCCATCGTCAGGCGCTGCAGCAGCGGCAAGGCAAACCCGGCCGTTTTGCCGGTACCGGTCTGGGCGGCCGCCATCAGGTCGCGCCCGGCCAGCACTGCCGGAATGGCTTGCGCCTGAATCGGCGTCGGCGAGTGGTAGTCGAGGCGCTCAAGCGCGCGCAGCAAAGGTTCAATCAGGCCAAGTTTGGCGAATGTCATGGCAATACCGTCAGGGGAATTCAGCAATGGCGGCAGTTTACCTTGTTCGACGCCCCGGCATGCAGCACGCCGTTGTCAAAACTGCCACAACGCCCCCTTTACTTGGAAAACGCTTCTTTGCCCACCTCGACAGCCGGAACGCTGGCGGCACTCGGCTTACGCCACTGAGGAACACCAATCAGCACGACGGCACCAATGATCACCGCCATGGCCAGACACTCCTCGAAGCCAATCTGCTCGCCCGCAAAGACAATGCCCAGCAGCACCGCCACTGCCGGGTTGACGTAGGCGTAGCTGGTGGCCGCTGCCGGGCGCACATGCTTGAGCAAGTACATGTACGCGCTAAAGGCCAGGATCGAGCCGAAAAACACCAGGTAGGCCAATGCTCCCCAACCCGCAGCGGTCGGCATCTGCGTCATGCGCTCACCGCTGAGTGCGCTACCCAGCAGCAACACCAGGCCGCCCACCAGCATTTCTGCCGCACTGGCCATCGGCCCCTGAGGCAGTGGCAGGCTTTTGCTCCACACTGAACCAAACGCCCAGGAGGCTGCCGCAAACAGAATCAGGGCCGCACCCAGCGGGCTCGCCTGAAGGTTCGAGCCCAGGTTAAGCAAACCAATACCCAGCAACCCGAGAAGAATCCCTGCCCACTCCAGACGCGTGTTGCGCTGCCCCCACAACAGGCCAAACAACAGTGTGAACAATGGCACGGTCGCAACCGCCAAGGCCGCAACCCCGGAGGCGACCCCGGCATGCTCGGCGACCGTTACGCCTCCGTTACCGCAACTGAGCAGCAATACGCCGATCGCTCCGGCCGCGCGCCATTGCGGCCAGGTCGGTGCGGGCACCCCACGCCAGCGCAGGAACGCATAAAGCAAGGTACCGGCAATCATGAAACGCACCCCCGCCATCAACAACGGCGGCCAGGACTCCACACCGATGCGAATCACCAGGTACGTCGAGCCCCAGACCAGATACAACGCAAGGAAGGCACCGATCAATAACAGTGGAAAGCGACGAGAGGCAGGCATGGCAGGCTCGAAATCGAGTAAGTAAGGGGATTAGTTTAGAAAGCAGCCCAACTAAACTTAAGCTACAAAACCTGTTTATAGTGCCGTAACAGTTTCTAAACAAAGGTTGCTCAGGCCCATAACCTTCTTTTCAAAAGATCTCTCGCACCATGGATAAATACGATCGGATGCTCCTCGCCGCGCTGCTGGAAAATGGCCGCGCGTCCTTCGCTCAGTTGGCCCGCAAGGTTAACCTGTCGGCACCGGCGGTCGCCGAGCGGGTGGCCAAACTGGAAGCCAGCGGGGTAATAACCGGCTATCAGGCCAAGGTCGACATGAGCAAGATAGGCCTGCCTATCCAGTGCGTGATCGAACTGCGCCTGGCCAGCCATGGCAATCAACAGGCTTACGAGGCGCTGACGCAGATCCCTCAGCTCACCGAGTGCCACCGGGTCACGGGCGACCCCTGCGTGATCATGCAGGCGGCTGTCGGCTCGATGCCGGAACTGGAAGACCTGATCAACCGGGTTGCCCAGTTCGGCTTCAGCAAGACCTCGATCATTCTCTCGAGTGCGGTCGAACGGCGCGTGCCCTTGGGGCAGCTGGATAACCCGGCGAAAAAAGCCTAGCGATAGCGCTTGAGCGTTTCGGCGATTTTCGCCGCGGGTACTTTCTGCAAACTGCAGAACAACGGGTGCGAGACTGCACTCACGCCGTGGCGCAAACGCAACTCATCGGCCAGGTGCTGAGCCAGGTTGGCAGCCATCTCGGCGTCGGCCATGGCCCGGTGAGCGGTACCGGTGTCCGGCAAGCCAGCCCAGCGGGTCAGGGTGCCCAGTTTGTGGTTCGGCGCGGCTGGCAGCAGGCGTCGGGACAGCAGCATCGAGCAGGCAAAGTGCTGGGTACGCTGACGGTTGATCTGTGCCAGCTCGTAATCCCAGAACTTCTGGTCGAAGGCCGCGTTGTGCGCCAGCAATGGCGTGTCGCCCACAAACTCAGCGACCTCGTTCATGACCTTGGCGACCGGCGGCGCACTGCGCAGCATGGCAGTGGTGATACCGGTCAGCCCGGCGACAAAGGCAGGCACCGCAAGCCCGGCATTCATCAGGCTCTGGTAACGCTCGACAATACGCCCGTCTTCAAGCATGACCACGGCCACCTCGGTGGCGCGGCAACCGGGGCCCGGAGAAATACCGGTGGTTTCAAAGTCGATGACAGCGATACGTTCCACAAGAACCTCTGGTTTGAACTCAATGCTTGAGCAGCAACTCGCCTTCGATGGGCACGTAGCGACTGGCGGCGCGGATCAGTGAATTGGCGGTGAGCCCCGGCACGCCATAAGCGACCGCTTCGACCCCATGACGGCTGATAATGCGTTCAAGCAGCAGGTCGAAGTCACCATCGCCCGAGGCGAGTACCACTTCATCAACCCGTGCGGCAGCATCCATCACATCCAGGGTGATGCCCACATCCCAATCGCCCTTGGCCGAGCCATCGCTGCGCTGGATATAAGGCTTGAGTTTGACCGTAAAACCGAGGTTGCGCAGGATCTGCTGAAACTGCTGTTGCTTGCTGTCACCACGGTCGATGGCATAGGCAACGGCCTCGACGATCTGCCCGTGTTGGCTGACATCAGCCCAGAACGCGGCATAGTTGAAGTGACAGCCATAGGCCTGGCGCACGGTGTAGTAGAGGTTCTGCACATCGGCGAACACTGCGATTTTCTTCACCGTACTTCCTCATTACGCCCAGGGACCGGCCACCTGTGTCAGCCGTTTCGGCGCACAGTATGCCAGCCCCAGGGCGAATGCGGGTACTCGCGGCTCAGACGTAGGAGTCGTCGTCGCTGAAGAAGCCGCCATCGTCGCTGTAGTCGGTGCCCATGAAGCCGCCCTGATCATTGCCATAACCGCTATTGTCGGCGGTCAAGCGCTGCTCATCATTGCTTCCCCAGCCGCTGTCGCTGGCCGGTGCCGGTTCTTCCTTGATCACCTCGGTAACGGTTTCAGGCTGCGAGTGATGATTGAACAGGCTGCTGATGCCTTGTGCGAGCATCACCCCACCGGCAACGCCAGCGGCGGTTTGCAAGGCACCACCCAGGAAACTGCTGGCACCGCCACGGGCTGGCGCAGCAGCAGGCTGTGCATACGCTTGCGGTTGCGGCGCGACGCCCGGTGCGTTGAACGAACTGGCCGGAGCCGGCTCGCGCCAACCGCCAGTGCTGGTGGGCGGAGGCGAGACTGGCTGACTGGCAACCGGTTGAGGTTGAGGCTGTCGAGTGCCGCTGCCGAAGATGCCGGACAGAAACCCACCGCTGCTTTGGGTCGTCGCCGCGACTTGAGCCTTCGCCTGGGTGAGTTCGGCTTGCAGTTGCTTGTTCTGTTCGTCGAGGCGCTTGATGGCAGCCTCCTGAACCAGAATTGCCTGAGTCATGTAGTACGGGGCCGCACTCTGCTGCTGCAGGTGCTCGGCGATACGCGCTTGAGCCTGGGCGTCTCGTGGCGCAGACGTGGCCTCAGCCTGCTTGAGCTTGGCAAACAGGCCATCGATCAGGGCTTGCTCTTCGCTGTTCATGAACAACCTCGTTGGATAACTGGAGAAACAGACTCACTGAAAATAGGGGCCGCGGCCAGTGATTCAATGCACCTGAAGGATGAAACTTTTTTCAGGTCAATGGCCCTCGGGGATGCGATATGGACTAAAGAATCTACCCCACGTTCGCTTCACCGCACGGTATTTCTTTCTGACCAACGGTAGAGACCCCGTAGCTAGGGTATGCTCAGGCATCACCCGGAACCCGCCAAGCCGCGCCGATGATCCGATTACTGCGCAATACCCTGCTTACGCTGTTACTGACCATTGCCCTGCTCTGGACGCTGGCCTCACACCTGAGCTGGCAACCTGCCCCCCGCGAAGACCTGCCCGTCAGTTGTACGGCCAGCAGCACGCCGCTGGTGCCTGGTCAGGCACTCAAGGTCATGACCTGGAACGTGCAGTATCTGGCCGGCAAGCGCTACGTCTTCTGGTACGACGAAGGACGCGGCAGCGATACACGGCCCACCGCTGAAGACCTCGCGCATAACCTCGACGAGGTAGCCCGCGTGATTCGTGCCGAACAACCCGATATCGTTCTGCTCCAGGAACTGGACAACAATGCCAAGGCCACGGGCTATCACGATCAACTGGCGTTGTTGCGTGAACGCCTGGTCGACCTCTATCCGTGTGCGGTACAGGCCTACGACTGGAAAGCGGAGTTTGTCCCGGACTGGCATGTTTTCGGCAGTGTTGGCCGCAGCCTGGCAACCCTGAGCCGTTACCCGATCAGCAAGGCTCAACGCCTGCAACTGCCGACAACCGCGAGCAATGCACTGAGTCGCCTGCTCCAGCCCCAGCACGCGGTGCTGGCCAGTTACCTGCCACTGCGTGACGGCGGCCAATTGGCGGTGCTCAACACCCGCCTGGCGCACTATGAAACGCAGAATGATGTTCAGCGCCAACAGGTTCAGGCGCTAGTTAAACAACTTGGCAGCCTGGAACGCCAAGGCGCGGCATGGTTGATTGGAGGGGATTTCAACATGCTGCCACTCGGACAGTACCGGCGCCTCACGCCCCAGCAACGCGGGTTGTACGCGGCTGACAGCGACCTGCACCTGCTCTGGGACACGTACCCCATGATCCCCAGCAATGCCGAGGCCAGCGGTGCAGATCGCGCCCGCTGGCTTACCCATTATCCCAACGACCCCAATGTGAGCGCTCCGGACCGAACCCTCGACTACCTGTTCCACAGCCCCAAGCTCACGCGTGTAAGCGCACAGGTGCTGCAGCAGGACACCCTGGAAATCTCCGACCACCTCCCTGTGAGCGCTCGCCTGCTGCTGCCGGTAGCGCCTTGACTATTTGCGCGGTTTGGCTCGCGCCGTGGCTTCGGCTACCAATGGGTCATCGGGCCAATAGTGCTTGGGGTAACGGCCCTTCAGGTCTTTTTTGACCTCGCTGTACGTGCTGCGCCAGAAGTTAGCCAGATCTTGAGTGACCTGCACAGGTCGACGCGCAGGCGACAGCAGGTGCAGCTTGACCTGTAGGCGGCCCTGAGCAATACGCGGCGTTTCCGCCAGGCCGAACAACTCCTGCAGGCGCACAGCAAGGATCGGTGGATGCTCGCTGTAATCCAGACGAATACTGGAACCCGACGGCACACTCAGGTGCATCGGAGCCCACTCGTCCAGGCGTTGCGGCAACGGCCAGGGCAACAAGTTGCGGACAATTGAAGAGAGGTCGAGCTGGGCGAAATGGCTCAAGCGCGTGACCTTGCCCAGATAAGGCTGCAACCACTGCTCAAGGCCAGCCAACAATGCCGCATCACTCAGGTCCGGCCATTCACTGTCGCCCCCTGTGGCCAGGTCCAGCTGACGCAGCAACGCCACCCGGGCCTGCCATTGGCGCAACTCCGGCGTCCACGGCAGCAACTCCAGCCCCTTGCGCCGAACCAGGTCAAGCAATGCGCGGGCACGGGCGTCATCATCCAGGCCGGTCAGCGGCTCGCGCGCCAAAATCAGTTCCCCGACCTTACGCTGGCGCTCGGCACGCAGCACGCCTTCACGCTCATCCCAGTCGAGCACATCAAGGCGCTCGACCTGCTCGGCCAGCACCCCATCGAACAGCGCCGGGTCGAACTCGGCCGCCAGGTAGATACGCTCCTCACGCTGGCCCTGACGACTGCCCAGATCAGCAACTACTAACCACGGCGCCTTCATCAGCGCATCGACCTCACCAAACAGGGCCGCTCGCCCATTGGCCAGCCGGTACTCCGCGCCCCCGGCACGGCGCTGCTGTGCAACACGGTCTGGATACGCCAATGCCAGCAACGCGCCAAGCCAGCGAGGATGCTCAGGGTCTGGCACTGCGCTCGATGCTTTTCCTCGCAAGTAACCACGGTACTGCCGGGCCAATTGCCGCGCGCGCTGAACACCACCCTGCCCACCACGGGAAGCACGGGTCTCACCACTGAGCAGGGTCAAACGGCTATGCAGGTCGGCGCCCGCACCGCGCAGAATGTCGCGCTCCCCCAGCAGGGCCGCAACATCGCAGGCCATCTCGGCCAACCCAAGCGCCTGGCCACGCAATAGCAAATGCGCAATACGTGGATGCGCCGGCAACTCAGCCATTGCCTGGCCATGAGCGGTCAGGCTGAGCAGTTGCCCGGGCTTGAGCGCGCCAAGCCGCAGTAACAGGTCCTGGGCCTGTGCATACGCCGCCGCAGGGGGTTGATCGAGCCAGCTCAATTGCCCCGGCGTCACACCCCAGCGGGTCAGTTGCAGCGCCAACCCGGCCAGATCGGCCTGGAGTATTTCCGCACTGGCGTATGCCGCCAACTGATCATGTTGCGCTTCGGACCAAAGCCGGTAGCACACGCCTGGTTCAAGACGCCCGGCCCGGCCCGCCCGCTGGGTAGCACTGGCGCGGGAGATTCGCTGGGTGTCCAGACGCGTCATGCCACTGCCAGGGTCGAACCGAGGCACCCGTGCCAACCCCGCATCAATAACCACCCGAACACCGTCGATGGTCAGGCTGGTCTCGGCGATGTTGGTGGCCAATACCACCTTGCGCACGCCCGGCGCGGGTGCATCGATGGCTGCACGCTGGGCACTCAGTTCGAGCTCACCGTGTAGCGGGCAGAGCAGGATGTCCTGCCGCCCACCCAACGACGCCTGCAACGTTTCATGCACGCGGCGAATTTCCGCCTGCCCCGGCAGGAACACCAGCAGGCTGCCCGGCTCGTCGGCCAGTGCCTGATGGACCGTATCGACCACGCGCGGCTCGATGAACTCGCCGGGCTGGGACGGCCTGCCCCAACGCACGTCAACCGGGTACATGCGCCCTTCGCTGCTGACCACCGGCGCGTCACCGAGCAACGCCGACAGCCGCTCGCCCTCCAGCGTCGCCGACATCAGCATGATCTTCAGCGGCGGCTCGTCGCGTAGCAGGTCACGCCCATTGAGACTGAGGGCCAAGGCCAGATCCGCATCCAGACTCCGCTCGTGAAACTCGTCGAAGATCAACAAGCCCACGCCATCGAGTGCAGGGTCTTCCTGAAGGCGCCGCGTCAGAATGCCCTCTGTCACGACTTCGATGCGCGTACGCGGGCCGACTTTACTGTCCAGGCGAATGCGATAGCCCACCGTTTCGCCGACCGATTCCCCCAACTCACTGGCCAGTCGCTCCGCTGCGGCACGTGCGGCCAGGCGGCGCGGCTCAAGCATCAGGATCCGCTGCCCGGCCAGCCAAGGCTCGTCCAGCAACGCCAGTGGCACGCGGGTTGTCTTGCCTGCGCCCGGTGGCGCCTCCAGCACCACTTCATGGCGTTGGCCCAGCGCTTGGCGCAGAGCGGGAAGTACGTTGTCGATCGGTAATGAAATCATGGTGGCCCTCAAACAATGGGCCGAGTATAACGGCGAACCTAGGATGCCTTATCATGGTCTGATCAGCAGTTGCAGGTGCACTGCCTGCTCCTTTGTAACCTCAATTGCGGAGATTTCTATGCGTATGCCTTCCCGCCTCATTGGCGGTGCTCTGATCACCTGCTTACTGACCCAACTGACGGCCTGCGGCACCCTGTTCTACCCGGATCGACGCGGCCAGATTTCCGGCAAGATCGACCCGGTGATTGCCGCCATGGATGCCATCGGCATCCTGTTCTTTGTCATCCCCGGCCTGATCGCCTTCGGCATCGACTTTGCCACCGGCGCTATCTACATGCCGGGCGGCAGGCACGCCCAGATATCACCGGAAAAACTGCAACCGGCCCTGGGGCCTGACGGCAAAGTGGACCTGGTAAAACTGCAAGCCATCCTCCAGCAGGAACTGAACCAGCACCTGCCACTCAATGACCCACGCCTGATCCAGCACAAAGGCAGTGTCGAGCAACTGGCAATGTACGGCCTCAAGCCTGCTGCCTGAAACAACCCTCCACGGACATAGATACCCCATGAGTGAAGCCGCTGAACATGAACGGTTGTTGCGCCTGGCCACCCGCGCGTCGCTTGCGGTGGCCTGTACTCTGGTACTGGCCAAGGCCATCGGCTGGTGGCTTAGCGGGTCAGTCAGCCTGCTGGCAGGCTTGACCGACTCGCTGCTCGATAGCGTGTCGTCCTTTCTCAACCTGCTGGCAGTGCATTACGCCCTGCGTCCTGCCGATGACAATCACCGCTACGGTCACGGCAAGGCGGAAACATTGGCCGGCATGGCTCAGGCACTGTTCATCGGGGTCAGTGCCGTATTGATCGGCATCCAGGCCTACCATCGGCTGGAAACCCCAGAACCGCTCGGCAACACCAGCGTCGGTATCGGCGTGATGGTGTTGTCGCTGGTGCTGACGGCGGCCTTGCTGATGCTCCAGGCACGCGTGATCCGTATCACCGGCTCCACGGCCATTCGTGTCGACTCGCTGCATTACCGCTCCGACATGCTGCTCAATGGCAGTATTTTGCTGGCGCTGGTGCTGGCCATGTTCGGCTGGCCGCAACTGGATGCCTACTTCGGCCTGGGAATCGCACTGTACATCCTCTGGAGTGCACTGCAGATCGCTCGCGAAAGCACGGCGATCCTGATGGACACGGCATTACCAGAAGACGTCAGCGAGGAAATGCTGGCGCTGGCCTGTTCCGTCAAAGGTGTCGTGGGCGCTCATGACCTGCGTACGCGCATCTCTGGACAGCACTGGTTCGTTCAGTTGCATCTGGAGTTGCCGGGCGACTTGCCGTTGCGCGAAGCCCATTCACTCTGCGAAGAAGCGGCAGCAGCAATCAACGAACGCTTCCCCAGGGCCGAAGTGCTGGTGCACGCCGACCCGGCGCCACACTAAGTACAGGAATCAGTTCACGCTGTAGCCACGCCCGCTCAGACACGCGCCCAGCGCGCGCCGGTAGTTGTCAGCCACATACGCCGCCGGCGCGTAGCTGGCCGCTGCCGGATCAAAACCACTCTGCTCCACAGCCCAGCGGTGACACTCGTAGCGGTCCTGCTGGACCTGCTGCGGCGTCTGCCCCTCGGCCGGGTAGGCAATCACGTCATAACCGTTACTCGGTTCAGCCTGAGGCGCCGTACTGGCCTGCGGTGGATTGACCACCACATACTCCTGGCGGTCGTTGAGGTATTGGTAATAAGTACCCGCGACCATAAACAGCAACGCGTTGCCAACCCACACCTCGCGCGCGTAGGGCGGCAAATAGGTCACCCTTGCCCCGTAAGGCGGTGCCACGACCACATAGCGCGGCCCTTGCGGTCGATACCAGTAACCACCTGAGTAGAAGTAATCATGACCTCGGTAGGGGACTTTCCAGGACTGCTCTGGAAAGCGATCGATCACATGCCCCGGTCGATACTGCGGGCCTTCACCCCAGCCATTGCCATGCCCATCAGGCCGCCCCGGCCAATCCTCATGCGGTCGCTGCCCGGCACCACCCGCCTGCCAGTGCTGGTTGTAGCCATTGCGTCGTGGAATGTCCTGATAGTATCCCTGCCGCGGTTGCTGCGTCTGACGCACTTCATCCGGACGTGACTGGATCGGTAGCGAGGCGGTGGGCTGCTCCTCGCCATTGGACGGCTGTTGGCCATAACGCTCACCCTGCGCAAAGGCGCTCATACTCACACAAAACAGACCAACACCGGCCAGGCGCCAGATGCACGACTTCATGCTGTTCCTCACGGGGTCAAGATGGGCCTGTAGCGAATACAGCAGAACCACAGGCGTGTTCTGCCATCACTCTATCAGGCCTGCCAGGGCGGGTAATCGACCGGTAGATGAAAAATTCAGGGCATAAAAAAGGGAGGCCCTTAGGCCTCCCCTTGATAATTTTGTCCGTGCTCGACGCTTTTGACGCCGGCTCACCTCACGCCGTCTTCTGGACAGTGTGTAGCCCGGGGGCCGAGCACAACCCTGTGGGATTGCTGGCCGCGGCTGTCCTGATTGGGTCAGCCGCCGTGGACTGATGTCCGGGCAGTGATTCTGGAAATAAGAATACGGCGACAGCTGCGGCAGCGGATTGCGAATATTGCTGATCAAAACACTAGTTGCGCAATTTTTAACTAAAGATAGATAATTCAGCGCAATCTAAACAGAAAAGGCCTGATCCATGAGCAAGCTGGACCGCTATGACCTGAGTATTCTTGCCGAATTGCAGCGCGATGCGCGCATCTCCAACCAGGAGCTGGCCGAGCGTATTGGCCTGTCGCCGTCGCCCTGCTCACGGCGGGTCAAACAACTCGAAGATGACGGTTACATCGCCCGCCAGGTTGCCCTGCTCGACCGCAAGATGCTCGGTTTGAGCCTGACCGCTTACGTCCTGATCGGTATGGACCGGCACACACCAGAGCGTTTTGAAACCTTCGAGGCAGCCATCCGCAACCTGCCGCAAGTGCTCGAATGCAGCCTGGTCACCGGGATGGACGCTGACTACCAGCTCAAAGTCGTGGTGCCCGACATGGACCACTACCAGAAGCTGCTGCTCGGCCACCTGACGCGTATCGAAGGGGTGACCAGCGTACGCTCAAGCTTCGTACTCAACCAGGTACTGGCTAGCACCGAACTACCGTTGACGCACCTGCGTTAGTCAGGCCATTCGTACAGGCGTATAATGCTGCGCCTCAGCCTGCCTGGAGAAGATCGATGGATCCTGCGGTATTTGAAGAGTGGATGATGACCGGCCTGGTCACCATCTTGATTGGCTTCATGGGTTTTATCGTCTGGGACCTGGCGAAAAAATCCAATGCTGGCAAATTCGGCACGTTCATTCTGTTCTTCGTGCTGGGCCTGGGCATCCTTGCCTTCATCATCAAGAGCGTGGTGATCGGCTACATCGAAGGGGTCTAGAGCTTGGCCGGGACTTCCCGCCAGCAGCCCTGATCAAGCCCATCGAGCGTCCAGTTGCCGATCCTGACCCTGACCAGCCGCAGGGTCGGCAGGCCTACTGCTGCGGTCATGCGCCGCACCTGACGGTTACGCCCCTCCTTGATCACCAGCTCCAGCCAGTGGGTCGGCACGCTCTTGCGAAAGCGTACCGGCGGATTGCGCGGCCATAATTCAGGTTCTTCCAGTGCACGTGCCTGTGCTGGCAAGGTCATGCCATCGTTCAACTCAACGCCATCACGCAACCGCTGCAATTGCTCATCGCTTGGTTCACCTTCGACCTGTACCCAGTAGGTCTTTGCCAGCTTGTGCTTGGGGTCGGCAATGCGGGCCTGCAACTGACCATCATTGGTCAACAACAACAGCCCTTCACTGTCTCGGTCCAGGCGCCCTGCCGGATAGATTCCGGGGATGTCGATGTAGTCCTTGAGCGTTGCTCGCCCCTCGCCGTCACTGAACTGGGTCAGGACGTCGAAGGGCTTGTTGAACAGGATCAGCCGCGGTTCGGCCGGCGGCGCCTTGGCTTGGCGACGCGGGGCGAACGGTTTGGCCGCAGGGCGGCGCGGCTTGGTACGAGGGGGTAACGGCATGGGGCCTCAGCGGAACGGCGGCTCATCGAAACTGCGCAGTTTACGCGAGTGCAGCGCGTTCAGTTGGTTACGCAGCAGGTCCAGTGCCGCGATGCCAATCTTCAAATGCTGGCTGACCGCTCGATTGTAGAACGCGTTGGCCGAGCCAGGCAGCTTGATTTCACTGTGCAACGGTTTGTCCGAGACACACAGCAACGTGCCATAGGGCACCCGCAAGCGATAACCCTGCGCCGCAATCGTACCGCTTTCCATGTCGACTGCCACGGCTCGCGAGAGGTTGATCAGCGGTCGCTCCTGGGCCCAGCGCAGCTCCCAGTTGCGGTCGTCATAGGTCAATACCGTGCCGGTACGCAGGCGTTTTTTCAGCTCATCACCACGCTCACCCGTCACCTGCGCTGCGGCTTCCTGCAGTGCCAGCTGGACTTCAGCCAACGCCGGTATCGGGATGTTAGGCGGTACCACGCGATCAAGAATCCCATCGCGACGCATATAGGCGTGAGCCAGTACGTAGTCACCAATGGTCTGCGACTGCCGCAGGCCGCCACAGTGGCCGATCATCAACCAGCAATGCGGACGCAGTACCGCCAGATGGTCGGTGATGTTCTTGGCGTTGGACGGGCCGACGCCAATGTTGACCAAGGTAATGCCATGCCCATCGGCCGCGATCAGGTGATACGCCGGCATCTGGTAACGGTGCCAGACCACTCCGGCAACCAGCGCCTGGGCTTCACCGTTGTCCATGGCCTTTTCGATGATGACATTGCCCGGCAGGATCATCCGCACAAAACGTGGATCGTCGCGCAAACGCTCCAGGCCATGGCTGATGAACTGGTCGACGTAACGGTGGTAGTTGGTCAGCAGAATCCACGGTTGCACATGACGCCAGTCGCTGCCGGTGTAATGCACCAGACGACGCAATGAGAAGTCCACCCGCGCCGCATCGAACAACGCCAGCGGCAGCGGATCGACGTTGGCCCAGTCATACAGGCCGTCGGCAATACCATCGGTGGCTGCCGACAGGTCGGTACTGGGGAAGACCCGTGCCAGCACGGCGGCGGTAATGCCACTGCCCGCCAACTCATCGCCCTGCTCAACCACGTAAGGGTATGGAATGTTCTGCTCGCTGACACCCACTTCCACCGTCACGGTGAAATCTCGCATCAGCGGGCGCAGTTGCTCCAGCAGATAACTGCGAAACGCCGCCGGGTGAGTCACGGTAATGCTGTAGGTGCCGGGTAACTGGACCTTGGCGTAGGCCCGCGTGATGGCTGGCACTTCACCTTGATACTGATAGGTCAGACGTAATTCAGGATATCGGAACTGTGCGCGTTCGGCGGCGCTCGGCTCGGTACGGTCCTTGAGGTAGCGCTTGAGCGCCTGGCTCAAGGCCCCGGTTGCCTGCTCATGCAGGGCGGCCAGACGATCAACCGCCTCCTCGGCGGTTTCTACGACAACAAAGGCTTCAACAGTGCGGTTCACAATGTACTTCCTGTCTGACATGCAGGTTTCCATCTTGCCTACATCTGCGCCTAAAGGCACGCCTGTTTAGAGTGGCCAATGCGGCGTCGAACGCTGGACCAACGCAGCGACGTCTAGACCACGTGGCAAGGTCCCGTACACGCGACCATCGCCACTCAGACGACTGGCAATAAATGCATCGCTGACAGCAGCATTACCGGCCTCCAGCAGCAGCTTGGCTTGCAGCCCCAAGGCGATCGCCTCAGTCAGTTGCCGGGCCCGGTACTGGATATCACTGACATCACTGAATGCTTTCTTCAGCGCGACGATGTGCGCCGCCAGACGCGCATCGCCATGGCCATCACCAAGCTCGGCAAACAGGGCATCGAGCACGCCCGGCTCTTTCGACAACGCCCGCAGTACATCCAGACACTGCACGTTACCGGAACCTTCCCAGGTCGAATTGACCGGTGCCTCGCGGTACAGCCGCGGCAAGATACTGTCCTCGACATAACCGGCACCGCCCATGCATTCGGCCGCTTCGTTGATCATTGCCGGGGCGCGCTTGCAGATCCAGTACTTGCCCACTGCTGTCACCAGGCGAGCAAATCGCACCTGCTGCGGATCATCCGGCTGATCCAGGGCGTGCGCCATGCGCAGGCTGAGGGCCAAGGCGGCCTCGCTTTCCAGGGCCAGGTCGGCAATGACGTTCTGCATCAGTGGCTGCTCAGCCAGCAGGCGCCCACCCACCTGGCGGTGAGCACAGTGATGCGCAGCCTGGGTCAACGCCTGGCGCATCAACGCACTGGAGCCAACCATGCAATCGAAGCGGGTCATGCCGACCATTTCGATGATGGTTGGCACCCCGCGCCCCTCTTCACCCACCATCCAGGCAAGGGCGCCGCGAAACTCCACCTCACTGGACGCATTCGAGCAGTTACCCAGTTTGTCCTTCAAGCGCTGGATATAGAATTGATTGCGGCTGTCGTCAGGGCGGTGACGCGGCAGCAGAAAACAACTCAACCCCTTATGGGTCTGCGCCAAGGTCAGGAAGGCATCGCACATGGGCGCGGAACAGAACCACTTGTGCCCGACCAGTTCGTAGGCCTGGCCCGGGCCTGCCGCACCGACGGGGTAAGCCCGGGTGGTGTTGACACGCACATCGGTGCCGCCCTGCTTCTCGGTCATGGCCATGCCCAGCGTAACGCCCACCTTGTGCCGATCTCCGATGTTGCGCGGGTCGTACTCGGTAGCAAGTACCTTGGGCAGCCAATACTGGGCCAGCTCTGGCTGCAACTTGAGGGTCGGCACCGCTGCAAAGGTCATGGTCAACGGGCAACCACTACCGGCCTCGGCCTGGCTGTGTAGATAAGTCATCGAAGCACGTGCGACATGAGCGCCCTCGCCCGGTGAGGTCCAGGGCAGTGAGGGCAAGCCATGTTCGATGGCCGTTCGCATCAGCTCGTGATAAGCCGGATGGAACTCCACCAGATCGATCCGGTTGCCGTAGCGATCATGGCTCTTGAATTGGGGCTTGTGCTGGTTGGCAAGGAACCCGGCGGCCATCAGCGGCCCACCGGCAAGAGCACCGTAGGCGTCGATCCGTGCTTGCGCCCAGCCCGCACCGAAGCGTTGCGACCACTGCTGCAAAGGCAGATCAATGCGGTACAGGTTGGCGCCATCCAATGACGGTGGCTGGTTGGTGACCTCGTGGGTTTCAGCGTACTGGTGCAGGTTCATCGGGGGCTCCTGACAGATTCACGCATGACTGAACCTCAGTGAATCACGCGCCGCCCCCGGGTCAAAGTGACAAAAGCGCCTAACTGACCGGGCTTTGGCCTCGATTAAGGCTCATGTCGGCGATTTGCACGGGGTTGGCCGCCACACACAGGGACAACTCGAAACAACTGCCTTCGCCCGGCTGCGACTCATGAGTCAAACGGGCCCCGATCAATTCAGCCAATTGCCGACAGATCGCCAAACCGATGCCTAACCCGCCGTACTCACGGGTCATCGAACCATCAATCTGGAAAAAACGCTGATACACGGTCGATTGGTCCAGGCACGCAAAACCGATTCCAGTGTCACGAACACTGATGGTCAGGCACAACTGCCCAGAACCTTGTGGCACGCCGTTGATGTGCACGGTCACACCACCACGATGGGTGAACTTGATGCCGTTATCGAGCAAGTAACCCAAACATGAGGCCAGCTTCTGTCGATCACCGATCACGGTATCCGGCAAGCCGGCAGCGATCTCGAGGCGAACGTACAAGCCCTTGTGCAACGCCTGAGCGGTGAACTGCCCACGCAACTCATGCAAGACGCCACGCAGGCTGAAGGGTTCGTTGTGCTGCTGCAGCCGCCCGGCCTGGAGTTCCGTCAGCACCAGGATGTCATCGACCATCCGCATCATGTCCCGCGCCGAGCCGCTGGCCGTTTGTTGGTACTGCGCAAGCTCTGGCTCCATTGGCAGGGTCTGCATCAGTTCCAGGCAACCAATGACACCGTTCATCGGTGTGCGCAGCTCATGCGTCACGGTGGCGAGGAACTCATCCTTGAGCCGATTGCTCTTGGCCAATTGCTGATTGAGCCGCTCAAGGCTCTCCCCGGTTTCGCGCAAGGTTCGCGCCTGCAGATCGCGCATGCTGTTGATTCGGTCGGCAAGCGCCAACGACAGCAGACCGACCTCCAGCGCAGAACCGATCTGGCTGGCATACATCGTCAGGAAGACGTTCGGCAGGTAGCCCAACACCATCAGGGTGTTCACCAAACCACCGAGCAAAAACGCCGACCAGGCAATGATGAAGTAACGCGCAACCCTCAACCCGCGCCACCAGGCGAACACACCGGCGGTAAAAATACTGAGGGTGAACATCAACGCCAGCAAAGTAGCCAGGCGCAGGGCTATGCCGTAGCTGAGGGTCAACGACATCAGCACGACCGCGACCGCACAGGCCATCAAGGCAAGTAACAAACGATCAAGCACTCGGCTGTGTTGCGCCATCTGGAGAAAACTTCGGGCGAACTGACAACCGAACAAACCCGCCGCACCAATGAAGAACGGCGTGGCCGCATTGGCCCACCAGGGGTTTTCCGGCCAGAAGTAAGCCACCCCGGCGCCGTTTACCGAAACCTGATACAAACCAAACGAGGCGATGTAGAGGATGTAATAGAGGTAACTGGTGTCGCGCACACTGATGTAGATGAACAGGTTGTACACCAGCATCCCCAGCAGCACGCCATAGATCAGGCCCAGCACATACAGGCGTGTCGGCTGTGCCTCCAGATAGGCATCGGTAGCCCACAAGGTCAACGGCGCCTGAACCGACCCTTCGCTGTGCAGGCGCAGGTAGACCGTCATCGATTGATCAGGCTCGAACGGCAATTCGAACAGGTAGTTGTTCTGCTTGATCTGACGGCTGTCATAAGGCAACGCATCACCGGTGCGCTGAGCCAGCCGGTAGGTGCCGCTATCGTCGGGGAGATACAGTTCCAGATGATCAAGCGGCGGGTAGGCCAGCTCCAGCAACCAGCTACGTGCACTTGCCTGGGGCATTGCCAGGTAGTGCAGGTCCACCTTGAGCCAGAACACCGATCTTGAATAGCCTGCATTGAGCACGTCAGCGTCATGGGAGCTGAATCGATCGCTGAAGGCCGCAGCACTCACCTGAGCAATATCGGCATGGCCCTCACGGTCTTCATAGACCTGCATCAAGCGCCCTAGCGGCAGGTTGCGAGTGGCGTCGTCAAAGTCGACCGCGCCAGCAAAGGTTGGCAGGCAGCCCAGCAAAAAAATCAGCAAATAGCGCATACAGCCCCAGCATGGTCTGCCCCGGTTGCGTCGCGTTCGCCTCCTTTCCTTTTGAGACGACGAAATCCGGCGGTGCCTGTTATCAGTATTGAGAGCACTCTAGCATAGCTGTCGCGGCTTACTAGCCGCCACTCCAAAATACAAAGAAAAGGCTCTATTTCGGGCATTACAGACAACCAACACAAAAATACCTGACCCCTTTGCCAAAAAATCAACCTGGCAGGGGAAGACCCGCAAAATGCGTTTGGTGTTAAGCTCGCGCACCATGAATACCTACAGCTCCCGCCCCGTTGTCCTCTGTCTCTCCGGCCACGACCCCAGTGGCGGCGCCGGCTTGCAGGCAGATATCGAAGCCCTGATCGCTCAAGGCTGTCACGCTGCACCCACCGTGACCGCCCTGACCGTGCAGGATACCGTCAATGTCAGCGACTTCCGCGTCCTTGATCGTGAGTGGGTGTTGGCCCAAGCCAATGCCGTGCTCAACGACTCGCCGGTAGCAGCCGTCAAGCTGGGCATGCTCGGCTCACTGGAAATGGTTGATACCGTGGTCGAGCTACTGGCCGCCCACCCGCACCTGCCGATGGTCTGTGACCCCGTGCTGCGTGCAGGCGGCGGCGGACGGCTGGGCAAGGATGAAGTGGGTTACGCCATGCGCGAACGCCTGCTGCCGATTGCCACCATCGCCACGCCGAACCTGCCGGAAGCACGCATTCTGGCTGAACTCCCGGAAGGGACTGCCGATGAATGTGCGGAAAAGCTCCTGCCCTTCTGCAAGTACCTGCTGATCACCGGCGGCCACGGTGACGAGCACGAGATCCATAACCGCCTGTACAGCCGCGATGGCCAGCGCCACACCTGGACCTGCCAGCGCCTGCCTGGCAGCTACCATGGCTCCGGCTGCACCCTGGCCAGTGCCCTCGCGGGCCGTCTGGCGCTGGGCGAACAACTGGAGAGCGCCGTGCGATCCGCGCTGGACTACACCTGGCGAACGCTGCGCGATGCCGAGCAATTGGGCAAAGGCCAGTACGTACCGCGCCGTCTGCCCCTGGATTTCTGTTCCTGACGACTGGTTTCCGGTCACGGCCACGAGGCTCAAGCAATGAAGTTACGCGGTTTGTACGCCATTACAGATAGCCAGTTACTGGCCGGTCGGTTCTTGTCTCATGTCGAAGCCGCGCTGGATGGCGGCGTGACCCTGTTGCAGTACCGCGACAAGAGTGACGACGCGGCGCAACGTCTGCGCGAAGCCGAAGCCCTGGCCAAACTCTGCGAACGCTACACCACCCAGTTGATCATCAATGACGATGTCGAGTTGGCCGCACGCCTGGGTGTCGGCGTGCATCTGGGCCAGACCGACGGCCCGCTGACGCCGGCCCGCACGCTGTTGGGGCATCAGGCGATCATTGGTTCTACCTGCCACGCCCAGCTTGAACTGGCGGAGCAGGCCGCACGCGAAGGCGCCAGCTATGTGGCCTTTGGTCGTTTCTTCAACTCCGTAACCAAGCCCGGCGCGCCGGCCGCCAGCGTCGAACTGCTGGAACAGGCACGCCGCCGGGTCAACCTGCCGATTGCCGTGATCGGCGGCATTACCCTGGACAATGCCGCACCGTTGGTCGCCCATGGCGCCGACCTGCTGGCCGTCATCCACGGGCTGTTTGGAGCCGACAGCGCGCAGGAAGTCACCCGCCGCGCCCGCGCCTTCAACGCCCTGTTCGAATCTGTTTGATTGAGAGAGACCCTCATGTCCCGTTCCGAAGCCCTGTTTGCCAATGCCCAGAAGCACATCCCAGGTGGCGTGAACTCGCCAGTCCGCGCATTCCGCAGCGTTGGCGGCACCCCGCTGTTCTTCAAGCACGCCGAAGGCGCCTACGTTACCGATGAAGACGACAAGCGTTATGTCGACTACGTCGGTTCCTGGGGGCCAATGATTCTGGGCCACAGCCACCCAGACGTCCTTGACTCGGTGCGCAAGCAACTGGAGCACGGCCTGTCCTATGGCGCCCCGACCGCGATGGAAACCGAGATGGCCGACCTGGTCTGCTCGATCGTACCGTCGATGGAAATGGTTCGCATGGTCAGCTCCGGTACCGAAGCCACCATGAGCGCCATCCGCCTGGCCCGGGGCTACACCGGCCGCGACAGCATCATCAAGTTCGAGGGCTGCTACCACGGCCACTCCGACAGCCTGCTGGTAAAAGCCGGTTCTGGCCTTCTAAGCCAGGGCGTACCGAGCTCTGCAGGCGTGCCCGCTGCGTTCGCCAAACATACATTGACCCTGCCGTTCAACGACCTTGCTGCCGTCGAGAAGATGCTCAATGAAGTGGGCAACGAGGTCGCCTGTATCATCGTCGAGCCGGTCGCCGGCAACATGAACTGCGTGCCGCCCGCCCCCGGCTTCCTTGAAGGCCTGCGCACACAATGCGACAAGCACGGCGTGGTCCTGATTTTCGACGAAGTCATGACCGGTTTCCGTGTTGCCCTGGGCGGTGCGCAAGCCTATTACGGCGTTACCCCTGACCTATCGACCTTCGGCAAGATCGTCGGCGGCGGCATGCCTGTCGGCTGCTTCGGTGGCAAGCGCGAAATCATGTCGCAGATCGCGCCGCTGGGCCCGGTGTATCAAGCCGGCACCTTGTCGGGCAACCCACTGGCCATGGCCGCTGGCTTGACCACACTGAAGCTGATCAGTCGGCCTGGGTTCCACGACGAACTGAGCGACTTCACCAGCCGCCTGCTCCAGGGGCTGCAGGAACGTGCCGATGCTGCAGGCGTACCGTTCGTCACCACCCAGGCGGGTGGCATGTTCGGCCTGTACTTCAGCGCTGCCGACGACATCGTGACCTTCGACGACGTCATGTCCAGCGATGCCGAACGCTTCAAGCGCTTCTTCCACCTGATGCTGGAAGGTGGCGTGTACCTGGCACCGAGCGCCTTTGAGGCGGGCTTTACCTCTATTGCCCATGGCGAAGCCGAGTTGAAGATCACTCTGGACGCCGCTGAGCGGGCATTCGCCAAGCTCTAAGCGCCCGCCTGCAACAGACAGTCTTGTCGCCGCTGCGGGGCCGACGCGATGCCAATGAGCACGCGTTGCCCGCAGCGCCAACAAGGCCGGTACATGCAAATAGCGAGCACCAAACACCCCTTCAAGCAGAAAATCGAGTAAAGACTTTGTAAGGTTGGCGCAGGTTATCCCATAATGTGCCACCAGACACATTGGCCGCAGCTTTGCAGAGGTAAGTCGATCCCCATGAACCGCACCGGCCGCGCCCTTGCCCTGGGCTGCCTGTTGCTTCTTCAGCCCCTGCTGGCTACAGCAGGCGGTAACTCGTTGCTGATCCCGGCAACCGGCCGCTGCACCCTCGATTCCCAGCCCGAAGACCTGGCGCAAGCACTCGCTGACTGCCAACAAGCGGCACAGGGCGGGGATGCCCAGGCGCAGTACGAGTTGGGTGAGTTCTACTACGTGGGTAAAAATGCACCGCGCGACCTGAGCAAGGCACTGAGCTACTTCGAACAGGCCTCATTGCAAGGGCATGCTGAAGCACAGTACCGCCTGGGCACCATGTTTTTCCGCGGAGAAGGCGTGGCGGCCAACAATGTGCAAGCCTACATCGTGCTGAAAATGGCCGCAGTCAATGGCGCCGAAGACGCCCTGGACATGGCCGACGAGGTGTCGGCACAAATGCCACGTGACGAGCTGGAGGTCGCTACCCAAGTACTGGGGCAGATCTTCCGCAAGTACCTGCTGGAACTGCAGAGCGCCGAAGGGCGTACCCCCTTCTCGCCACTCCCCTGACGCCGGGGCAGCGTCCTGCTTACTTCTCGGGCATCGGCATTGGGAACGGCATCACGTTACCGCCCCCGCGCGCTTCACTGATCTTGGGTGTCCCCAGCCGCTCGACTTCATCGATACGCACGATCGAATGCATCGGTACGAAGCTGCGAACCACACCCTCGAATTGCGCCTTGAGCTTCTCTTCACTGGGATCGACCACCACTTGGGTGCGCTCTCCGAAGATAAACTCCTCCACTTCGAGAAAGCCCCACAGATCACTTTGGTAGATCTGCTTGGCGTACATCTCGAATACCTGGCCCTGGTTGAGAAAAATCACTTTGTAGATCGGATCGGCACGTTTGGTCATTTTCGGCGGGAACGAAGACAGGTGGTAAAGAGGGCGCAAACTATAGCATAGCCACCTGATCGACAACGCTAGGAACCATCGCTGACGCCCCTTATAATGCGCGGTTCTTTGAATTACCTGATGATCTCCCATGGCCAAGAAGCTTTATATCGAAACCCACGGTTGCCAGATGAACGAGTATGACAGCTCGCGCATGGTCGATCTGTTGGGCGAACATCAAGCCCTGGAGGTCACCGCCCGGGCAGAAGACGCCGATGTCATCCTGCTCAACACCTGTTCGATCCGCGAACGTGCACAAGACCGGGTCTACTCCCAGCTAGGCCGCTGGCGTGAGCTGAAGGAACAGAACCCGGAAATGGTCATTGCCGTCGGCGGCTGTGTCGCCAGCCAGGAAGGCGAGTCCATCCGTAAGCGTGCGCCTTATGTCGACGTGGTGTTCGGCCCGCAAACCCTGCACCGCTTGCCGGAGATGATCGACGCCGCCCGCACTACCCGGCAACCACAGGTAGACGTCTCGTTCCCGGAAATCGAAAAGTTCGACCACCTGCCAGAACCCCGTATCGACGGCCCTACCGCCTACGTTTCAGTCATGGAAGGCTGCAGCAAGTACTGCACCTTCTGTGTAGTGCCCTACACCCGCGGCGAGGAAGTCAGCCGTCCATTCGACGACGTACTGGCCGAGGTCATTCACCTGGCCGAGAACGGCGTACGTGAAATCACCCTGCTGGGGCAGAACGTCAACGGTTACCGTGGCCTGACCCACGATGGGCGCCTGGCCGACCTGGCCGAGCTGATCCGCGTGGTTGCCGCAGTGGACGGCATCGGTCGCATCCGCTACACCACCTCGCACCCCCTGGAGTTCTCCGACAGCCTGATCCAGGCGCACGCTGACGTGCCGCAACTGGTCAAGCACCTGCACCTGCCGGTGCAGTCGGGCTCGGACCGTGTACTGGCCGCGATGAAGCGCAACCACACCGTTCTTGAGTACAAGTCCAAGCTGCGCAAGCTCAAGGCGGCGGTGCCGGACATCTGCATCAGCTCCGACTTCATTGTCGGCTTCCCCGGCGAAACTGAAAAAGACTTCGAACAAACCCTGAAACTGGTCAGCGATGTCGGCTTCGACTTCTCCTACTCGTTCGTCTACAGCCAGCGCCCGGGTACACCGGCCGCCGACCTGCCAGACGACACACCGGAAGAACTCAAGAAGGAACGCCTGCAGGTACTGCAGCAGCGCCTTGACCATCAAGGTTTTGAAATCAGCCGGCGCATGGTCGGGACCGTTCAGCGCATTCTGGTAACCGATTACTCACGCCGTGACCCTGGGCAACTGCAAGGGCGCACCGAAAATAACCGTATCGTCAACTTCCGCTGCGACAATCCCAAACTGATTGGGCAGTTTGTCGACGTGCAGATCGACGATGCACGGCCTCACTCGTTGTTCGGCTCGCTGCTACCGTAAAGGCATGGCCGGGCCCTGCACACCGGGCCCGGTAATCCTTGAACGTTTCAGCGCTTTCGCACGTGAGCCTCTGGGGTTATCCTTGAATTCACTCTCATTGCCGTTGGGCGGCTAAAAAACGACCTTGAACGCACCCATAGAACCTCATCGTTTCATCCTCGAGCCCTTTGAGGCTCGCCGCTTCGCCAACCTGTGCGGGCAGTTCGACGAGCATTTGCGCCTCATCGAACAGCGCATGGCCATTGAAATCCGCAACCGCGGCAATCAATTTGAATTGATCGGCGAACCCCAACTCACCTCTTCCGCCGAGCAACTGCTTCGACGCCTGTACCGCGAAACCAAGGCTACCGAGCTTTCGCCGGACATGGTTCACCTGTTCCTGCAGGAGTCGTCGCTGGAAGCCATGGAAAACCCGGCTGCCGCCGAACCGAGCGTGACCCTGCGCACACGCAAGGGCAATATCCGCCCGCGCGGGCTCAACCAGCAGCGCTACGTCAAGGAAATCCTGGCGAACGACATCAACTTCGGCATCGGCCCGGCGGGTACCGGCAAGACCTACCTGGCTGTGGCCTGTGCGGTTGATGCACTGGAGCGTGAACAGGTGCGCCGCATTCTGCTGGTGCGCCCGGCGGTCGAAGCAGGCGAAAAGCTTGGCTTCCTGCCCGGCGACCTGGCACAGAAAATCGACCCGTACCTGCGACCACTGTACGACGCCCTCTACGAAATGCTGGGCTTCGAACATGTGGCCAAGCTGATTGAGCGCCAGGTTATCGAGATCGCGCCATTGGCCTACATGCGCGGCCGTACCTTGAATAACAGCTTCATCATCCTCGACGAAAGCCAGAACACGACCGTCGAGCAGATGAAAATGTTCCTCACTCGGATCGGCTTCGGCTCGACAGCCGTGATCACCGGGGACATCACCCAGGTCGACCTGCCGCGCGGCACCAAATCAGGGCTGGCGCATGTGATCGAGGTTCTTGACGGGGTGCCGGGCATCAGCTTTACCCACTTCAAGCCGAAAGACGTTGTACGCCATCCGTTGGTGCAGCGCATCGTCGAGGCCTACGAGCGCTTCGACAGCAAGCAGCAGGACAAGCACGAAGGCAACCGTCACGATGGTTGAACTCGACCTGCAACTGGCTACTGATGCCGCCGCCCCTGATGAAGCCACGTTCCGTCGCTGGTGCGAACTTGCCCTGCGTCAGCGCAGCGCCGACTCCGAGCTGACCATTCGCCTGGTTGATGAAGCCGAAGGCCGCGAGCTCAACAACACCTATCGGCACAAGGATTACGCCACCAACGTGTTGTCCTTCCCGGCCGATGTGCCCGATGACATGCTCGACATTCCACTGCTCGGCGACCTGGTGATCTGCGTCGCCGTGGTCGAACGCGAAGCCGCCGAACAAGGCAAGTCGCTGGAGGCACACTGGGCGCATCTGGTCATCCACGGCTGCCTGCACCTGCTGGGCTACGACCACATCGAAGACGATGAGGCCGAAGAGATGGAAGCACTGGAACGAACGTTGCTTGCCGAACTGGGTCACCCTGACCCGTATGCCGACGACGAACACGATTTCCCCGACACCGATACCTGTAAGGATCACGAGTAACCGCCATGAGCGAAGATCGATCGAGCAATGGGCAAAAGTCCTGGCTGGGTAAGCTGACCCAGGCTTTTGCCCATGAGCCGAAAAACCGCCAGGAACTCCTGGAACTGCTGCGCGAAGCCCATCAGAACAAGCTGCTCGACAGCGAAGCCCTGACCATCGTGGAAGGCGCAATCCAGGTCGCAGACCTGCAAGTGCGTGACATCATGGTCCCGCGCTCGCAGATGATCAGCATCAAGGCGACCCAAACACCCCGCGAGTTCCTGCCAGCGGTGATCGACGCTGCGCACTCACGCTACCCGGTCGTGGGCGAGAGCCACGATGACGTCCTCGGCGTACTGCTCGCCAAGGACCTGTTGCCACTGATCCTCAAGGAAAATGGCGACCGCTTCAACATCAAGGACCTGCTGCGCCCGGCCACCTTTGTGCCCGAATCCAAGCGTCTGAACGTGCTGTTGCGTGAATTCCGTGCCAACCACAACCACATGGCCATCGTGATCGATGAGTATGGCGGCGTGGCCGGCCTGGTAACCATCGAAGACGTGCTCGAACAAATCGTCGGCGACATCGAGGATGAGCATGACGTCGAGGAAGACAGCTACATCAAGCCGTTGCCGAGTGGCGACTTCCTGATCAAGGCCTTGACGCCCATCGAGAACTTCAACGAGTTCTTCGACAGCGAGTTCTCCAATGACGAGTTCGACACCGTCGGTGGCTTGGTGATGAGCGCATTCGGGCACTTGCCCAAGCGTAACGAGACAACCGAAATCGGCCCCTACCGTTTCCGGGTTCTCAACGCCGACAGCCGCCGGATACACTTGCTGCGCCTGACACCTATCACCCGCTAAGGACAACCATGCGTTGGATCACCCGCCCCGGCTGGCCCGGTAACCTGCTGGCCGTGGCGGCCGGCGCCATCACCACCCTGGCCCTCGCGCCCTTCAACATCTGGCCACTGGCGCTGGTGACCCTGGCGATGTTCTACCTGGGCCTGCGCGACCTTGGCCCACGCCAGGCTCTGGCACGCGGCTGGTGTTATGGCTTCGGTGTGTTCGGCGCGGGAACCAGCTGGATCTACGTCAGCATCCATACCTACGGCGGCGCCTCGGCACTGCTGGCAGGCCTGCTGATGCTTGCCTTCATCGCAGCGATAGCGTTTTTCTTTGCCCTGCCTGCCTGGGTCTGGGCGCGCTGGATTCGACGCAACGAAGCACCGCTGGCCGACGCCCTGGCCTTTGCCGCGCTCTGGCTGGCCCAGGAAGCATTCCGTGGCTGGTTCCTGACCGGCTTCCCCTGGCTCTACGCGGGCTACAGCCAGCTTGACGGCCCCTTGGCCGGCTTGGCCCCACTAGGTGGAATGTGGCTGATTTCCTTCAGCCTGGCACTGAGCGCCGCACTGCTGTGCAACCTGAACCGCCTGCGTGAGCGCAAAGCCTTCCTGATCGCCGCAATGGCCGTGTTGCTGGCCCCGTGGGCGATCGGCATGGCACTCAAAGGCCACGCCTGGACCCGCCCGGCGGGCGAGCCACTGAAGGTGGCCGCAATCCAGGGCAACATCGAGCAGTCGCTAAAGTGGGATCCGACCCAGTTGAACGCCCAGTTGGCGCTGTACCGCGACATGACCTTCACGTCCAAACAGGTCGACCTGATCGTTTGGCCGGAGACGGCTGTGCCAGTGCTCAAGGAGTCCGCTCAGGGCTACCTGGACATGATGGGCAGCTTTGCCAGCGACCGACGCTCGGCGCTGATCACTGGCGTACCAATCCGCCAGGTTGTGCATGACCAACGGCGCTACTACAACGGCATTACCGTCACCGGTGAAGGCGACGGCACCTACCTGAAACAGAAACTGGTGCCTTTCGGTGAGTACGTGCCACTGCAAGACCTGCTACGCGGGCTGATCACCTTCTTCGACCTGCCGATGTCGGACTTCGCTCGCGGCCCCTCAGACCAGACACTGTTGCAAGCAAAGGGCTACCAGATCGCGCCCTACATTTGCTACGAAGTGGTGTACCCAGAGTTCGCCGCCAGCCTCGCGGCACGCAGCGACCTGTTGCTCACCATCAGTAACGACACCTGGTTCGGCACCTCGATCGGACCGTTGCAACACCTGCAGATGGCACAAATGCGCGCCCTTGAAGCAGGACGCTGGATGATCCGTGCAACCAACAACGGCGTCACCGGCCTGATCGACCCCTTCGGCCGGATCACCGCGCAAATCCCGCAATTTGAGCGCGGCATACTCTACGGCGAAGTGGTTCCGATGCAAAAGCTCACGCCATACCTGAAATGGCGCTCCTGGCCGCTGATCATTCTCAGCACCCTGCTGCTGGGCTGGGCACTGATGGCCGGCCGCATCGCCAGAACAGTCTAGTAAAACAAGCGATAGGCGAGCAGACCAACGGCTTCGTTAAGCAGTTGGCTGCTCTGCCAGAGTGATTTGTTTTCAGGCATCCAGCCGCCAAACGGGCGAGCATGATTGCGCCCCATGTAGCCCACTGGCGCTGGCACCACAGTGAACCCGACGCGCTCAAAGCTCCAGCGCGAACGCTGCATGTGCCATGCCTGGGTCACCAACACCACGCGCTTGTAGCCCTCTGGCAGCAGCAGCTCTGCGCTCATCTGCGCATTCTCCCAGGTCGTACGGCTACGCTCCTCTTTCCAACGCACCGAGACACCAAAATCGCGCGCGAGCGCGTCGGCCATCAACTGGGCCTCACTGGGCGGCGTACCGTAGTGCAAACCGCCACTGATGAGTACAGGCAAACCGGAAGCCTTGGCCAATTGCGCGGCATAGCGCATACGTTCAAGCGCGACAGCACTCGGCTGATCCCTGGCGCCCCAGGCGGGGTCATCGCGCTCTCGGCCCGCGCCCAGCACGACGATGGCATCGGCACGCTCAGCAAGGTCCTCCCACTGGCCATAAGCCAGCGCAGGGTCACGCTCCAGCAGGCGTGCGGCCTGCTCCACAACGACAGGCAAGCTCATCAGCCACAGCCCGCCCAAGCCCAGCGTGAAACATGCACAGGCCGTACGAGGCCAGGTGTTACGCAACCACCATGCCGCGATCAACAGCAGAAACAACACGCCAGGCGGCATGATCAATTGTTTAATGAAATAACGAAACGGCATCGGCACCTCCATGGATGCGCGAAGCCTAAGAAAATCGGCACCTGACAACAATAGCCAGGTGCCGATCATGGAAAATTTAACGGTAAGGTCGTAGGGCCTGAAGGACTCGTACGATTACTTGAAATGCAATGCCCTGGACTTTGTCGTGACTGAAGAACGCGCGCTGTCTTTAAGCCAGACCACTCTGCCGGCAGGTACCTCAGGCTGCTGCAGCGCATCTATATGTGCTCTGTAGCGCTCTGGGTTCGATGCCAGGTAAGCCTTGATCACTTCAAATTCGGCGTAGCTCAATCCACGTAGTTCCAGTTCGGCGGGCATCTCATCGCGCAGTCGAACAGAGGCTCTGGCGACATCCAGTGCCAGCCCCAACCGGTCGATCAAACGCTCGCAAAGCTCGGGCTCTAGTGCTTGTAGCGGCGACTCACCCATCCGTTCACCTCATTTGAGATAAAAATACCGCCCCCAAGAATCAGCTTAGCGGTACTCACAAAAGCAGCGAGACGCCACGACCAACGGCCCGCAGCCAGTCTGAGGATGCAATCAGGGTTTCCCTCGATAGAGACGGGTCATGTATGCTACTGCGTTCATTATATTGACACCGAATTGCCGGGCGCAGCGGTTCTGCCTGGATAAGGTCTCCCATTTCTCAGCGCAAAGTAGCCATGCACGAACTCTATCAGCCCCGCGAAATTGAAGCCGCCGCCCAGTCGTTCTGGGACGAGCAAAAGTCTTTTGAAGTCAGTGAACAACCAGGCAAAGACACCTTCTACTGCCTGTCGATGTTCCCGTACCCAAGCGGCAAGCTACACATGGGTCACGTGCGCAACTACACCATCGGCGACGTCATCGCCCGCTATCAGCGCATGCAGGGCAAGAACGTCCTGCAGCCGATGGGTTGGGACGCCTTTGGCATGCCGGCCGAAAACGCGGCGATGAAAAACAACGTCGCCCCGGCCAAGTGGACCTACGAAAACATCGAGTACATGAAGACCCAGCTCAAGAGCCTGGGCCTGGCCTTCGACTGGTCGCGTGAAGTCACCACCTGCAAGCCGGACTACTACCGCTGGGAGCAGTGGCTGTTCACCCGCCTGTTCGAAAAAGGCGTCATCTATCGCAAGAACGGCACCGTCAACTGGGACCCGGCTGACCAGACCGTACTGGCCAACGAGCAGGTCATCGACGGCCGTGGCTGGCGTTCGGGCGCGCTGATCGAGAAGCGCGAAATCCCGATGTACTACTTCAAGATCACCGATTACGCCGACGAGTTGCTGGAAAGCCTCGACGAACTGCCGGGCTGGCCTGAACAGGTCAAGACCATGCAACGTAACTGGATTGGCAAGTCACGCGGCATGGAAGTCCAGTTCCCGTTCGACAAGGCCTCGATCGGCCACGACGGTACACTGAAAGTCTTCACCACCCGCCCGGACACCCTGATGGGCGCGACCTACGTCGCCGTTGCAGCCGAGCACCCGCTGGCCACGCAGGCTGCCCAGGGTAACCCGGCGCTGCAAGCCTTTATCGACGAGTGCAAGAGCGGCAGCGTTGCCGAGGCCGACGTTGCCACCCAGGAAAAGAAAGGCATGCCGACGTCGCTGTTCGTCGAGCATCCGCTGACTGGCGAAAAACTGCCCGTGTGGGTCGCCAACTACGTCTTGATGCACTACGGCGACGGCGCGGTCATGGCTGTCCCGGCCCATGACGAGCGCGACTTCGAGTTCGCACACAAGTACAACCTGCCGGTCAAGACCGTGGTTCGCACCCGTGCCGGTGATGTGGTTGGCACCGAGTGGGACGCCGCCTACGGCGAGCACGGCCAACTGATCAATTCTGCTGAATTCGACGGCCTGGACTTCGCTGGCGCGTTCGATGCCATCGAAGCCGCCCTGATCAAGAAAGAACTCGGCAAGTCGCGCACCCAGTTCCGTCTGCGCGACTGGGGTATCAGCCGCCAGCGCTACTGGGGTTGCCCAATCCCGATCATCCACTGCCCATCCTGCGGCGACGTACCGGTACCGGAAGACCAGTTGCCGGTCGTCCTGCCAGAAGACGTGGTGCCGGATGGTGCGGGATCGCCGCTGGCGCGCATGCCTGAGTTCTACAACTGCAGCTGCCCGAAATGCGGCGCCGCAGCCAAGCGCGAAACCGACACCATGGACACCTTCGTCGAGTCGTCCTGGTACTTCGCGCGTTACGCCTCGCCAAACTACGAAGGCGGCATGGTCGACAAACAGGCTGCCAACCACTGGCTGCCGGTTGACCAGTACATCGGCGGCATCGAACACGCCATTCTTCACCTGCTCTATGCACGCTTCTTCCACAAGCTGATGCGTGACGAAGGCCTGGTAAGCTCCAACGAACCGTTCAAGAACCTGCTGACTCAGGGCATGGTCGTCGCAGAGACGTACTACCGCACGGCCAGCAACGGTGGCAAAGACTGGTTCAACCCGGCCGACGTTGAAGTCGAACGTGATGCCAAGGCCAAGATCATTGGCGCCCGCCTGAAAACCGACGGCCTGCCCGTAGAGATCGGCGGCACCGAGAAGATGTCCAAGTCGAAGAACAACGGCGTTGACCCTCAGGCCATGATCGAAGCCTACGGTGCTGACACCTGCCGCCTGTTCATGATGTTCGCCTCGCCGCCCGACATGAGCCTGGAATGGTCCGACTCCGGCGTAGAAGGCTCGAACCGCTTCCTGCGCCGCGTCTGGCGCCTGGCGCAAAGCCACGTCGCGCAAGGGCTGCCTGGCGCTCTGGATGTCGCTGCGCTGGACGATGCCCAGAAAGCCGTACGCCGTTCGATCCACTCGGCCATCAAGCAAGCCAGCCAGGATGTGGGCCAGCACCACAAGTTCAACACCGCCATTGCGCAAGTAATGACCCTGATGAACGTGCTGGAGAAGGCACCGCAAGCCACGGCACAAGACCGCGCACTGATTCAGGAAGGCCTGGAAACCGTGACCCTGTTGCTGGCACCGATCACGCCGCACATCAGCCACGAACTGTGGAAGCAGTTGGGCCATGAAGGCGCAGTCATCGACGCTGGCTGGCCAGCCGTGGATGAAAGCGCGCTGGTACAGGACAGCCTGCAACTGGTAATCCAGGTCAACGGAAAACTGCGCGGCCAGATCGAGATGCCGGTTGGCGCCAGCCGTGAAGACATTGAAGCCGCGGCCCGCAGCAATGAAAACGTGCTGCGTTTCACTGAAGGCCTGACCATCCGCAAGGTCATCGTCGTACCGGGCAAGCTGGTCAATATTGTCGCCAGCTGATGGAATGTGGCGCCCTGCTCACCTCAGGGCGCCCGCACAGAATCGGCTTACAAGGTTTCAAGGGAGCAACAACATGATCAAACGCAACCTGCTGGTGATGGGCCTGGCCGTAATGCTCAGCGCCTGCGGCTTCCAACTGCGCGGCACCGGCACCACAGACCTGGCGCTCAAGGAGCTCGATGTAAGTGCTCGCGACGCCTATGGCGATACTGTGACGCAACTGCGCCAGGTTCTGAAAAGCAGCGGCGTGAACGTGCACGCCGGCGCCCCATACAAGCTGTTCCTGGCCCGTGAAGACAATACCCAGCGCGCCGCCAGCTATGCAGGCTCTGCTCGCTCGGTCGAGTATGAACTCACCGACACCCTGAGCTTCGAGATCCGCGGCCAGAACAACACCAGCCTCCTTGCCGACAAGCTGGAAGTACAAAAGATCTATGTGCATGACAGCAACAACCTTACGGGCTCCGACCAGGAAGCCAGCCAGGTTCGCGATGAAATGCGCCGCGAGATGGTCCAGAAGATGGTCCTGCGCTTGCAGTTGATCACCCCGGCCCAACTTGAAACCCTGCAAATGGAAGCCGAGGCGCGCGCCAAGGCCGAGGCTGATGCCCTCGAAGCCGCCCGTCGCGCCCAGGACGAAACGCCGCAGCAATCCCCGCTGGAAATCCCAGCCAACTGAGCCTGAACGGGGCACTTCGGTGCCCCGCACTCCGCGATGAAACTCACACCTGCCCAACTCAACAAGCACCTGCAAGGTTCGCTCGCCCCGGTCTACGTGGTTAGCGGCGATGACCCGCTGCTGTGCCAGGAAGCCGCCGACGCGATTCGCGCGGCAGCTCGCCAGCAAGGCTTCGACGAACGCCAGGTGTTCAGCGCAGATGCCAACTTCGACTGGGGCACGCTGCTTCAAGCGGGTGCCAGCTTGTCGCTGTTCGCTCAACGACGCCTGCTGGAACTGCGCCTGCCTTCAGGCAAGCCCGGTGACAAAGGCGCCGCAGCGCTGATTGAGTACTGCTCCAACCCTGCCGAAGACACCCTGCTGCTGATCAGCCTGCCAAAACTCGACGGCAGCGCGCAAAAAACCAAGTGGGGCAAGGCGCTGGTTGACGGTCAGCACGTCCAGTTCATTCAGATCTGGCCGGTGGACAACAATCAACTGCCGCAATGGATCAGCCAACGCCTGTCTCAAGCCGGCCTGGCAGCCCAACGCGATGCAGTAGAGCTGATTGCAGCGCGCGTGGAGGGCAACCTGCTCGCCGCCGCTCAGGAAATCGAAAAGCTCAAGTTACTGGCCGATGGCAATCAGATCACCGTCGAAACGGTACAGGCCGCCGTGGCCGACAGTGCCCGCTTCGATGTCTTTGGCCTGGTCGACGCCATTCTTAATGGCGAAGCTGCCCATGCCCTGCGCATGCTCGAAGGCTTGCGCGGTGAAGGGGTTGAGCCACCGGTCATTCTCTGGGCATTGGCCCGGGAACTGCGCCTGCTGGCTGGCCTTTCCCAGCAGTACAGCCAGGGCGTGCCGCTGGACAAGGCATTCAGCCAGGCCAAACCGCCGGTCTGGGATAAACGCCGGCCGCTGATGAGCAAAGCCTTGCAACGTCATTCGGCGCAACGCTGGAGCCAGCTGCTGCAGGATGCCCAACGCATTGATGCACAGATCAAGGGGCAGGCACAGGGCTCTCCCTGGACCAGCCTGGCACGTCTGTCGCTGCTGATGGCCGGCCAACGTCTGACATTACCTGCCGAATAGCATCACGCCAAACCTGGCGCCCCCCCCCCGCCAGCGATGTATGCATCGCGCAACAACCCATGCCACAACGAGCAGATAGCCGGTAAGCCCGTAAGATTGCCCACACGAATGCAAGGGCCTATAGTGCGCGCCAACACCCCCCCATCGCAGGAGCTCCTGTAATGAGCAAGAAACCGGCCAAACCCGGCCCCAACAAAGCCAAGTCCATCATCGCCCAGCCCCTGTTCCGTAGCCGCCAGGAACGCTCAGGCAAGGGCAAAGGCAGCTACCGCCGCGAAGCCTTCCAATCGAGAGATTGGGAGGCTTCTTACTTTTTGGCCGCATGAAGGCAGGAATCCGGCAAGCATGGTATGGTCAACACCTGACTTGAATTACTGGACCTGTGCATGCCCTTTTGCCTTTCCCGCCGTTGGCAACCCCGCCAACTGATCGCTGCCTCCAGCCTCATCCTGCTTGTCGCCTGCGCGGAGAAGCCGACCGCCGCCGATGCGCTGCCGCTAGCGCCGACACAATCCGCTTCTGCTGCACCCCATCCAACTGCCAGCGCCGATCCGATCGACGATGTGCAACCCCTGCAGAGCTTCGCTCAATGGCAAGCCGGCTTCCGCCAACAGGCCCTGCAAGCCGGTATCAATCCGGCGACCTTTGACCGCGCGTTTTTTAATATCACCCCTGACATGAGCGTGATCAAGGCCGACCGCAGTCAACCCGAATTCACACGCCCCGTCTGGGAATACCTCGACGGCGCTGTCTCGCCTGTACGTGTTCGCAAAGGTCAGGCCCTGCTCAACCAGAACGCCGAGCTGCTGGCACGTATCGAACAACGGTATGGCGTCGACCGCACCACACTGGTGTCCGTCTGGGGCATGGAAAGTAACTTCGGCCAGTTCCAGGGCAGCAAATCGGTGATCCGCTCGCTCGCCACCCTGGCCTACGAAGGCCGTCGCCCGGCCTTCGCACAGGCGCAGCTCCTCGCTGCCCTGCAGATCCTGCAGAACGGCGACATCCAGCCCGAGGCCATGCTGGGCTCATGGGCCGGCGCCATGGGCCAGACCCAGTTTATCCCGACGACCTACAACACCCACGCGGTAGACTTCGACGGTGACGGTCGCCGTGACATCTGGAACAGCACCGCCGACGCCCTCGCATCGACCGCCCACTACCTGCAAAGCTCAGGCTGGAAACGCGGCGAGCCTTGGGGTTTTGAAGTTGGCCTGAAACCCGGCTTCGACTACTGGCTGGCGGACGGCTCTCAACGCAAGACGGTCGCAGAATGGCTGCAACTGGGCCTGCAACTTCCCCCTGGAACGCAAGTACCCGCGGGTAGCGAACAACTGTCTGCAGCCCTGCTGCTGCCTGCCGGCGCTCGCGGCCCGGCCTTCCTGGTACTGGACAACTTCCGCGCCATCCTCAAGTACAACAACTCATCGTCGTACGCCCTGGCCGTCAGCCTGCTGGCACAGCGTTTCGATGGGTCTGGCTACATCCGCGGTGACTGGCCAAAAGATGATCTGCCGCTGAGCCGTAGTGAGCGCATGGAATTGCAGAACCTGCTCAGTGCCAGCAACTACGACGCCGGCAGCGCCGACGGCATCATCGGGGCCAATACCCGCAAGGCAATTCGTAGCGCACAGCAAGCCCTGGGCTGGCCGGCAGACGGTTACCCGACCCATAAGCTGCTGGAGAGCCTGCGCAACCAGCAGGCACGCTAGCACGCCCAACGGGGCGGTTCAGGCTGCCAGCGGCAGACTTTCCTGTAGCGCACACAAAAATGCCGACACCCTCATGAAGACGGGCGTCGGCATTTTTCGTTCATGTCGAATCAGAGCTTGATCTTGGCCTCATGAGCCTGCTGATCGGCATGGTAGGACGAACGCACCAGCGGGCCGGACGCGACGTTCTTGAAGCCCATCCGATAACCTTCCTCGGCGAACCAGGCGAAGGTATCCGGGTGAACAAAGCGCTGTACCGGCAGGTGGCTGCGCGACGGCTGCAGGTACTGGCCGAGGGTCAGCATGTCGATATCGTGCTCGCGCATGCGCTGCATGACCTCAATGACTTCCTCGTCCGTCTCGCCCAGGCCGAGCATCAGGCCGGACTTGGTCGGAACGTGCGGTACCAGTTGCTTGAACTTTTGCAGCAGGTCCAGCGACCACTCGAAATCAGACCCCGGACGCGCGGCCTTGTACAGGCGCGGTACGGTTTCCAGGTTGTGGTTGAACACGTCTGGCGGCTCTTGCGCGGTGATGGCAAGGGCCACGTCCATACGACCACGGTAGTCCGGAACCAACGTCTCCAACTGCACGCCTGGAGACAGCGCGCGGATCTCGCGCAGGCAGTCGGCGAAGTGCTGAGCACCACCGTCACGCAGGTCGTCACGGTCCACCGAGGTGATGACCACGTACTTCAGGCGCAGGTCGGCGATGGCAACTGCGAGGTTCTTCGGCTCATCGACATCCAATGGTTTGGGACGGCCATGACCCACGTCGCAGAACGGGCAACGGCGGGTGCAGATATCACCCATGATCATGAAGGTGGCGGTGCCACCCGAGAAGCACTCACCCAGGTTCGGGCAGGAGGCCTCTTCACACACGCTGTGCAGCTTGTGCTTGCGCAGCAGTTGCTTGATACGGTCGACTTCCGGCGAAACCGGGATGCGCACGCGGATCCAGTCAGGTTTCTTCGGCAGCTCTTCGGTAGGGATGATCTTCACCGGAATACGCGCAACCTTTTCGGCGCCACGCAGTTTTACACCGGCTTCAACTTTCGCCCGGGGGGCCGGCGCAGCCGACGCGTCCACCGCAACGGTCACGTTCGGCGCGCTGCTCTCCAGCGGTTCTTGCACAACAGTAGTCATAATCAGTCGATTCCGCCCGTAAGGGTCGTCTGCTCAGCATAGTCGAGGTGCTTGACCAGCTGCGCACGCAGCCTTGCCCTTACCTCGGAGAGTTCGATCGGGCCTGCCTGGTCGCGCAGCTGGGTCATTGCCAGCCCCGCATACCCACAGGGATTAATACGACGGAATGGCGCAAGGTCCATGTCCACGTTCAAGGCAAGGCCATGGAATGAACAGCCATTGCGAATTCGCAAGCCGAGGGAAGCGATCTTTGCTCCATCGACGTAGACACCCGGGGCGTCCGGCTTGGCGGCAGCTTCAACATCGTAGCCTGCCAACAGATCGATCAGGCAGCGCTCAATGCGGCTTACCAGATCTCGTACGCCGAAACCCAACCGGCGCACATCCAGCAGCAGATACGCTACCAACTGGCCAGGACCATGGTAGGTCACCTGGCCTCCGCGATCGACCTGCACCACCGGAATATCACCCGGCAACAGCAGGTGCTCAGCCTTGCCAGCCTGCCCCTGGGTGAACACCGGAGGGTGTTCAACCAGCCAGACTTCATCGCCGGTCTGCGGCCCACGCGTATCGGTAAACCGACGCATGGCCTGCCAGACAGGTTCATAAGGCAACAGGCCGAGTTCGCGAAAGCCCAGGCTTGCGGGCATCAAAGCACCATATGCACGATGCCAGTAGCACGCAGGGCGCTATTGATATCTCGCAGTTGATCTTCACCGGTCGCTTCGATGTGCAGTTGCACCGTGGTGTACTTGCCATTGCTGCTCTGGCGCTCGGCCAGTGTCTGCAGGTCGATCTTGGCATATTTGCTCAGGATCTCGATGACCGTGTCCTTGAAATTGACCACGGTATCGCCGATTACCTTGATCGGGTAATCGAGGCAGGGGAACTCAATAGTGTGCGACTTGACGTCAGGTACGCTCATGGCAGTAACGGCCTCGTAAGCCGTGGCAACAACAACGCCCTCACCTGAATATGGCGAGGGCGTGCAGGTCACGATATCAGTTGAACAACCCGTAGAAGAATAGCCGAATGCTATCCCACACACGACGGAAGAAACCACCCTCTTCCACGCCGTCCAAGGCAATCAGGTCGGCGCTATGCACCACATTGTCATCCAGTTTGACTTCCACTTTACCGATTACGTCACCTTTGGCGATAGGCGCAGTCAGCTGCGGGTTCATGGTCATGCTGGCAGCCAGCTTCTTCAATTGGCCTTTAGGCAAAGTCATGCTCAGGTCTTCGGCCAAACCGGCCTTGACCTGACTGGTGGCGCCCTTCCAGACCGGCGCCTGTGCCAACTCGGTACCCTTCTGGTAGAAGGTCTGGGTTTCGAAGAAACGGAAGCCGTAGGTCAGCAGTTTTTGCGTTTCGGCTGCACGAGCCTGCTCGCTGTTAGTGCCGAAGACCACCGCGATCAGGCGCATGCCGTCGCGTACAGCCGAGGATACCATGCAGTAGCCGGCTTCGTCGGTATGGCCGGTTTTCAGGCCGTCGACGGTCTTGTCACGCCACAGCAGCAGGTTGCGGTTCGGCTGCTTGATGTTGTTCCAGAAGAACTCTTTCTGCGAGTAGATCGCATAGTGAGCAGGGTCTTCGTGGATGATCGCACGGGCCAGCAGGGCCATGTCGTGCGCCGACGAGTAATGCTCTGGGTGCGGCAGGCCGGTCGGGTTCATAAAGTGGCTGTTGCTCATGCCCAGATCGCCAGCCGTCTTGTTCATCATGTCGGCGAACGCATCTTCGCTGCCCGCGATGTGCTCGGCCAGCGCCACGCTGGCGTCGTTGCCCGACTGGATGATGATGCCGTGCAGCAGGTCGCTGACGCTGACCTGGGTACCCACCTTGATGAACATGCGCGAACCACCGGTACGCCAGGCGTTCTCGCTGACGGTCACAGGATCGTTCTCGCCAATCTGCCCGCGACGGATATCCAGGGTCGCGATGTAGGCGGTCATCAGCTTGGTCAGGCTGGCCGGCGGCAGACGCTCGTCGCCATTGTTCTCAACCAGAATGTTGCCGCTGGAGGCTTCCATGAGCACGTAGGACTTGGCTGCCAGTTGTGGCGGCGACGGCATCATCTGCTCCGCCGCGAATGCGGCAGGGGTGATCATCAGCGGGACAAGCAGGCAAAGGCGTTTGGCAAAGGTGGTGATGTTCATCCGTCTCTCGAAATGGCTAATGGGCTCATGCCCGCAAGGGCAAAACGTTTCCAGGCGCGTGGCCTGATGAGCAAAACAGGCATTGTACAGACTGTTTTGCCGCGCCGGTCGTTCGCACTTGAGCACACCGACCGGCGTATTTCACAACAGACTGATCAGGCCCCCTGAGTCAGTCTGCCGTGACAACTTTCGGCTGGCCCAGATTGGCCAGACGCACACTGTCCTGCATTTGTTGGGCTTCGCCCGGGTTGCTGATCGGGCCCATGCGAACCCGGTGCAGGGTCTGCTGATTGCGCACGATCGAACTGATGAACACCGGAGCGCTCACCATGGTGCTGAGCTTGGAACGCAGCAGTTCGGCGGCATCCGGGTTGGCAAATGCGCCGACCTGCAAGTACATGCCAGCGCCGGCCGGAGCCGTGTTGCTGGCGACCTGAACCGGCACCACCGCCGCCGCATGCTGCTGCGGTGGCGGCGTCCACTGCTCGACCGTCCCGGTATTGCTAGACAGCGGCTGGGCCTGCGCTACCTGTGGCTGCTCCAGCACCAGCGGTGCAGGCCGGCCGCGCTGGGCCCACCACTGTTGCGGATCAATACCTTCAACACGCACACGCGCCGTGCCGGTCTCAGCGTAGCCAAGCTTTTTCGCTGCGGCATACGACAGGTCAATGATCCGGTCGGAGTAGAACGGGCCACGGTCATTGACCCGCAAAATCACACTGCGGTTGTTGTCCAGGTTAGTCACCCGCACGTAGCTCGGCAGCGGCAAGGTCTTGTGCGCCGCGCTCATGCCATACAGGTCGTAGACCTCTCCGTTGGCGGTGTTCTGGCCATGAAACTTGGTGCCGTACCAAGAGGCGGTACCTTGGGCCACGTAGTTGCGCGACTCGCCCATCGGATAGTAGGTCTTGCCCAACACCGTATAGGGGTTGGCCTTGTACGGGCCATTGTGCACCGTAGGCGTCGCATCGGGGATCTTCGAGACATCGACATCCCACCAGGGCGCGCCGTCCTTGTGAGCACGGTTGATATCCAGGCCGGGCTGCGAGCGGATACCGCCCTGTTGTTGCGGTGAACGACCGGTGGAGCAACTGACCAGCACCAGCCCCAGCGCGGCCACGCCGAGCAGTTGTAACGAAGTAGTGAGCGATACGCGCATTTATTTGGCGCCTCGTGCTTGAACCAGCAGGTCCGAAAGTTGATGTACCGCCATGGCGTACATCACGCTGCGGTTGTAGCGCGTGATCGCATAGAAGTTCTTGAGGCCCAGCCAATACTCAGGGCCGTTGTCGCCTTCAAGCCGAAAAGCGGTGACCGGCAGATCATCGCGCAGCACATCATGGCTTGACCAGCCCAGTGCCCGCAACTCCCCAACCGTACGAACCGGCTCGATTCCAGACGTCAGCCCTTCATCCACCCGTTCACCGCGGACCATGGCACGGCTGACCACACCCTCGCCGGCCACCCAACCGTGGCGCTTGAAATAACTGGCGACACTGCCAATGGCATCGTCCGGGTCGTTCCAGATATTGATATGGCCATCGCCATCGAAGTCCACGGCGTAGGCCCGAAAACTGCTCGGCATGAACTGCGGCAGCCCCATGGCGCCGGCGTAAGAACCCTTGAGGGTCAGCGGGTCGACCTGTTCTTCACGGGCCAGCAACAGGAACTCACGCAGCTCCTTGCGGAAAAACTCGGCACGCGGTGGATAGTCGAAGCCAAGCGTCGACAAGGCATCAATGACCCGATAGTTGCCTGTATTGCGCCCAAAGAAGGTTTCAACGCCAATGATCGCCACAATGACCTGGGCGGGGACACCGTACTCCTGCTCGGCGCGGGCCAGAGCAGCCTCGTGCTGGCGCCAGAAATCCACGCCGCGGGCGATACGTGCATCGGTCAGGAACATCGGGCGATATTCCTTCCAGGGTTTTACCCGCTCAGCAGGTCGGGAAATGGCATCGAGAATCGACTGTTTGCGCTCGACCTCACGAAATACCCCGATCAACTGCTCACCAGCAAAACCGTAGTCACGGGTCATTTCGCCGACGAACTCGGCCACCTGAGGCGAGCCGTCATAGTCGCCAGCCACAGCCTGTTGCGCCGAGCCGAGCAGGCCGAAAAGGCCAACCCAAGGCGCGCAACGAGCCGCCCAGCCACGCATTGCTTGCATGAAATTCTTCACCTTATTCAAGCTTGTGCGATCCATTTACGGTGCGTATGAATCGACATTAAAACCCCAAACGCTGACAGCAGCGTCACCAACGAAGTTCCACCATAACTAATGAAGGGCAGCGGCACCCCCACCACGGGGAGCAAGCCGCTGACCATACCGATATTGACAAAAACATAGACGAAGAACGTCATGGTCAGGCTGCCCGCCAGCAGTTTGCCGAACAGCGTTTGCGCCTGGGCAGTAATCACCAGGCCGCGTCCGATCAACAACATGTAAATCAGCAACAGCGCGCAGATCCCTACCAACCCGAACTCCTCACCCATGACGGCGATAATGAAGTCCGTATGGCTTTCCGGAAGGAAGTCCAGGTGCGACTGCGTGCCCAGCAGCCAGCCCTTGCCGAACACACCGCCCGATCCAATGGCTGCCTTGGACTGGATAATGTTCCAGCCCGTGCCTAATGGGTCGCTTTCCGGGTCGAGAAAGGTCAGCACGCGCTGCTTCTGGTAGTCGTGCATGACGAAGAACCACATCGCCACCGCCACAGGCACAGCAGCGGCGACCACACTGATAATCCAGCGCCACTTCAGCCCGCCCATGAACAGCACGAATGCACCCGAGGCCAGAATCAGCAGTGCAGTGCCCAGGTCCGGTTGACGGACGATCAAAATGAACGGCACGCCAATCATCACCAGACTGATCGCCACATGCTTCAAGTGCGGCGGTAGCGTGCGCTTGGCCAGGTACCAGGCAATGGTGGCGGGCATGATGATCTTCATGAATTCCGAAGGCTGGAAGCGGATCACCCCCGGGATGTTGATCCAGCGCGTGGCCCCCATGGCGTTGTGCCCCATGACATCCACCACGACCAGCAAGAACACGCCGAAAACGTAGGCCAGTGGTACCCAACGCGCCATGAACCGCGGCTCGAACTGCGCGATGATGAACATTGAGACCAGGCCAATACCGAATGAACTGGCCTGCTTGAGCAACAGGTCCCAGTTCTTCCCGCTGGCCGAATACAGCACGAACAGGCTGCCCGCAGCCAAGGTCAACAAGAGAACGAGCAACGGGCCATCAACGTGGATGCGCTGGAGGAACGTCGCCCGACGGCGCATGACGTCCTCACTGGAAAGCATGCGATCGAAATTGCTTTTCACTGGGCAGGTTCCTGAGCGACAGAAGGTGTGACGTACTCCGGTTTGAGCCGCCCATGTTCATCGAGCAGCCAGGCATCCATGACCTGCCGCACGACTGGCGCGGCAACGCCCGAGCCAGACTCGCCGTTCTCAACCATCACCGATACGACAATCTTCGGATCGTCAGCCGGTGCAAAGCCGACAAACAGTGCGTGGTCACGGTGGCGCTCCTGCAACTTGTTACGGTCGTACTTCTCGCCCTGCTTGATCGCCACCACCTGAGCCGTACCACTCTTGCCTGCAATCCGGTACTGGGCACCAATCGAGGCCTTGCGCGCAGTACCCCGCGCACCTTGCATCACCTGCTCCATGCCGTGGGTGACCTTGTTCCAATCGGACTTGTCACGCAAAACGATGTCTTCCATCGGGTTCTCATCTACCGGTGGCTTACCTTCGATGGTCTTGGCCAGGTGCGGACGGTTCCACTTGCCCTTGTTGGCAATCAACGCGGTGGCCTGAGCCAACTGCAACGGGGTCGCCTGCATGTAACCCTGGCCAATACCGAGAATCAGCGTTTCACCCGGGAACCAGGCCTGACGACGGGTCGCCCGCTTCCACTCACGGGACGGCATCAACCCAGGCGACTCTTCAAACATGTCCAACGCCACTTTTTGGCCAATACCAAAGCGGTTCATGTAGTTGGCCAACCGGTCGATGCCCATCTTGTGCGCCAGGTCGTAAAAGTAGGTGTCGTTGGAGCGCATGATTGCCGTGTCCAGGTCGACCCAGCCATCGCCGGTACGGTTCCAGTTACGGTACTTGTGGTCGTAGTTGGGCAACTGGTAGTAGCCAGGGTCAAACACCCGCGTACCGGCAGTCACCACACCCGTGTCGAGACCGGCAATCGCCACAGCCGGCTTGATCGTCGAGCCCGGCGGGTAAAGACCACGCAGCACACGGTTGAACAGTGGCCGATCAATGGAATCACGCAACTCGGCATAGGCCTTGAAACTGATGCCGGTCACGAACAGGTTCGGGTCGAAGCTCGGCTGGCTAACCATCGCCAACACCTCGCCGGTACGAGGATCAAGGGCCACAATGGCACCTCGGCGCCCGCCCAGCGCAGCTTCTGCGGCCTCCTGCAGCTTGATGTCGAGGCTTAGAACGATATCTTTGCCCGGCACCGGGTCAGTGCGTTTGAGTACACGCAGCACACGGCCCCGGGCATTGGTCTCGACTTCCTCGTAACCCACCTGACCATGCAATTCCGGTTCATAGAATCGTTCGATACCGGTTTTGCCAATGTGGTGGGTACCGCTGTAGTTGACCGGGTCGAGGGTCTTGAGTTCTTTCTCGTTGATCCGCCCGACGTAACCCACCGAATGAGCAAAATGCGGCCCTTGCGGATAGTGCCGGACCAACTGCGCAACCACTTCGACACCCGGCAGGCGGAACTGATTCACCGCAATGCGGGCAATCTGCTCCTCCGTCAGCTCGAACAGGATGGGCACCGGTTCGAAAGGACGACGCCCTTGCTTCATGCGTTTTTCAAACAACGCACGGTCATCGGGGGTCAGTTGCAGCACTTCGACGATTACATCGAGCACCTGACGCCAGTCGCCAGCCCGCTCACGGGTCATGCTCAAGCTGAAGCTTGGTCGGTTATCGGCGATGATTACCCCATTACGGTCGAAGATCAGCCCACGGGTCGGCGGAATCGGCTGTACATGCACCCGATTGTTTTCCGACAGCGTGGAGTGATAGTCGTACTGAATGACCTGCAGGTAGTAGAGGCGAACAATCAGCACGCACACCAGCAAGACGACCGCCACTGCACCGACCACGACGCGGCTACGCACCAGACGGGCGTCTTTTTCGTGATCCTTGAGGCGAATCGGCTGCGACATTACGGAGGCTTACGGCTTATTTGTGGTAAGGGTGCCCGGACAGAACCGTCCAGGCGCGATACAGCTGTTCGCCAATGAGTATCCGTACAAGCGGGTGCGGCAGGGTCAAGGGTGACAGCGACCAGCGCTGTTCACTGCGTGCACAGACTTCCGGCGCCAGCCCCTCGGGGCCACCGACCATGAAGTTGACCGTACGCGAATCCAGCCGCCAGCGGTCCAGCTCGACCGCCAGCTGTTCGGTGCTCCAGGGCTTGCCATGGACCTCCAGCGTGACGATACGTTCCCCCGGCTGGACTTTGGCCAGCATGGCTTCGCCCTCCTGACGGATCAGGCGGGCGACATCGGCATTCTTGCCTCGGGTATTGAGTGGAATTTCCACCAGCTCCAGCGACAGCTCAGAAGGTAGACGCTTGGCATACTCATGCCAGCCGTCTTCAACCCACTTGGGCATGCGCGAGCCAACCGCGATCAGACGCAGACGCACGACGCTTCCTTATTCCTTGTCGCGGAGCTTGTCGAAGTGCTCGTGCGAATGCTCCGGCGAGTGGTGCTTGCCGTCGGCAGCACGGCTCTGCTCAGCGCCCTGCCACAGACGTTCCAGGTCATAGAACTGACGTGCGGCGGCGGTCATCATGTGAACAATGACATCACCCAGGTCCAGCAGAACCCAATCGCTTTCGCCCTTGCCTTCTTCGCCCAGCGGCTGAGCGCCGTGCTTCTTGACGTTCTCGCGAACCTTTTCCAGCATCGCGTTGATCTGACGGTTGGAGGTACCGGTAGCGATGATCATGTAGTCGGTGAGGCTGTGCTTGTCACGCACGTCGATCACCAGGATGTCCTGGGCCTTGACGTCAGCCAGTGCCGCTTGGGTCAGTTCGACCAGTGTTTCGGCGTTGATTGCTTGGTTCTTCATATAAAACTCATTCAGCTCGTAAGTAGGGGCCGCCTCGCGGCGTGCCCTTCAGTTCGGCGTACGGTACAAGCCGTGCGCCTCGATATAGGCCAGTACTGCGTCTGGAACCAGAAAACGCACCGACTTGCCATTGGCCAGCAGCTGTCGGATTTGCGTGGCGGAAACCGCCAGCGGCGTTTGCCAGACGAATGCAATTTGCCCGGCAGGCCCAACCAGGGCCTGTGGATCGCTGACCGAGCGTGCGGCCAGCAGGTTGCGCAACGCATCCGGCGGCTCAACGTCGGCATCCGGGCGTTGCAGCACCAGGATGTGGCAGTGTTTCAGCAACTCATCCCAACGGTGCCAACTGGGCAAGCCACAAAAGGCATCCCAACCCAACAACAGGAACAACTGGTCTTCAGCAGCCAGCTCGGCCCGCATCAGCTCCAGCGTTTCAATGGTGTACGACGGTCTATCACGGGACAACTCCCGGGCATCGACTGTCAGCAACGGCACGCCACGCACCGCCTGTTCGACCATTGCCAAACGGTCGAGCGCCGACACCTGCGGGGTATCGCGGTGCGGCGGTCGAGCATTGGGCATCAGCCGCAACTCATCGAGCCCCAGCACTTCGGCAACCTCCAGCGCACTGCGCAGGTGACCGATATGCACGGGGTCGAAGGTTCCGCCGAGAACGCCAATGCGCCGCTGGGGCGGCACGCTGACAGCAGCGGCGAGTGGGGCATGCTCAACCAAGTCAGAGCGACTCCTGGCCGCGTAACTGGCCGTCGCCGATCACAACATATTTCTCGCAGGTCAACCCTTCCAGGCCAACCGGACCACGGGCATGCAGCTTGTCGGTGGAAATACCGATCTCGGCGCCCAGGCCATACTCGAACCCGTCGGCAAAGCAGGTCGGGGTATTGAGCATGACCGACGCCGAGTCGACCTCGGCAATAAAACGCCGGGCCAGGCCCTGATGCTCGGTCACGATGGAATCGGTATGGTGCGAGCCGTAGTGGTTGATATGTTCAATAGCCTGATCCAGGCCATCGACCACTCGGATCGACAGAATCGCATCCAGGTACTCAGTGTGCCAGTCTTCTTCCGTGGCAGGCAGCGCCTCGATGTACTGACGGGTACGTTCGCAACCACGCAACTCAACGCCTTTTTCCCTGAACAGGGTCGCCATTGCCGGCAGGAACTCCGCCGCAACACGCTGATCGACCAGCAGGGTTTCCATCGCGCCGCAGATGCCATAGCGGTAGGTCTTGGCATTGAAGGCAATACGCCGGGCCTTTTCCAGATCAGCATGCTCGGCCACATACACGTGGCAGATGCCGTCCAGGTGCTTGATCACCGGTACGCGTGCTTCGCGACTGACCCGCTCGATCAGGCCCTTGCCGCCACGGGGCACGATCACGTCGACATACTCCGGCATGCTGATCAGCGCGCCGACCGCCGCACGGTCAGTGACCTCGACCACTTGCACCACCGCCGCAGGCAGGCCGGCTTCAGCCAGGCCACGCTGGATGCAGGCGGCAATCGCGCGATTGGAATGAATGGCCTCCGAGCCGCCACGCAAGATGGTGGCGTTGCCGGACTTCAGGCACAGGCTCGCAGCATCGATGGTCACGTTAGGCCGCGACTCATAGATGATCCCGACGACGCCCAGCGGCACACGCATCTTGCCCACCTGAATGCCCGAAGGGCGGTAGCTCATGTCGCGAATCGCCCCGACCGGGTCTGGCAGGCTGGCGACCTGACGCAAGCCGACGATCATGCTGTCGATACGTGCTGGCGTCAGCGCCAGGCGCTCGAGCATGGCCGGCTCAAGGCCGTTGGCACGGCCAGCAGCCAGGTCCTGCTCGTTGGCAGCGGACAGTTCGGCGCGGGCAGCGTCCAGCGCATTGGCAGCAGCCTGCAGCGCGCGGTTCTTCTGCGCAGTGCTGGCACGGCCAATGACGCGGGCCGCCTCACGGGCAGCGCGACCCAGGCGGGTCATGTAGTCAAGAACGGACTCAGTCATGGGGCTCAGTGTCTTGGCGAAGGGGAAATCGGCTGATTATAACTGTCATGCAGGTGAACGCCCAGCGGTGGCTGGCGGATGGTCGAAATCAACCACCCAAAACGGCCCTGACGATAGGCGCGCCCCTTGCACACGCCGGCTCTGCTGACGATAAGTTGCTATGATCGGCACCAGCTTCCAACGATGATCGATAATGCCTACGCCGAACGCTTGCCGGCCACTGCCCGATACATTTTTTGACCGTGATGCGCAAACCCTGGCCAAAGCCTTGCTCGGCAAGGTCATCCGTCACCGACAGGGCCCCTACTGGCTCTCGGCGCGCATCATCGAAACCGAAGCCTACTACTGCGCCGAAAAAGGCAGCCACGCCTCGCTGGGCTACACAGAAAAGCGCAAAGCCCTGTTTCTCGAGGGTGGACACATCTATATGTACTACGCCCGCGGTGGCGACTCGCTGAACTTCAGCGCCCAAGGCCCCGGTAATGCCGTACTGATCAAATCCGGCTACCCATGGCTAGACGCCTGTTCCGATGCCGACAGCCTGGCGCAAATGCAAGCGAACAACCCTGATACCCGCGGCCAGCAACGCCAACCTGAACGCCTGTGCGCCGGGCAAACCCTGCTGTGCAAGGCACTGGGGCTAAAGGTGCCCGAGTGGGACGCCCAACGCTTTGACCCCGAGCGACTGTTTGTCGACGACTGCAGCATTATTGTGAAACACATTATTCAGACCACTCGCCTGGGCATCCCCCGCGGCCGCGATGAGCATCTGCTGTATCGTTTCGTTGATGCCGAATTCGCCCGTTACTGCACCCGCAACCCGTTGCGCCGAGGGCAGGTCGAGGGGCAAGACTACCTTTTACTGACACAAGGAATTTGAACCTATGGGCGCATGGCTCGACAGCCTGACCGGCTGGCTGACCACCCACCCGCAGTGGCTTGGCCTGGCGATTTTTGTGGTCGCCTGCATCGAGTGCCTGGCGATTGCCGGGATCATCGTACCCGGCACCGTGCTGCTGTTCGCTATCGCCGTACTGGCAGGCAGCGGCGCCCTGTCGCTGGGCGAAACGCTGTTACTGGGCTATCTGGGCGGCCTGCTCGGCGATGCAATCTCCTATACCCTGGGCCGGCACTTCCACCAGAACATCCGACGCCTGCCATTACTGCGCACACACCCGCAATGGATCGGCAGCGCTGAAACCTACTTCCAGCGCTATGGTATCGCCAGCCTGCTGGTCGGGCGTTTTATCGGCCCGCTACGCCCAATGCTGCCGATGGTGGCGGGCATGTTCGACATGCCGATTCCGCGCTTTATCATGGTCAGCCTGGTTGCTGGTGCCGGCTGGGCTATCGCCTACCTGCTGCCAGGCTGGGCGACCGGTGCAGCCATGCGCCTGCCATTGCCGGACGGTTTCTGGCCGCAGGCCGGTATCGTGGCGGGTAGCATGGCCGTGCTGATTGCACTGAGCATCAGTGGCAGCCTGCGCAGCCAACGACGTGGTACCCGGCTGATGGCAGGGCTGAGCCTGTTGGCGCTGATTGCGCTGTTTTTCGGCTGGCCGTACCTGACACAGTTGGATCAAGGCTTGATGGCCGTCATTCAGGAAAACCGCAGCCAAGCGATCGATGATATAGCCGTCATGGTCACACGGCTGGGAGACTTCCGAACGCAGCTAATCGCAGGAGGCCTGCTGACCGCGCTTCTGCTACTGGCCCGGCAATGGCGACACGCCCTTTTTGCCGCCACCACCCTGATTGGCACCGCACTGCTCAACGGTACCCTGAAGTGGTTCTTCGCCCGCGCCCGCCCGGACGTGCTGACCGACCCTTTGGGCACTTACAGCATGCCCAGCGGGCATAGTTCTGCGTCGTTTGCGTTCTTTCTGGTGCTTGCGGTGCTGGCCGGGCGCGAACAACCACCACGCATGCGTCTGACCTGGGTCATGCTGGGCTGCCTGCCGGCCCTGGCCATCGCCTGCTCACGCGTTTACCTGGGCGCACATTGGCCCACCGACATCCTCGCTGGAGCACTGCTGGCCTGTTTTGTATGCGCGAGCAGCCTGACACTGATTCAGGACCGCGCACCACTGAACGCCCTGCCACGACGTGCCTGGTGGCTGATCCTGCCAGCCTGTACGGCACTGCTCGCCTTTTTTACCTTGCATGCGTTGCCACAAGCCCTGGCCCGCTACCAGTACTGAGTGGTCAGGCGAACAGCTCACCCTGTAAACGATCAAGCAGTGCCTGGATAGCATCCAGGCGCTGTTGGGGCGCATCAATGGCCAGCAGGTCGAGCTTGTCTTCCTCGACAAACGGCAGCAGGTAGGCCAATTGATTCGCCAACGCCTGCTGCCCGAGAATGGCTCTCGGCATGTTCAGCGCCTCGACCATCGGATGTTCGGCCAACGCAACGAGCAACGCTCGCAGGTCTTCGTCCTGATCACGCAACGGGCGATCCGGCTGTTCGGCCAGCCACTGCACCTGCGCCAGCAGCAACTGATCCTTCTGCACCTCGGCCTGGGTCACGCGAAAACGTCGTGTGCCTTCGACACGGATACCGAGCAGGCCGTTGTCCTGCTGCTGAAAATCGCGAATCAGCGCCTCGCAGCCGATCGAGGCATAGCCCTGCGCAGCCCTACCGACTTCGGCACCGTCCAGAATACAGACCACACCGAAACCACCGCCCTGCTTCATGCAACGGCCAATCATGTCCAGGTAGCGCGCCTCAAAGATCTGCAGATCCAGATAGCAGCCGGGAAACAGCACCGTATTCAGCGGAAACAGCGGTAATGTCATGGCGACTCCTCACGCGACCAGGCTGACCGCCAACGGCAGAAAGACCGCCGTGGCAACGCCCATCAGGCTCATGGCCAGGGCCGCAAAGGCCCCGCACTCCTCACTTTCCTGCAACGCCACTGAAGTACCGACCGCGTGCGCCGTCAAGCCCAGCGCCATGCCACGAGCCTCTGGGCTATGAACACCACAACGGGACAAGAGCGCCGGGCCAAAAATGGCCCCAATCACCCCAGTGATCAATACAAACACGGCCGCCAATGGCGCAACGCCGCCAATCTGCTCGGCCACCAACATGGCAATCGGCGAGGTCACCGACTTCGGCGCCAGGGTCATCAGAATCATGTGTTCGGCGCCAAACCACCACCCCAACAGCAGGCAGGCGCCAGTCGCTACCACGCCTCCGATTACCAGCGTAGTAAAGGTCGGCCAAAACAGCTGGCGAATACGCCGCAGATTCAGGTACAGCGGCACCGCCAGCGCGACGGTCGCAGGCCCCAGAAGAATATTGAGAATTTCGGTACTTTTACGGTATTCGCTGTAGGTCAAGCCACACAGCAGCAGTACGCTGATGACGACCAGCATCGACATCAACACGGGCTGCAGAAAGATCCAGCGCGTCTTCTCATAGGCGGCAAGCACCAGTTGATAGGCCCCCAGCGTGATACCGATACCGAACAAAGGGTGATGAATGACCGCCTCGACGGCGCCGTGCCAATCCAGGTTCATGGCCGCTCCTCATCCCGCGCCTGACGGGCGATGAGCTTCTGCATCAAGACACCTGCGAAGACGATGGAAATAAGTAGCGAAAGCACCAATGCACCGGCAATCGCCCAGAAATCCGCCGCAATATCGGCGGCATAAACCATCACCCCTACTGCCGGCGGCACCAGCAACAACGGTAAATAGCGCAGCAGGCTGCTGGCGGCTTCGCTCAGTGGCGCACCGACCTCACCTCGGACGATCAGGTACGTCAGCAGGAGCAAGAGCCCGATAATTGGCCCCGGCAGTATCGACAGGAACAAGTGATTAATCGCTGTCCCCAACAACTGAAACAACACCAGCCACGTCAAACCACGCAACAGCATAGAAATCTCCCTCAGGCCCGCCGGCCATTATAAGCACCCTACTGGTGTGCCTATACCGAGATATTCGTTCAAGTCATGCTGACTTGACCGGCCCCCTCCGACGTGCTGATCTTAAACGCTTGAACCTACCGTAGTCATAAGAAAACCAACGACAATCAGGAGAGTCTCGATGCCCTATGTACCCGTTACAGCGCTCAAAGACTATGTCGGCAAGGAACTGGGACGTTCCGCATGGCTGAAGATCGACCAAGAACGCATCAACCTGTTCGCCGAAGCCACCGGCGACTTTCAGTTCATCCACGTTGACCCCGAGAAGGCAGCAAAAACGCCATTCGGTACGACCATTGCTCACGGTTTTCTGACCCTGTCACTGATCCCTACGCTGATGCTGGACATTCTGGTGTTGCCTGAAGGCTTGAAAATGGTGGTCAACTACGGCCTGGACAGCGTCCGCTTTATCCAGCCGGTAAAGGTCAACAGCCAGGTAAGGCTCAAGGTTGATCTCACCGAAGCCACCGAAAAGAAACCAGGGCAGTGGTTGCTGAAGGCTACCGCCACCCTGGAAATCGAAGGTGAAGAAAAACCTGCGTACATCGCCGAACCGCTGTCACTCTGCTTCGTATGACGAAACATGGCCGGTAGAAACACGCCGGCGCGGCTGTTTCCACCGGCGCATTCTGCGGCATACTCGGCGGCTAACCCACCCGGACCCCGTTATGCGCCCACTTGCCCCACTCGCCCTGACCCTGCTGCTCACCGCCTGCGGTGACGGCGAACCACTTTCGCCGCCCGATGCCCGCCTGCCCGACGGTGGTCGCTATCGCGGAGAGGTGGTTAATGGCCTGTTGCAGGGCAGTGGACGCATCGACTACCCCAATGGCAGCTGGTACGCCGGAGGCTTCCTGAACGGCCAATGGCACGGCCAGGGTGAATGGCACGGCAGCAACGGCGAAGTCTATGTTGGCCAGTTTGAGCAAGGCCTGTTCCATGGCCAGGGCCGACTGAAGACGGCAGACAGTAGCTACCAAGGTGGCTTCAAGCTTGGTCGTCGTGAAGGTGAAGGCACACTCAAAGAGGCCGGCCAGGCCTATCGAGGCCAGTTCAAAGCCGACCAGTACAGCGGCGCCGGTCACCTGGAGCTGGAAGACGGCAGTCAGTACCAAGGACTGTTCGCCCATGGCAAACCCAACGGCGAAGGGGTGCGCAGCGATGCCAGCGGCAACCAGTTCAGCGGGCGTTTCGTCAACGGCCAACTGGAGGGCAGCGGCACATTCAACAGCGTCGATGGTGATCAGTACATTGGTGAGTTCCGCGACAACCGCCTGGAAGGCCGGGGCCGCTACGAAAACGCCGACGGCGATGTCTGGATCGGCCAGTTTGAAGACGGCTCGCTCAGCGGTAAAGGTGAGCTGTTCGCCAGCGACGGCAGCCACTACAAAGGCGATTTCCGCGACTGGCACTTTTCCGGTTACGGTCGCCTGCAACTGGCAGACGGTAGCGTTTATGTGGGTGGCTTCGAGAACGACACGTATCAAGGCAAAGGCCTGCTGACCCTGCCAAACGGCCAGGTCGAGAGCGGACACTGGATCAACGGCCAACGGGTTCGTGACGATCAGGGGCGACCACTGTCCGACCCACTGGAACTGGCACTGCTCAACCAAGGCAAGCTGCTCGAACAAGCCCTCGACAACGTGCCGCGCTCCACCGCCGAGGTAGAACTCTACAGCCTGGTCCTGGCCGGCGACGGCAAACAGAGCGTGTTCCTGCGGGAGGCCGACTACGTCAGCAGCATGCTCAAGAGCCGATTTGGTGCCGTTGGCCAAATCACCCTGGCCAATCACCGCGATCATTTGACCGACCGCACGATGGCCACCCGGGAAAACCTGACCCGTGCCGCGCGCACCCTCGCCGAACGCACCGGCCCGGAAGACCTGGTATTCATCTACCTGACCAGCCACGGCAGCCAGACTCACGAACTGGTGCTCGATCAGCCGCGCCTGCAACTGGCAGACCTGCCTGCCGGCGAACTGGCCACAGCGCTTGCGCCCCTGAAAGGGCGAGACAAAATTGTTGTCATCTCTGCGTGTTACTCAGGTGGCTTTATCGACTCCCTCAAGGACGACAAGACCCTGATCATGACCGCCGCGCGCTCGGACAGAGTGTCTTTCGGCTGTTCCGAAGAGGCCGACTTCACCTACTTCGGCGATGCCCTGTTTGCCCAGGCACTGAACCAGACCGACGACCTGCAAAACGCCTTCGAACTGGCCCGCACCCAAGTAGCCTTGCGTGAGCACAACGAAGACTTCGACGCCTCGGAACCGCAGATCTGGGCCCCCAAAGGCGTCCTTGCGCACTGGCAGCGTTTGCGTCAGCAGCAGGCCCGCAAAGCCCTGCAAAGTGACGAAAAAACAACTGAACAAGCAAAGAGCGCCCGGAGCCACTAAGCTGACTGTATCAAGGGAGAGACATCATGTACTTGACGCCTCAGCACATCCTGCTTGCCGGAGCCACCGGACTGACCGGTGAACATTTACTGGATCGGCTGCTCAGCGAACCCACCGTCAGCCGCGTTCTTGCCCCTACCCGTCGACCACTGGCCAAACACCCACATCTAGAGAACCCGGTGGGTGACCCTGCGGTTTTTCTGCCCCAACTCAGCGGCCGTGTCGATATCGCCTTCTGCTGCCTGGGCACCACCATCAAACAGGCAGGCTCAGAAACGGCATTCCGCGCGGTCGACCTGGACATGGTTGTTGCTTTCAGCAAACGCGCCCGCGAAATGGGCGCGCGCCACTTGCTGGTGGTGAGCTCACTCGGCGCAGACCCAAAATCGTCGGTGTTCTACAACCGGGTAAAAGGGGAAATGGAAGAAGCGTTGAAAGCACAAGACTGGCCGCAACTCACCATCGCCCGGCCGTCCCTGCTGCTCGGCGAACGCATCGAACCACGCACCGCTGAGCGCTTGGCAGCACCGCTGGCACGACTGCTACCGGGCAAGTACCACGGGATTGAAGCCTGTGAACTGGCGCGGGCATTGTGGCGCCTGGCGCTGGAAGAGCAGGACGGCATTCGCGTGGTGGAGTCCGATGAACTGCGCAGGCTGGGCAAGAAGTAAGCCCTGCCCGGCCATCGCCGGCACGGCGGCGATGGCCGGTTACAAACCGCCGGTGGCCTGAAAGCTGACACCCAGCACGGTCAACAACGACAGCGGCAACAGCAGCGTGTCGAGCAACGCGCTCGCGGGCAGATCAAGCCCGGGATACGCCGGCGCCTCAGCACCAAAACGGTCCATGGGGCAACACCCGCCCTGCATGGCATACAGATCAAGGCGCGTACCGGAGTATACAATCGGTGCCCCTGGCTTGGCCGCGTCCAGCGTGCGTACGCTGGCGCAACCACTGAGCAGCGCCAGCGCCATCACCAGTAAAACTGAACGTTTCAATCCTCACCGCCGACATGGTGCTCACCCCAACGCGGCAACATGTCCTGAGGAATGTTCAGCACATTGAGAATGCGCGCGACGACAAAATCAATCAGGTCGTCAATGGTTTGCGGCTGATGATAGAAACCTGGAGCCGCTGGCAGAATCACCGCGCCCATGTTCGACAGCTTGAGCATGTTCTCCAGGTGAATGGTGGAGAACGGCGCCTCACGCGGTACCAGAATCAACTGCCGACGTTCTTTCAGAGTGACATCCGCCGCCCGCTCGATCAGGTTGTTACAGGCGCCGGTCGCAATGGCCGAAAGCGTGCCCGTGGAGCACGGCACGACCACCATCGCTGCCGGTGCACCGGAACCTGAGGCCACCGGCGACATCCAGTCTTCCTTGCCGTACACACGAATCTGCCCTGCGGCGGCGCCGGTGTACTCGGTCAGAAAGGCCTGCATTGCCTGTGGCTTGGCCGGCAGCAGCACATCGGTTTCCGTCGCCATGACCAACTGCGCAGCCTTGGAGATCAGGAAATGCACCTCTCGGTCTTCGCGCACCAGGCAATCAAGCAGGCGCAGGCCGTACTGCGCCCCCGAGGCCCCGGTCATGGCCAGCGTGATGCGTTCCGGCCCGCTCATCGCAGGGCCTCGGCCAACTTCCCATGCAGGCCCCCAAAGCCGCCATTACTCATGATCACGACTTGAGTACCGGGCTTGGCCTGGCTTTTCACCCGGGCAATGATCGCTTCCAGGCTGTCAGCCACCACCGCAGGTACCGGGCACTGGGCTGCCGTGGCCGCCAGATCCCAACCCAGGTTAGGCGGTGCATACCAGATCACCTGATCGGCCTGGCGTACGCTTTCCGGCAGGCCATCGCGGTGCGCGCCCAGCTTCATTGAGTTCGAACGCGGTTCAATCACGGCGATCAGTGGTGCATCGCCAATACGCTTGCGCAGGCCATCCAGCGTGGTGGCGATCGCCGTCGGATGGTGTGCAAAGTCGTCATAAATCGTCACGCCTTGTACTTCAGCGACTTTCTCCATGCGCCGCTTCACGCTTTTGAAGGCGCTCAGCGCGGCGATACCCATCGACGGCACCACACCAACATGGCGAGCAGCAGCCAACGTGGCCAAGGCGTTGGCGACGTTGTGCTGACCGGTCAGTTCCCACTCGACCACCCCTTGCGACTCGCCTTCAAAGCTGACTTCAAAACGCGAACCGTCAGCACTGAGCAGCTTGACCTGCCACTGACCGCCAACACCCGTGGTCTGGACCGGGGTCCAGCAGCCCATCTCAATCACGCGCTGCAAGGCTGGCTCAGTGGTGGGGTGAATGATCAGGCCTTCACTCGGGATCGTGCGCACCAGATGGTGGAACTGCCGCTCGATAGCTGCCAGATCCGGGAAAATATCCGCATGATCGAATTCAAGGTTATTCAGGATGGCAGTACGCGGACGGTAGTGGACGAACTTCGAACGCTTGTCGAAGAAGGCGCTGTCATATTCATCAGCCTCAACCACGAAGAACGGCGTATCGCCCAAGCGCGCCGACACCGAGAAGTTCTGTGGCACGCCGCCGATCAGGAAGCCCGGGCTCATCCCGGCATGCTCCAACACCCAGGCCAGCATGCTGCTGGTGGTGGTTTTGCCATGGGTTCCGGCCACGGCCAGCACCCAACGCCCTTGCAGCACATGATCGGCCAGCCACTGCGGGCCGGATACATAAGGCAGGCCTTTATTCAGCACATACTCCACCGCGGGATTACCACGCGACAGGGCATTGCCGATGACCACCAGGTCCGGTGCCGGATCCAGCTGGCTGGCATCATAGCCTTGGGTCAGCTCAATGCCCTGGGCCTGAAGCTGAGTGCTCATCGGTGGATAGACGTTGGCGTCGGAGCCCGTGACGCGGTGGCCAAGCTCCTTGGCCAACACCGCCAGCGAACCCATGAAAGTGCCGCAAATACCGAGAATGTGAATGTGCATGGTCGACCTCGCAAAACATCGAGGCAGGGTAGCCCAGGGCGGGGAAAATCGCATCCTTTCGTTCAGGCGTCCCGGGCAATACCATGCTTGCGCAGTTTTCGGTACAAGGTATTGCGACTCACGCCCAAGTGCGCCGCCACATGGCTCATGTGCCAGCGTTGCTGCTCCAGCACAGCCAGCAAAGCGCTGCGTTCAGCATCCTCAAGTGGATGTTCAGGCGCCTCGCTGGAAACCGTGGGTATCGCAGCAACTGGCGGCCGACGAATCAATGGCGGCAGGTCGTTGAAGGTAATCTCTTCGCCCTCCGCGAGCGCAACCAATGTGCGCAGGACGTTGCGCAACTGGCGCACGTTGCCGGGCCAGGCGAAATCGAGCAAGGCATGTCGCGCCTTCGCCTCCAGACGGACAACCTGCCCCGCAGCTTCCTCCGCCAGCAGAAAATCTAGCAACTGGGCCTTGTCACTGCGTTCACGCAGAGCCGGCAAGGCCACTTCCAGGCCGTTCAGCCGGTAGTAGAGGTCTTCGCGGAAACTGCCGTCCTCGACCCGCTCCAGCAGGTTGCGGTGGGTGGCGCTGATGATGCGGACATCCACGGCCTGGGGTTCACCACCAATCGGCACGACCCTGCGCTCTTCAAGCACACGCAGCAGGCGGGTTTGCAGCGCCAGCGGCATATCACCGATTTCATCCAGCAACAGGGTGCCGCCATCGGCCTGTTGCAGCTTCCCACGCATCCCCTCCTTACGTGCACCGGTGAACGAGCCGCCGCGATAGCCAAACAGCTCACTCTCGATCAGGCTCTCAGGGATCGAGGCACAGTTCAGGGCGACGAACGGCTTTGCCGCACGCTGACTGGCCTGATGCACGGCCTTGGCAAAGGCCTCCTTGCCACACCCGGTCTCGCCATTGAGCAGCAATGGCACATCGCGCTCGAACACCCGCACGGCGCGACGAAAATCGTTCTGCAATGCAGGGTCGACCAGGCAAATCGAACCCGTAATCGGTGCTGGCGGCGGCAACGCCACCGCGGCCAATGACGACGGTTGTGGCGCCCGAACCTGACCGCGCAAACTGGCAAACAACTGGCGACCATCACGCGTACGCAACGGCCAACTGGCATTGGCCTGAGCCGTAGCACGCCCCAGCAACTCATCCAGTGAACACTCGAAGAACATCTCCACAGGCTTTCCAAGCAGGCCGCCGCGAACATGCCCAAGCAAGTTCAGGGCGCTCTGGTTGGCCGCGCAGATACGTCCATCCCCCTCAAACGCCAGCAACCCCTCGCTGAACAGGCCCACCGACTCGGCCTGCAAATGAAAGCGCAGTAGCCACTGGTTTTCGAAATGGCGCAGGAAGTAACAGCTCTCGATCATCTTCGCCGAGAGGTTGACCAACGCCATGGTGTGAAACTGACTTTGCCGCGAGACCTCAGGGCGGGCCGACGATACGTCAAGCACCGCAAGCAGTTCGCCGTGGGGGTCGAACACCGGGCTGGCAGAGCAGGTCAGGCCGGTATGACGGCCACGAAAATGCTCTTCCTGATGAATAGTGACGGCTTGACGCTCGACCAGGCAGGTACCAATCCCGTTGGTGCCTTCACTGGCCTCGCTCCAGTCGGCGCCGAGCCAGAGCCCGGCACGCTCGAAGATTTTGCGCTCGGTCGGCGCCGTTACACAGTTGAGGATTACCCCACGCGCATCGGTCAGCAGCACCGCATGGCCTGCGCCGGAAAGCTGTTGATGCAGCGTGTTCATCTCGTTGCCGGCAATCTGCAGCACCTGCTGCAGGCGCTCTCGGCTTTCCAGGAGACGCCCATGCTCAAGCACGGTCGGTGCCATCGCCATGGCCGGATCGAGATGATAGTCCTCCAGACAACGCAGCCAGGAACGGGCGATGGATGGATCGCTGCCCGGCCCCTGCAAGTGGGCCTTGCCCTGAGTCACCGTAAGCACTTGCCGAGCGTGCCGGCTCAAATGATTGCTCTGCACTTTTTATTGTTCTCCCCGGAAGCGGTACAACCCAGCATCCTCCAGCCGCTGACGCTTTGCAATGTCAGTACGACCGCTGAGTCACAGGTTGTCCCGCATCTGGCACAAAGTGTCACCCCCACCGCCCCAGAAATGCGACAACCAAGCCCGCGCGCACCCGCAGAATCCCATCAAGCCCTTGATTTACATAGACCTGCCAGCAGTGGCCCGCGCTTTGCTCTACGCTCTATATCCTCCCCAACAAGCACAAAAGCCAGGAGACACACCATGCGTTACGCACACCCAGGTACCGAAGGCGCAATCGTTTCCTTCAAGAGCCGTTACGGGAACTACATCAATGGCGAGTTCGTCGCCCCGGTCAAAGGTGAGTACTTCACCAACACCTCGCCAGTGAACGGCCAACCGATCGCCGAATTCCCGCGCTCCACTGCCGAAGACATCGAAAAAGCCCTGGATGCCGCCCATGCCGCCGCCGACGCCTGGGGCAGCACCTCGGTACAAGCCCGTTCGCTGATCCTGCTGAAGATCGCCGACCGTATCGAGCAGAACCTTGAACTGCTGGCCATCACTGAAACCTGGGACAACGGCAAAGCGGTCCGTGAAACCCTGAACGCCGATATTCCGCTGGCAGCTGACCACTTCCGTTACTTCGCCGGTTGCCTGCGCGCCCAGGAAGGCAGCGCCGCCGAGATCGACGGCAACACCGTGGCCTACCACATCCATGAACCGCTGGGCGTGGTCGGACAGATCATCCCGTGGAACTTCCCGATCCTGATGGCGGCCTGGAAACTGGCTCCGGCACTGGCTGCCGGTAACTGCATCGTGCTCAAACCCGCCGAGCAAACCCCGCTGGGCATTACCGTGCTGATGGAAGTCATTGGTGACCTGCTGCCACCTGGTGTACTCAACGTGGTGCAAGGTTTCGGCCGTGAAGCCGGTGAAGCACTCGCCACCAGCAAGCGCATCGCCAAGATCGCCTTCACCGGCTCCACGCCGGTTGGTTCGCACATCATGAAATGCGCGGCCGAGAACATCATTCCGTCCACTGTTGAGCTGGGCGGCAAGTCGCCGAACATCTTCTTCGAAGACATCATGCAAGCCGAACCGGCCTTCATCGAAAAAGCCGCCGAAGGTCTGGTGCTGGCATTCTTCAACCAGGGCGAGGTCTGCACCTGCCCATCGCGTGCGCTGGTACAAGAGTCGATCTACCCGGCGTTCATGCAAGAAGTGATGAAGAAGATCAAACAGATCAAACGTGGCGACCCACTGGACACCGACACCATGGTCGGCGCCCAGGCCTCTGAGCAGCAATTCGACAAGATCCTTTCCTACCTGGAGATCGCCGAGAAGGAAGGTGCTGAACTGCTGACCGGCGGCAAGGTGGAGAAGCTCGAAGGCAGCCTGGCCACCGGTTATTACATCCAGCCGACCCTGCTCAAAGGCAACAACACGATGCGGGTGTTCCAGGAAGAGATCTTCGGCCCCGTGGTAAGCGTCACCACCTTCAAGGACGAGGCGGAAGCCCTGGCCATCGCCAACGACACCGAGTTCGGGCTGGGCGCGGGCGTATGGACTCGCGACATCAACCGTGCTTACCGCATGGGCCGCGGGATCAAGGCCGGTCGCGTGTGGACCAACTGCTACCACCTGTACCCGGCACACGCCGCTTTCGGTGGCTACAAGAAGTCGGGCGTGGGTCGTGAAACCCACAAAATGATGCTTGATCACTACCAACAGACCAAAAACCTGCTCGTGAGCTACGACATCAACCCATTGGGCTTCTTCTAACCCAGTGTACGGTGCGGCCTTCAACAGATTGAAGGCCGCACTGGCTTGACCTCACCGCCCCCTCAACTGCAGCTGCCTTATCGCCCGCCTTGCCGCCCCACGCCGACGCACAGGCAGGATTCAGAAATAACCTCCGCCAGAAACTGAAATTTCCTAATCGACAAGACCCGGATTCGGGTCCATTTTTGCCAATTGCGCTTTTTTTCCGCTTTAGGCAGCATCGGGGCTACGGCTGCCCTGCGATTCGCCGCCACCCCCAAAGGAACCTGAGGACTGCTTATGCGAATCATCAAAGCAACCCTTGAGCATCTGGATCTGATTGCTCCGCTTTTCGTCAAATACCGCGAGTTCTACGGCCAACCGCCTTACCCCGAATCCTCACGCAAATTTCTCGAAAAACGCCTGAAGCGTGGTGAGTCGGTGATTTACCTGGCGCTGGCCAACGATGACGACAGCAAACTGCTTGGTTTCTGCCAGCTGTATCCGAGTTTCTCCTCGCTGTCGCTCAAGCGCGTCTGGATCCTCAACGATATCTATGTGGCCGAAGACTCGCGCCGCCAACTGGTGGCCGACCACCTGATGCGCGCCGCGAAAAAGATGGCCAAGGAGACCAATGCCGTGCGCATGCGGGTTTCCACCAGCACCAACAACGACGTGGCCATGAAAGTCTACGAGTCCATCGGCTTTCGTGAAGACACCGAGTTCAAGAGCTACATCCTCCCCATCCAGTCGGACTGACATGGCAGCCGGGCGGGCCTTGAGCCTGCCCGGTATGCACCAGCAAAACCCTCCGCTACAAACAGCACAGGAATAATCCGTTTGCGGCCGTATAATACGGCACCACACGTTGAGTGGAGGCCTTCGCACGCCGCTGTGTCGCGCGCGAAACACCCCACTGCCAGTCATCGCAGGCCCGCCAGCACGGGCTTTCACCACAGGTGCCGTACATGGATTTCAACCCGCTGGACATTATCCTGCATCTTGATACCTACCTCGATTTACTGGTCAACAACTACGGCCCCTGGATCTACGCCATTCTGTTCATGGTGATCTTCTGCGAGACAGGCCTTGTGGTGACGCCCTTCCTGCCAGGCGACTCACTGCTGTTCATCGCAGGCGCAGTAGCCGCTGGCGGCGGCATGGACCCATTGCTGCTTGGCGGCCTGCTGATGGCTGCGGCAATCCTGGGCGACAGCACCAACTATGTGATTGGCAGAACCGCTGGCGAACGACTGTTCCGCAACCCCAACTCGAAGATCTTCCGCCGCGATTACCTGCAACAAACCCACGATTTCTACGACCGCCACGGTGGCAAGACTGTCACCCTGGCGCGCTTTCTGCCGATCCTGCGGACCTTCGCACCGTTCGTCGCCGGTATCGCCAAAATGACCTATAGCCGTTTTCTGGCGTTCAGCGTCGCCGGTTCCGTCCTGTGGGTAGGTGGCCTGGTCACCCTCGGCTACTTCTTTGGTAATGTGCCGTTCATCAAGAAAAACCTGTCGCTGATGATCGTCGCGATCATTCTGGTGTCGATGCTGCCGATGATCATCAGCCTGGTGCGCAACCGCATCAACCGCAACGCCGCCAAGGCCAACTAAGCCCCGCTCATGTGGTCCCTGAGCGCCTGGCGACGCCGCCGTACATTGGCCCGGTACCCACTCGATGCGCAGCTGTGGCAGCGCATCCGTGAACGCCTGCCGCTGCTCGACGGTCTGAGCGAGGCAGAAGATCACTGGCTGCGCGACGCCTGCGTGCTGTTCTTGCGCGAAAAACACCTCACCGCACTGCCCGGCGTCGAACTGGACGCCGAACAGCGCCTGTACCTGGCGGCTCAAGCGCAGTTGCCCCTACTGCACCTGGGTGAACTGAACTGGTACCAGGGCTTCCATGAAATCATCCTCTACCCCGACGACTTCATCAGCCCACAGCGTCACCGCGACGCCAGCGGCGTGGAACATGAGTGGGATGGTGAGCACAGTGGCGAAGCGTGGTTGCAGGGCCCGGTAATCCTGGCCTGGCCGGGCGTTCTGGCCAGTGGTGGCTGGGAAGGCTATAACCTCGTCATCCATGAGTTGGCGCACAAACTCGACATGCTCAACGGTGATGCCAACGGCCTGCCACCGCTGCACAGCGACATGCGCGTCAGCGATTGGGCGTCAGCCATGCAACACGCCTATGACGACCTCAATCGTCAACTTGACCGCCACCCGGATGCCGAAACCGCCATCGACCCCTATGCCGCAGAAAGCCCGGCGGAATTCTTCGCGGTCACCAGCGAATATTTCTTCAGCGCCCCCGACCTGCTGGCCCGAACCTACCCCAAGGTCTACCAGCAACTGCGCGCGTTCTACCGCCAGGACCCGCTGCTGCGTCTACAGCAACTACACAGCCATCATCCCCACTATCGCCACGCCAAGGACTGAGCATGCCAAGCATCCGGGTGGGCGTGGCAAGCGCGTGGGAATGTGCCTATAATCGCGACCAATTTTTGGCCAAACATGGGGGCAATGCCCAATGAGCTACAGCAAGATTCCGGCTGGCAAAGACCTGCCGAACGACATCTACGTCGCCATCGAGATTCCAGCCAATCACGCGCCGATCAAATATGAAATCGACAAGGACAGCGATTGCCTGTTCGTCGACCGTTTCATGGCCACCCCAATGTTCTACCCGGCCAACTACGGTTTCATCCCGAACACCCTGGCTGATGACGGTGATCCGCTGGACGTGCTGGTTGTAACCCCGTACCCAGTGGCTCCAGGTTCGGTCATCCGCGCCCGTCCGGTCGGCATCCTGAACATGACTGACGACGGCGGCGGCGACGCCAAAGTCATCGCCGTACCGCACGACAAACTGTCGCAACTGTACGTCGACGTCAAAGAGTACACCGACCTGCCAGCCCTGCTGCTGGAGCAGATCAAGCACTTCTTCGAGAACTACAAGGATCTCGAAAAAGGCAAATGGGTGAAGATCGACGGTTGGGGCAACGCAGACGCCGCCCGCGCCGAAATCACCAAGGCCGTTGCCGCCTACAAAGGCTAAGCACCGCGCTGAACAAAAAGCCCCGCTCGCGGGGCTTTTTGTTGCCTGCAAAGATAGCCCCCTGTAGGAGTAGGCTTGCCTACGATGGCATCAGCAGGGTGCCAGCCAACACCTAGGGCCGCGAGAAACATCCGGCAAATCCCTCGGAAACACCCTTAACTCCGAGAAATTCTTCAACCCAATGTTTATATCCTGATCGCACAGAGCCCCGTAAAATCGGGCCTCATGAATACTTCTGGCAGCCGTTTGAAAGCCCTCCTGCGCGAGTGCAACCTGACACCCTCCGACTTTGCCGCCCACCGCAAAGTGACACCGCAGCACATCAACAACTGGTTCAACCGCGGTGTTCCCCTGGCGCGTATCGATGAGATCGCAGAACTCCTGTGCGTCTGCAGCAAATGGCTACGCAGCGGCGAAGGGCCCAAGCATCCGCCACCCGCACCGCGCATCACCCCGACCGAAATCGAAGTCGAACCACCCGACACCAGCCTGATGGCCGCGCACAAAGAGGATGACGCGCAACTGCCCTTCTACCGCGTGAAGGACAAACAACTGAGCGTGATCGCCGACCGCCACCTGCGCCTGCCCGCCTGCAGCCTCGAGCGGCTTGGTGTCGATCCCGCGCGAGCATTCTGCTTGAGCATGCCCGACACCAACATGGCCCCGCTGCTGTCACAGGGTGCGACCCTGGCCATCGACCGCAGCCTGACCCGCATCGTCGAAGGCGAACTCTACGCCCTGCTGCACAATGGCCGACTGCGCATCCACACCCTCAGCCGCCTGCGGGGTGGTGCCATCGCCCTGCACAGCTACGACAATCGGCAATTCCCCAGCGAAAGCTACAGCCCGGCCCAGGCCAAAATGCAGCACCTGGAAATTCTCGGTTGGGTCTTCTGGTGGGGACAACGGCGTACCGAACGGCCAGCCTAAAGCGCTCAAGGTGAATTTCCACTAGGCATACCGCGCCATTGTCAGTATGCTACGCCGCACATTTAGCCCCTGGCAGCCGAGCGCCTGCCAACGGGTTTGGCGACGCAATACATTCGCGTCCAGCCACCTTCGGCCCTCGCGCCGACGCAACGATTTGAAGGCGGTTGCGGCTTACCAAAAATAAGCCAAGACCGTCCCCGAGAAGCCGGCCACAAGCCGGCTTTTTAATGCCCGAAATCCACCTACCGCATCACACCTATCAATGCGGCGCCTTCTCCAGCGCCTCACGCAGCGCAGCCGCCGTGGCGTATTCCTGTTGTGCAACCAACCGGCCGTTGTCCAGTTGCAGCCACAGCACCTTGTCTTCGGCACCGGCATAACGGGTTGCCACGCGTGCGTCGCGGTCGAGCAGTACCCGGTAGCTGTAATCACGCATGGCGGGGATGGCGAACATTTTTGCGATCAGTGCAGGCATGCGCTGGATGTCGGCAACGAACACGGTATGTCGTGCTTCCAGGTAGCCCTTGGGACGGTCTTGCAGGGCCTCTTTCACCAGTTTGGCGCCGTCCATGCCACGGGCTACCAGCAGGGTTCGGGTTTGATCGTCCAGGCTATAGGGCTGATCGAACTGATCGAGCAGGGTCCAGGGCGCAAGGCGCTCTCCGACTTCGACCGCCTGGGCCAACAATGGCAATACGCTCAACAGCAGAATCGACAGATATCTCACAGCACACCTCGTTGTAGTGGTTGCACAGCCAGGCCCGCAGTCTACACCGCCGCGCAGGCGACTAGCCTTTCACGCACACCACTTGACGCAGGGTATGCACCACTTCCACCAGATCACGCTGGGCCTGCATGACCGCGTCGATGTCCTTGTAGGCCATGGGGATCTCGTCAATCACGTCTTTGTCTTTGCGGCACTCGACGTGCGCGGTGGCACGCGCCTGGTCCTGGATGGTGAAGCGCTTCTTCGCCTGGGTGCGGCTCATCACACGCCCCGCGCCATGGCTGCAGGAGCAGAACGCTTCTTCGTTACCCAGGCCGCGAACGATGAAGCTGCGTGCGCCCATCGACCCCGGAATGATCCCCAACTGGCCTTTCTGCGCAGAAACCGCGCCCTTGCGGGTAACCAGCACCTCATGGCCGAAATGCTGTTCTTTCTGCACATAGTTGTGGTGGCAGTTCACCGCTTCGAGGTTGGCCTCGAAGGGTTTGTTGATCACCTTACGCGCAGCGTCAATTACCGCGTGCATCATCAGCGCACGGTTCTGCCGGGCAAAGTCCTGGGCCCATTCCACGGCTTCGACGTAGTCGTGGAAATGCCGGCTGCCTTCCTCGAAGTAGGCCAGGTCCTTATCCGGCAGATTGGCAATGTGCTGGCGCATATCGGCCTGGGCCAGTTCGATGAACAGGTTGCCGATGGCGTTACCCACGCCACGCGACCCACTGTGCAGCATGAACCAGACACGATTGGCCTCGTCCAGGCATACCTCGATGAAGTGGTTGCCCGTGCCCAAGGTTCCCAGGTGCTGACGGTTGTTGGTGCGCTCCAGCGTCGGGTACTTGTCAGTGATGGCCTTGAATCGGCCAGCCAGTGCACGCCAGGCATGATCGGCCACGCCGGGTACGCTGTCCCAGGCGCCTTGATCGCGACGGCCGAAGGTCTTACCGTGCGGTACCGCCTTTTCGATGGCCGTACGCAGGCCATAAAGGTTGTCCGGCAGGTCTGCTGCGTGCAATGAAGTGCGTGCGGCGATCATCCCGCAGCCAATGTCCACGCCCACCGCTGCCGGGATGATCGCGCCACGCGTGGGAATCACACTACCAATGGTCGAGCCCTTGCCCAGATGGACATCGGGCATCACCGCCAGGTGCTTGAAGATGAACGGCAGTTTGGCGGTGTTGATCAGTTGCTGCCGCGCTTCCTCTTCCACCGGCACGCCCTGGGTCCAGAGCTTGATCGGTTTGCCGTTGGCGACTTCGAGGATGTTCATGGTTTTCATCTGGCGGCCTTGCTGCATGGCAGGTTACTCAAGCTTCACCACACCATTCAACACCTTATCCCACCCGCCGCACACCGAAATTCGATCGTCAGCGAGGGCGTCACTGCAACCCGAGCTGCCCACGCAGGAAGTCATACAGGCCTGAGGCACTTTTGCGGTAACCATCGGCGGATAAATGCACCAGGTCGTTCCGGGCCAGACCTTCAGCCTGCCAGTTGACGATAGAACAAGGGCCGCCCATGTACGCCTGCCAATCCCAGAACAGGCCGTTGAACTGCTTGGCGGCCTGGCGCTGAATACGAATGATCTGGGCCAATGGTTGCGGCTGACGGGCGGCGCACGTACGCGCTTTGCGCTGTTTGATCGAGTCCGGTGGGCCGACCAGCAGAATGGCTGCACGCGGCATGTTGCGGCGCAACTCGGCCAGGGTCTGGTTCAGGTGGTCACGGTACTGGTTCAAGTCGAGCTTGTCGTCGAAGGCTTCGTTGGTACCGTACGCCAGAATGATCAGATCCGGGCGCAGAGCCTTGAAGCTCTCCTGCCAGCCGGGCTGCCACTTATCCACAACATCCAGCCGCGCGCCGTTGATCCCCAGAGCTGAATAGGTCACACCGGCATTCTTCTGGCCCTGGATGAACCAGCCACCCAGCGCTACGTCCTTGCGGTTGCTCAAGGTGAGGTCCAGCGGCAAGCTGACACTGTTGAACACCGGGCTGAAGCGCCACTGCCCATTGGTTGCTGCCAGCAGGCGCCGGTTCTGGGTAGTGCCGTCGCGGGCGAGCAATGTCGTGTTGGCCGTTGAGGTGTAGAGGGCCGACACGCGGTAACGCTGGGCCGTGGGCTCACGCGCCTCGATGCGTACGGCTGCGTTGGCCGTTAGCGGTAATGACAGGTAACCGCCCAGGGGAAACTGAGTGCTTTGCTGGTTCCGTGCCGAAACCAGTTCCCACTGGCGCTTGGCGGCCTTGAGGATCACCGTTTCATAGCGCGTCCCCGGTACCGGTGAGCCTGCAACCAGGCCGATACCGCCATCGCCATACTGGGCCTGCAACAGGCGCCGCATTTCCCCGCTGAACAGGTCGGCGGCGGTGTGTGAGTCACCCAGTTGCACGATATTGATCGGGGTGCGGTTTGCAGTGCGGAACTTGCCTGCCAGCAGCGCCAGATTACCGTTGGCAGGGGCTTGAACCGCCTTTTGAGGCACCTGAAGTGGACGTGCTGCCGGCCCATTGACCGCCGCTACCGGGCTACAGCCCGGCAATGCGCAGATCAGTGCCACCAGGGCCAGGATGTTGTGCAATCGACGCATTTCAGTGTTCCGTCACGGTCAAACCCGGGAAGGTAATCATCGACAGCACTTGCTGTGCAATGAGCTTCTGCCCGGTGGGGGTAAAGTGAATGCCGTCATCGACCCGGGTCTTGACCCGTTTGCCTTGGTCATCCTGCAAGGTGTAGGAGAACTCATCAGCCTTGTAACCCAATACGCCGTTAGCAGAGACATAATGCTGCTGGTAGAGCCTGGTCTGGGTTTCATAGAGCGTGCTCAGGTAGGCCATGGCGCTGGACAGCTTGGTTTTCTGCATGTTCGGCGGGCCAACCCAGATCACTTGCACATCATGCGCACGCGCCTGCTCAAGAATCGAATCAATACGCTGACGGTACTGCTCCTCCCACTCGGCAGTTTTAAAGCGCAGGAACGGCTTACCTTTGGCAACCGGCATGTCCCAAGGGTCATTCGGCCCCAGGAACACCACCATCAGGCGAATGTTCGGCTGGCTTTGCAAGGTCTTGGCCACCGTCTGTGGCCAGTTGAAAAAGCCCGGATAGGCAAGCCCGGTACTCTGCTTGCTGAGGTTGACGCTTTTGATCTGGTAACGCTTGTGCAAGGTATTGGCCAGGTGCGGCGCCACCCCTTGCATCAGCGAATCGCCGACCAGAAAGACTTCATCGCCCGCCGACAGAGTCACCGGTACCGGTTGTACTGGCTGCGGGATGGGCGCAGGCAATGGCGTCGCTGCCACCTTGACCGGCTTGGCGCTCTCATGTGCCGGAGCTGCATGCACCGGGGTCGCATGCTTGCCATCCAGCTTCACCGGCACGACAGGCACCGCGGCGGGCATCGTCACGGTTTCGCTGACGGGAGCCTGCGCAATCAATGCTGGCGGTGCAGGCTGGGTCAGGCTTTCGATAAAACTGTCACGGGCACTGCCCAAGGCCTGAGTCAGGTTGCTGCCCATCCGCCAGGCAGTACTCTGGCCCAGTAGCGGCAGTTCACAGCCCTGGTGGTACTTCTGCTCGCAGTAAAGGCGGATTGAGTCCTGGTTGAACCAGAACAACAGCAAGGTGGTCACCACAATGGCATACAGCACCTTGGCCGCGCCCACCTGCGTTTCGAACAGCTTGCTGGCACTAGAAACTGGCATAGATGAACCCCGGAACGCCCGACTGCGATGCAAAGATGACCAAGGAAATGAATACCCCCAGCGGAACGGGGTACAACTGCCAAGGCAGGCGCGTGGTGGCGGCGAAGAGTTGGCGCAGAAGCGCGATCAGTTGACGGTAGACAGCGATGTACACCACACAGGCCAGCAACAGGGCGCCCGTAGGCGAGAACAGTGCCTCCAGACGCAAGCCAGCAATACCGGCGAGCATGTCCTTGGCATCATCGAGGCTGGCGCAACGGAAGAAAATCCAGGCAAACGCCACATAGTGGAAGGTCAGCAAGCGTGCGGCGATACCCGCCCCCGGCCAACGCATCGGCTGCGGCAACCAATAGGTCGAGGCTTTGTACAACGCCAAACCCAGGCCGTGCAGCGCCCCCCAGATAATGAAGTTGATGCTCGCGCCATGCCAAAGCCCGGAGATCAGCATGGCCAGCAGCATGTTCAGGTTGCCGCGCCAGACGCCCTGACGGTTGCCGCCCAACGGGATGTACACGTAGTCACGGATAAAGGTCGACAGGCTGATATGCCAACGGCCCCAGAACTCCTTGAGGTTGTTCGCGGCATAGGGCGCATTGAAGTTGTCCGGCAAACGGAACCCCAACAACAAGGCAATGCCGGTCACCAGGTTGGTGTAGCCACTGAAGTTGAAGTAGATCAGAAAGCTGTAGCCGTAGACGCTGAGCAGGATCTGCTCGGCCGAATAGCTGCTGGGCGTCTCGAACACCGGATCAACCCACTCACTGGCCAGCCAGGCGCTGAAGAAGAACAACTTCACCACCGCCAACGCAATCAGCCCCAATGCACGTTGTGGCTCCAGCACCTGACGCATCTGCCCGGCCTGAATCTGCGGCAGCATGTGCGAAGCACGGTTCACCGGCCCGGCAATCAGGCTCGGGAAGAACGCCAGGTAAAGGGCCAGATCAAACACCGGCGCAGGCGTCATCTCGCGCCGGTTGATCGACACCAGGTAGCTGACCGAATGGAAGGTGTAGAACGACAAGCCGATAGGCAGCAGCACTTCCAGAATAGGCAGCGAGACATCAAGCCCGGCACTGGCCAGCGCCGACTGAACGCCACCGACGAGGAACTCCTGGTACTTGAACAGGTAGAAACACCCCAGCACCAGCAGCGCAACCAGCCCGTAACTGAAGCGTCGCCCCGGGTACCGCGCACCCAGAAGCCCCAGCAGATAGACCAGCGCTGTATACCCCAGCAGGATATAGAGAGAATTCAGACTGAAGCTGGCAACAAGGCCGTAACTGGCGGCCAGAAGCATGACGTTCTGCAAACGAACGCTCCAGCACAGGCTCCAGTAAATAGCGAAGAACAGGATGAAGCAGAGGCCGAACTCGATCGAAAGGAAGCTCACAACGTAGTCCATTACGCGACATCAGGAAGGGAGGGCCTTGCCGTGCAACGCCGTAGCGCAAGGCGGCGGCAATTATGGCAGAGAGCCACAAGCCCTCACAATGACAGGCTCACAGAAAAAGCAAGATAGTGAACAAAGGCTTTATGCAACAGAATGCGACGAAAGATCATCGGCACTGATTTGCTCCCCCTGCCCCGCTCTGCTAGTGTCGCGCCGTTTAAACCGCCACAGAGACAGCCGCCATGGCCCGGAAAAAAGCCGCCGTTGATTTCGAGCAATCCCTCGCCGACCTGCAAGCCCTGGTCGAACGCCTGGAGAACGGCGAACTGTCGCTGGAAGACTCGCTGACCGCCTTCGAGCAAGGTATCCGTCTGACCCGTGACTGCCAGGGCGCTCTGGCACAGGCCGAGCAGAAAGTGCAGATCCTCCTCGAGCGCGATGGTGAGTTGGCCGCCGAACCCTTCAGCGCAGAGCAGCCGGAATGATCGCCCGCTACCAAGCCACCTGCCAGGCCCGTGTCGATGCGGCGCTGGAACAGTTGTTTGTCGCCCCTTCGGCCGAACTCACCCGCCTCTACGCCGCCATGCGCTATAGCGTCATGAACGGTGGCAAACGGGTCCGCCCGCTGCTCGCTTATGCAGCCTGCGAAGCCTTGGGGGCGCCAGCCGAACAGGCTAACGGCGCGGCCTGTGCGGTTGAACTGATCCATGCCTACTCACTGGTTCACGATGACCTGCCGGCCATGGACGACGACGACCTGCGCCGTGGCCAGCCAACCACCCATAAAGCCTTCGACGAGGCCTGCGCGATCCTTGCAGGCGATGGCCTGCAAAGCCTGGCCTTCAGCGCCTTGCTCGACCCGCGCCTGAGCCCGCAAAGCGACAGCAACCGCCTGACCATGGTCCAGACGCTGGCCTTGGCTGCCGGCCCCGCCGGGATGGTCGGTGGCCAGGCCATCGACCTGGGTTCAGTGGGCCTGAAGCTTGACCAGCAAGCGCTGGAATTCATGCACCGGCACAAGACCGGCGCACTGATCGAAGCCAGCGTGCGCCTGGGTGCTCTCGCCAGCGCCCGTGCCGGCAACACCGAACTGGAGGCCCTGCAACGCTACGCTCAGGCAATCGGCCTGGCATTTCAGGTACAGGATGACATCCTCGACGTCGAAAGCGACACGGCCACCCTCGGCAAACGCCAAGGCGCGGATATCGCCCGCGACAAGCCGACCTATCCGGCGCTGCTCGGCCTGGATGCCGCCAAAGCCTACGCGCTGGAACTGCGCGATCAAGCACTGCAGGCGCTGGAAGCCTTCGACGGCGCGGCCGAACCACTGCGCGATCTGGCCCGTTACATCGTAGAACGCAAGAACTGAGTGCACTTCACGTAGGCGCCTGCCTTGCCAGCAGTAAGACACATCGCTGGCAGGACCGGCTCCCGCGAAAGACGATGCACAGGTGTCGCAGAAGCACCATGCCATGGGCAGCCATCACCGCAATAAGGTAAACTGCCGCCTCTTCACACCTATAATGATTCGCCTGATGCCCACGACGTTTCAAGAGATTCCCCGCGAACGCCCGGTCACGCCGCTGCTCGACCGTGCTGATACGCCCGCTGGCCTGCGCCGGCTGGCTGAAGCCGATCTGGAGAGCCTGGCCGACGAACTGCGCCAGGAGCTGCTCTATACCGTTGGCCAGACCGGCGGGCATTTCGGTGCCGGCCTGGGCGTCATCGAACTGACGATCGCCCTGCACTACGTCTTCGACACCCCGGATGACCGGCTGGTGTGGGACGTGGGCCATCAGGCCTACCCGCACAAGATCCTCACGGGTCGACGCAAGCGCATGAATACCCTGCGCCAGAAGGACGGTATTGCGGCCTTCCCACGTCGTTCCGAGAGCGAGTACGACACCTTTGGCGTCGGCCACTCAAGCACCTCGATCAGTGCCGCACTGGGCATGGCCATCGCCGCTCGCCTGCAGAACGAGGCGCGCAAGTCCATTGCGGTGATCGGCGACGGTGCACTGACCGCCGGCATGGCTTTCGAAGCGCTCAACCATGCGCAGGAAGTCAACGCTGACATGCTGGTGATTCTCAACGACAACGACATGTCGATTTCACGCAATGTCGGTGGCCTGTCCAACTACCTGGCCAAGATTCTCTCCAGCCGCACCTACGCCAGCATGCGCGAAGGCAGTAAAAAAGTGCTTTCGCGCCTGCCCGGCGCCTGGGAAATCGCTCGCCGCACCGAAGAGTATGCCAAGGGCATGCTGGTACCCGGCACCCTGTTCGAGGAACTCGGCTGGAACTATATCGGCCCGATTGACGGCCACGACCTGCCGACCCTGATTGCCACCCTGCGCAACATGCGCGACCTCAAGGGGCCACAGTTCCTGCATGTGGTCACCAAGAAAGGCAAAGGCTTCAGGCCGGCCGAAGTCGACCCGATCGGTTATCACGCAATTACCAAGCTTGAGCCGGTCGATGCACCGGCTGCTGCGCCGAAGAAAGCCAGCGGGCCGAAGTATTCGGCGGTATTCGGCCAGTGGCTGTGCGACATGGCTGCGGCGGACCCACGCCTGGTTGGCATCACCCCAGCCATGAAGGAAGGCTCGGACCTGGTGGCCTTCAGCGAACGTTTCCCGGCGCGCTACTTCGATGTGGCCATCGCCGAGCAACACGCTGTCACCCTCGCCGCCGGCATGGCGTGCGAAGGCGCCAAGCCCGTGGTGGCGATCTACTCGACCTTCCTGCAGCGCGCCTATGATCAACTGATCCATGACGTTGCGGTACAGAACCTCGACGTCTTGTTTGCCATCGACCGCGCCGGCCTGGTCGGCGAAGACGGCCCGACGCATGCGGGCAGCTTTGACCTGTCGTTCCTGCGCTGCATCCCCGGCATGCTGGTGATGACCCCGAGCGACGAGAACGAACTGCGCAAAATGCTCAGCACCGGTCACCTGTACAACGGCCCGGCAGCGGTGCGCTACCCGCGCGGTACCGGCCCGAATACGCCGATTGAAAACGACCTTGAACCCCTGGAAATCGGCAAGGGCGTAGTACGCCGCCAAGGCCGCACCGTCGCCTTGCTGGTCTTTGGTGTTCAGTTGGCCGAAGCACTAAAGGTTGCCGAACAGCTCGATGCCACCGTGGTTGACATGCGTTTCGTCAAACCGCTGGATGAAGCGTTGGTACGCGAGATAGCTGGCCAGCACGAGCTGCTGGTGACCATCGAAGAGAACGCCATCATGGGCGGCGCCGGTGCGGCTGTCGGTGAATTCCTGGCCCGCGAGAACCTGATCAAGCCGATCCTGCACCTGGGCCTGCCTGACATTTATGTCGAGCACGCCAAACCGGCACAGATGCTTGCTGAATGTGGTCTGGATGCAGCGGGAATCGAAGCAGCAGTACGTCAGCGCCTGCAGTTGTTGGGCCTCTGACGCCCTATCGTCATGGTCGGCTCCGCAAGGAGCGGCCATGACGACAATAGGCCTGCCGACCTATCAGCCGAGCTGACGCGGAATACGGTAGAGGTAGAGCACGACCACGCTTGAGACCGCCAACAGAATCTGCGGCACGGCCTCCAAGCCAACGAATACCGACACAGCAGCAAGCCAGGCCGGCAAGCAGGCATAGAGCATGGCCACCCGACGTACGCGCGCCAGCTCAATCCAGGCCGCAGGCTCCGCCTCGCTGTTCAGCGCCTTCTCCATTGCAATCAGCCCGTGCTTGTAAGCGCCAAAGCGCGGCAGGCTGAGGAACATCGAAGAAACACTGGCGATGAACATCGGCATGGCGAGGATTGGCAGCAACGCTTCACGATCACCGAACGCCCAATTGAAGACAAACAACGGCGCCAATGCGATCAGCAGATGCTGCCACCAGGCAATGCTGAGACGGCGACGAACCTGAGCCCGGGTCACGCCCGACCAACCTCACCCTGATGCTCGTTGCCCATCATGTGGCCAAGCTTGCCGGCCTTGGTGGCCAGGTAGTGTTTATTGTGCGGGTTGTGGCCGGTATGCAACGGCACTCGCTCAGCCACCGCGATACCCATCGCAGTGAGGGCTTTCACCTTGCGCGGATTATTGGTCATCAGGCGCAGCGACTTCACGCCCAGGTGCTCAAGCATCGGCAGGCACATGGCGTAGTCACGCTGATCGGCAGCAAAACCCAGACGCTCATTGGCTTCAACCGTATCGGCACCGCCATCCTGCAGCTCGTAGGCGCGAATTTTGTTCAACAGACCAATGCCGCGACCTTCCTGACGCAAGTACAGCAATACACCGCGCCCTTCATGGGCGATCGCCTGCAGCGCCGCTTCCAGCTGCGAACCGCAATCGCAGCGCTGGCTGAACAGCGCATCGCCCGTCAGGCACTCGGAGTGCAGGCGTCCCAGTACCGGCGCGCCGTCGGCCACATCACCCAGACTGAGCACCACGTGCTCGCGACCGGTGGCCTCATCGAGAAAACCATGCATGGTGAAGGTGGCAAAGGGTGTAGGCAGCTTGGAGGCAGCAACGAAAACGACGGGCACCTTGTGCTCCTGAAATAACGTGAATATTTAACGTGGACTGGATTGTAACAGCAGCGTGGCACCGGTGCTTATGCTGAATTTTTGTGCAGACATATCGAAAAGTTCGATGCACCTTGCCGATCTGAGGACAACCTAGAACGGATACGGCTGCTTCCAGCGCGTGAATATCTCGCGCAACTGGCCACTTGGCACCAGCTCATCCATGCGCTGATCGAAAATTTCCTTGAGGGCACGGCCTTCCGGGGTTTTGGCAAATGCCAGGTACAACGGCAGTTCAGCCAGGTGGGTACGCCGAAATGCCGACGGATTCTGCGCCTGCGACAACACATAGTCGACCTCGGTCAGGGCATCGATGTAGAAATCGACGCGACCATACTCAAGCATCGGCAGAATGCCCTCACGCCGCTGAACCTCGCGGTAACGGTCAACATAGGGCAGGTAACTGTTGAAATCGTAACCACGCACCCAAGCCAATTGGAACTGACCCAGCGTTTCCTGGGTAGGTACCGGCCGACTGGCCAACCCCAGGGCATAGATATGGTCTTGGTCAAAGTGCCAGCGCGGGTAGATATTATCGGCGCTTTCCTCATGATAAGAGCCGACCCAGGCATCTGCTTCGCCACGCTTTACCAGGCCGATGGCGCGACTGTAAGGCACGCTCGCCGTCTTGACCTTGACACCTACGGGCTCAAAAACCTTGCGCAGCAGCTCCCAGGCCAGGCCTGTGCCGTCGGCATTGGTGTAGTCGAGCCACACCTCGCTGGCCAAACGAGCGTGCAAAGGCTTTTTCGGCAAGGGCTCTGCTGCCCACGTCACACCTCCTGCCAAAAGCAGGACCAGTAGCAACCATCGGCATCCTTGCATCGCCCTATCTCCTTAGGTAAAGCTCCATACTAGCCCTTGCATCGTCAGCCAGGCGAATACACCGGCAAGCACATCGTCGATCATGATGCCGACACCTCCATGCACATGCCGATCAAGCCAACTGATCGGCCAGGGCTTGAGTATGTCAAAGAAGCGGAATACCAAGAACCCGACCAACAACCATTGCCAGCCTTGCGGCACCAGCCACAGGGTAATCCACATCCCCACCATCTCGTCCCAGACGATACCCTCATGGTCGTGCACACGTAAATCGCTGGCAACCTTGCCGCACAGCCAGAAACCAAACAGCATGGTCAGGCCCAGCATCAGCCAGTAACCCCAGTCTGGCAGCATTTGCCACAAGGGCATGAACGGCAAGGCAACCAGAGACCCCCAGGTCCCCGGCGCCTTCGGCAAAGTACCCGAGCCGAAGCCGAATGCCATGAAATGCCAAGGGTTGCTCCAGACCGAAGGCGGAACAGGCTTCACCTGATTACGGTGATCGGTCACGGTGTCTCCCTAATCGCTAAAGTGTTGATAGCCCCGAACAGCCGGGGTGATGTTGCGCCCTTCCCGATCGTACAGGCTGACACCGGAGCCAACCTCGACCCTGCCAACCACGTGAATCGGCCAGCCGGCGGCCAGCAGCCCCGGGAGTTCGGCATCGGGAAGCGTGAAGGCCAGCACATAATCGTCGCCACCGGTCAATGCGGCGTGACGCGCACCCTCCAGCCCCAAAAAGCCGCGTAATGCCTGGCTCATCGGTAGCGAGTCCACCTGCAAATGCAGCGCCACGCCAGAGGCTTTGGCGATATGCCCACAGTCAGCCAGCAAGCCGTCGGAGATATCCAGCGCCGAGGACGCCTTGCCACGTAACGCCTGGCCGAGTGCCAACTGCGGTGATGGCGACCAGTAGTGCGCCAGCAGCGGTGCCGCCAGCGACGGCTCGGCTTGACGTTCCGCAAGCACCAGCGGCAACGCGCCAGCAGCGTTGCCCAGTTCACCGCCCACACACACCAGGTCGCCTGGTTGCGCGCCGGCGCGGGTCAGCGCCTGCCCGGCAGGCACACGGCCGAATACGGTCATGGTCAGGCTCAAGGGGCCACGGGTGGTATCGCCACCGACCAGGCTCAGGTTGCACTGCCTGGCCATCTGATTGAGGCCTTCTGCGTAAGCACGCAACCAGTCCGCCGACGTGTCCGGCAGGGTCAGGGCAAGGGTAAACGCGAGGGGGGTAGCGCCCATCGCCGCCAGGTCACTGGCGGCAACGGCCAGCGAACGCTGGCCGAGCAGGAACGGGTCACTGTTGTGCGGGAAATGCACACCGACAACCAGCGTGTCGGTAGACACCGCCAACTGTTCGCCCGCTGGCAAGGCCAGCAGGGCACAGTCGTCACCGATGCCCAAGGCAACTCCTTCGCCACCTTGCGCACACGGTGCGGCGGCGAAGTAGTGACGGATCAGCTCGAACTCACCCATTGGCCAGCAGCGCCGAGATCAGCGCTTGTATGCCCGTACTTCGGCTTCACGAAGCCGTGGAGCCAGCTTGTCGAGCACACCGTTGACGAACTTGTGGCCATCGGTGGCACCGAAGACCTTGGCCAGCTCAACACCTTCGTTGATCACAACGCGAAACGGCACGTCGACCCGCTTGATGAACTCCCAGGTGGACAGCCGCAGCACAGCCAGCTCTACCGGGTCGAGTTCTTCCAGTGGCAGGTCGAGGCACGGAGCCAGGGCCTTGTCGATCTCTTCCTTCATGACCGGAACCCCGTGCAGGATCTCCCGGAAGTAGGCGCCGTCGACATCGCTGAAATCGTTATCGACCCGGAACTGCGCTTCGATCTCGTTCAGCGACTGCTTGGCCATGTGCCACTGATACAGGGCCTGGGTCGCGAGCTGACGGGCTTCGCGACGCTTGGCGCTTTTCGATGGTTTGCCAGCATCCGCAGGTTTTGGATCGCGCGGGTTGAAACGATCGCTTTCGTCGCTAATCACTTGGCCTCCAACTGCGCCAGCAGGCTGACCATTTCCAGGGCGGACAGGGCTGCTTCAGCGCCCTTGTTGCCGGCCTTGGTGCCGGAGCGCTCGATGGCCTGTTCGATCGAATCGACAGTCAAGACACCGAAGGACACCGGTACGCCGAACTCCATGGACACCTGGGCCAGGCCCTTGGTGCACTCGCCTGCCACGTATTCGAAATGCGGAGTGCCGCCACGGATCACCGCGCCCAGGGCGATGATGGCCGCGTATTCACTTTGCTGGGCGACTTTCTGTGCAACCAGCGGGATCTCGAACGCACCCGGGGCACGGATGATGGTGATGTCGCTTTCGCTGACGCCATGGCGAACCAGGGCATCAACGGCACCGCTCACCAGGCTTTCGACGACGAAGCTGTTGAAGCGGCCAACCACCAAAGCATAGCGACCTTTGGGGGCGATGAAGGTACCTTCAATGGTCTTCAGAGTCATTCCGGGATTCTCATCTTAAAGAGCCAGGCCGCACCGACGCGGCCTGTGGGAGGTTTGGTCACGAACACGCAGTGCAATAAACGCCTGCTTTATTCGGAGGGCACGTATTCTACAACTTCCAGATCGAATCCGGATATCGCATTAAATTTCATCGGCGAACTCATCAGGCGCATTTTGCGTACGCCGAGGTCACGGAGAATCTGCGAACCCGCACCGACGGTGCTGTAGGTTGTCGGGGTTTTCACCTGAGCGCTGTCGGCGGTCTCACGGATATGCGCCAACAGCACGTCACCGTCCAACGGGTGGCCGAGCAACAACACAACACCACTGCCCGCCTCTGCCACCGCGCTCATTGCGGCACGCAGGCTCCAGCGGCCGGGCTGCTTGACCATCAGCAGGTCACGCAGCGGGTCCATGTTGTGAACCCGAACCAGGGTCGGTTCTTCTGCGCAGATATTGCCCAGGGTCAGTGCCAGGTGCACATCACCCTCGACCGAGTCACGGTAGGTCACCAGGTTGAATTGGCCCAATTCGCTGTCCAGCGGCTGCTCGGAAATCCGCTGAATGGTACGTTCGTGGATCATCCGGTAGTGAATCAGGTCGGCGATGGTGCCGATCTTGATGCCGTGCTCGGCGGCAAACGCTTCCAGCTCCGGGCGACGGGACATGGTGCCGTCGTCATTCATGACCTCGCAGATCACGCCACTTGGCTCAAAACCGGCCATGCGCGCCAGATCACACGCAGCCTCGGTATGGCCTGCGCGGGCCAGCGTACCGCCGGCTTGCGCCATCAGCGGGAAGATATGGCCTGGGCTGACGATGTCTTCGGCCTTGGCATCACGCGCGGCGGCAGCCTGAACGGTACGCGCACGGTCAGCAGCGGAGATACCGGTAGTGACACCTTCGGCAGCCTCGATCGAGACCGTGAACTTGGTGCCAAAGCCCGAACCGTTGCGCGGTGCCATCAACGGCAACTTGAGCAGTTCACAGCGCTCGCGCGACATCGGCATGCAGATCAGGCCCCTGGCATGCTTGGCCATGAAGTTGATGTGCTCAGCCTTGCAGGCCTCGGCGGCCATGATCAGGTCGCCTTCGTTCTCGCGATCTTCGTCATCCATCAGGATGACCATTTTGCCCTGGCGGATGTCTTCAACCAGTTCTTCGATGCTGTTGAGCGCCACGCGGCACCCCCTTCTCATTCAGGATTTCAGGTAGCCGTTGGCGGCCAGGAAACTTTCAGTGATACCGCTGCCCTTGGTCGACTCGGCGGCTTTGTCGCCGAGCAACAGACGCTCCAGGTAGCGGGCCAGCAGGTCGACCTCAAGGTTGACCCGACGACCAGCGCGGTAGTCGGCCATGATGGTTTCGGCCAGGGTGTGGGGCACGATTGTCAGCTCGAACTCGGCGCCATCGACGGCGTTCACCGTCAGGCTGGTGCCGTCGACGGTAATCGACCCCTTGTGCGCAACGTACTTGGCCAGTTCCTTTGGCGCACGAACACGGAACTGGATGGCGCGAGCGTTATCGCTACGCGATATGATTTCGCCGACACCGTCGACGTGGCCGCTGACCAGATGACCGCCCAATCGGGTGGTCGGCGTCAGGGCTTTTTCCAGGTTGACCCGGCTGCCGCTCTTGAGGTCGGAGAAGGCAGTGCAGTCCAGGGTTTCGCGGCTGACATCGGCCCAGAAGCCGTCGCCAGGCAGCTCGACTGCCGTCAGGCAGACACCATTCACCGCAATGCTGTCGCCAAGTTTCACATCGCCCAGGTCCAGCTTGCCGGTTTCGACATAAACCCGCACATCGCCACCTTTTGGGGTCAACGAGCGAATGCTGCCGATAGATTCGATAATGCCTGTGAACATGAGTCCTCCTCGAGAACAGGCCGCGCGTGGCGCAAGCCGAAAATTATACGCCGGACGTCGGCACAGGGATCGCGGTGACTCGCCAGTCATCGCCAACCGCTCGCATTTCAGTGATTTTCAGCGCCGGCGCCTCGCTCATGCGGGCAAGCGGCCAATCAAGCAGCGGCCTGGCGCTGGAGCCGAGGAACTTGCCGGCAATGAACAGTTGATACTCGTCTACCAGCCCTGACTGCGCAAATGCCCCCGCAAGCCCCGGGCCGGCCTCGACCAGCACCTCATTGACGCCTCGGGCAGCCAGCTCACGCAGCAATGCACGCAAGTCGACGCGCCCCTCCTGAGTGGGCAGTCGCAGCAGCTCCAGGCCCGCCTGAGCATAGCGCTCATCGTGTGCGGCGGCAGTCGCCACCAGCGCAGGACCGGCCTTATAAAACGCTGCCTCCAACGGCAGGCGCAAACGCCCATCGATCAACACCCGCAGCGGCGGGCGAGCCAGCGCCAATGCGGTATTTTCCGCATCCAGCCCCAGTTCTTCGCCACGCACAGTCATCCGGGCATTGTCCGCGATCACACTTTCAGCGCTGGTCAGCACCACACTGGAACGCGCACGCAAACGTTGAACGGCCGAGCGTGCGGCGGGGCCAGTAATCCACTGGCTCTCGCCACTGGCCATGGCGGTGCGGCCATCGAGACTCATCGCCAGTTTGACCCGCACATAAGGCAGGCCGTGCTCCATACGCTTGAGAAAGCCCGGGTTCAACGCGCGTGCCTCGGCCTCAAGCACCCCGCTGGACACCTCAATACCGGCATCGGCCAAGCGCTTCAGGCCTTGACCGGCAACCTGTGGATTGGGGTCCTGCATGGCCGCAACAACCCGCGCCACACCCGCGTTGACCAGCGCTTCGGCGCAAGGCGGTGTGCGGCCATGATGGCTGCACGGCTCAAGGGTGACATAGGCGCAGGCGCCACGGGCCAGTTCGCCCGCCTGGCGCAATGCATGAACCTCAGCATGCGGTTCACCGGCACGGACATGCCAGCCTTCACCCACCACCTGACCATCACGCACAATCACGCAGCCGACGCGAGGATTAGGGTGGGTTGAGTACAGCCCCTTGCGCGCCAGTTCCAGGGCGCGGGCCATGTAGTGAGCATCCAGCACAGCGCGTTCAGTGGGCATGATCACTCTTTAGCCGGCTCTCGGGCCAGACGGTCAATCTCTTCACGGAATTCATCGAGGTCCTGGAAGCGTCGGTAAACCGAGGCGAAACGGATGTAGGCGACTTCATCGAGCTTCTGCAGCTCGGCCATCACCAATTCGCCCACGACCAGCGACTTGACCTCACGCTCGCCGGTTGCCCGCAGCTTGTGCTTGATATGCGCCAGTGCCGCTTCCAGTCGCTCGACGCTGACCGGGCGCTTCTCCAGCGCACGTTGCATACCGGCGCGCAGCTTGTCTTCATCGAACGGCTGTCGGCTACCATCCTGCTTGATCAAGCGAGGCAGGACCAATTCGGCGGTTTCAAAGGTGGTAAATCGTTCACCGCAGGCGACGCATTCGCGCCGACGGCGCACTTGCTCACCCTCGGCGACCAGTCGCGAGTCGATGACTTTGGTGTCGTTGGCACCGCAGAAGGGACAGTGCATGGTGGCAGGCAACAAAAAAAGGGAGGGCCATGGTAGCGCATCTCACTGGCAAGACAAGCCAAAGGGTTTACCATCCAGTGAGGAAACGTCCTCAAGGAACCTCTTCATGCGCTTTCGAGCACTCATTCTGCTCAGTTTTGTCGGCCTGCTCGTCGCCTGCAGTAGCGATGCGCCCAAACAGACGCAGACAGAAACCTCCCCGACCACCGGCACCTTGCCTGCGGCCCCCGGCCCTCTGCCGGCCTATCAGCGCGAACTCAGCGGCACCCTGCTGGGCATACCGGCCAACGCCGATGTTGAGCTGGCGTTGCTGGTCATTGACGAACGCGGTCGTCCGCAGCGCTTGCTGGCCAGCAGCTCACTCGCAGGTAACGGTCAGGCACTGCCCTTTCATTTACGCTTCAACCCGGAAGCCTTCCCCAGTGGAGCACGTGTTGAACTGCGCGGTCGGGCCAGTCAGTCAGGGCAACTGATCCTGCACTTGCCGGCACTGCGGGTTACCCAGGCAACCACCCAGGCCACCGGGCCGCTGCGCTTTGAGAAGGCGCCATGACGGCAGCACCGTCATCACTGCAAGGGGCATTGAGTGGACTGCTCGGCGATGCGCGTCTTGTCGCCAGCCACCTGCCGGGCAGCGATCTGAAGCTCTGGCTGATCGATGCGGACAACATGGACCGCGCCTTCAGCCCCGAAGAGACCCGACGCATCCTCCATGAGCCGCCATATTGGAGCTTTTGCTGGGCCAGCGGCCTGGCCATGGCGCGCTATTTGTGCGAGCGACCGGAGTGGGTTGAGGGCAAGCGCGTGCTCGACTTCGGCGCAGGCTCTGGCGTTGCAGGTATTGCCGCGGCCAAGGCCGGCGCCCTTGAAGTGGTGGCCTGCGACCTCGACCCTCTGGCGCTGGACGCCTGCCGGGCCAATGCCGAACTGAACGGGGTGAACCTGAACTACTCCACGGACTTCTTTGCCGAAGCCGACCGCTTCGACCTGATTCTGGTCGCCGACGTGCTCTACGATCGGGCCAACCTGCCGCTGCTCGACGAATTCCTCAGCCGCGGCCGTGAAGCCTTGGTGGCCGACTCCCGCGTGCGCGACTTCAGCCACCCGTTGTATCAATCACTGGGCGTCCTCGAAGCCCTGACCCTGCCGGACCTGGCCGAGCCTCACGAATTCCGCCGGGTCAGCCTGTACCACGCCAGCCGACAGCCTTTATAGTGCTGCCATTCAAGGATTTGCGAGAGTCGCGATGAGTCAAGAAACGCCGTACATTTTCGACGCCAGCGCTGCCAACTTCGATCAGCTGGTGATCGCCAACTCCCATCACAAACCGGTGCTGGTGGATTTCTGGGCCGAATGGTGTGCGCCGTGCAAAGCGCTGATGCCGCTGCTTGCACAAATCACGGAGAGCTACCAAGGCGAGCTGCTGCTGGCCAAGGTCAACTGTGACATCGAACAGGATATCGTTGCACGCTTCGGTATCCGCAGCCTGCCGACCGTAGTGCTGTTCAAGGATGGTCAACCGGTTGATGGCTTCGCGGGTGCCCAGCCCGAGTCGGCAATCCGAGCGCTGCTCGAGCCTCATGTTCAAATGCCGCCGCCACCAGCCGCCGACCCTATGGTGCTGGCTCAGGCACTGTTTGCTGAAGGGCGCTTTGGTGAAGCCGAGACCACCCTCAAGGCACTGCTCACTGAAGACAACAGCAATGCCGGTGCACTGATTCTCTACGCCCGCTGCCTGGCAGAACGCGGTGAGCTGGGCGAAGCCCAGACCGTCCTCGATGCCGTGAAAAGCGATGAGCACAAGGCCGCACTGGCAGGCGCCAAAGCCCAGTTGACCTTCCTGAGGCAAGTGGTGGACTTGCCTGACGCCGCCACCCTCAAGACGCGCCTGGCGCAGAATGCAGAGGATGATGAAGCGCTTTACCAGCTGGCGATTCACCAACTGTCACGCCAGCAATACGAAGCGGCGCTAGAGGCACTGCTGAAACTGTTCGTGCGCAACCGTGGCTATGACGGTGGCCTGCCGCACAAGACATTGCTGCAGGTGTTCGACCTGCTCGGCAATGATCACCCGCTGGTGGGTACCTATCGACGCAAACTGTTTGCAGCGCTGTACTAAGCAGCCTATCGCCGGCGCCTGCACTCGCGGCAGGCGCCGGACGCTCATCCAAGCCAGCGATACACCGGCGCATCCGCCCCGCTTTCAACCTTCACCTGTGCACTGTGGCGCAAGCGCACCAGCAGTCGCTTGCCGGCCGCCGCACTGCCGGCAAGCGCAGCCAAGCCTTCCAACAACGCCGGCCCATTGAGCTGCCCGGCCTGACGCAACAAGGTCAGCGCCGCTTGCCACTGCACATCATCCGAACGCACGCTCGACACACTGGCTTCGGTAGGCGGAGTCGCGGGCAGAGCACGTTCCAGATGCCCACCCAACTGCGCCCACTCGGCCGGATCAAGCTCCAGTGTCAAGTCCACCGGCCAGTCACCAATATGTCCACGAATACGCACAGGCCTCTCCTTCAGATCATCCGATAGCCCATGCTCCCACGGCGACAGGCTGCCGCCAAGCACACTGGCAACTACTCGACAACTTGTTATAACATTGCGATTCAAGCCCCACCTCTACGGAGACCGTTCCATGCGCCGTCTGCTGCTCGCCTTGCCGTTTGCCCTGTTGCCACTCACGGCAGCACACGCCGAGAAAGACCATGATCATGCCCATGGCAGCCTTGACGCCCACGAGCATGGCGTGGCGCATCTCAATGTCGTGCTCGATGACAAGACACTTGAGCTGGAACTGGAAAGCCCGGCCATGAACCTGGTGGGCTTTGAGCATGCGGCCAACAGTGCGGCCGACAAGGCCAAGGTCGCGGCCGTCCGCAAACAACTGGAGCAGCCGTTGACGCTGTTTGGCTTGGCCAATGCGGCGCAGTGCACGGAAACCGACGAAGCCCTGGAAAGCCCATTGTTTGATGATGCGCCATCTGACGATGACGCCACCGATGATCACCACGCCGCCCACGAACACGAACACGAACACAGCGAGATCCGCGCCCATTACCAACTGACCTGTGAACAGCCAGGCAAACTGGCCAACCTGGATTTGGGCCCACTGTTCAAAGCCTTCCCCGCCACTCAGAAAATTACGGTGCAGTTGATCGGCCCCAATGGCCAGAAAGGCCTGGAAGCAACCCCGAACAAGGCCACGGTTGCGTTCTGAATGCGCCAGCCACTGATCGAGTTGACAGACCTGGCGTTCGCCTGGCCGGGCCATCCACCCTTGCTGGATATCCCGGCCTTCCATTTGGATGCGGGTGAATCGCTATTCCTCAAAGGCCCAAGTGGTAGCGGCAAAACCACCCTGCTCGGCCTGCTTGGCGGCGTGCAGCAACCTGACCGCGGCAGCATTCGCCTGCTCGGTCAGACGCTGAGCAGGCTCAAGCAAGGCGCTCGCGATCGCTTTCGCGTTGACCATACCGGCTACATCTTCCAGCAGTTCAACCTGCTGCCGTTTCTCTCGGTCCGCGAAAACGTCGAACTGCCCTGCCGTTTCTCCAAGGCTCGCGCAGCCAAGGCCTGTGAGCGCTACGGCAGTGTCGATCAGGCTGCTGCCAGCCTGCTGGCTCATCTGGGCCTGAAAGACCCCGCCCTGTTGATGCGTCGTGCCGACAGCCTGTCGATCGGCCAGCAGCAACGCGTCGCCGCAGCCCGCGCATTGATTGGCCAACCTGAGCTGGTGATTGCCGACGAGCCAACCTCGGCCCTCGATGCCGACAGTCGTGAGGCGTTTATCCGCCTGCTGTTCGCAGAGTGCAGAGCGGCCGGCTCCAGTTTGCTGTTTGTCAGCCATGACCAGAGCCTGGCGCCCTTGTTCGACCGCCACCTGTCGCTGCCAGAACTCAACCGCGCGGCCCGTCTGGCCAATGACCTGGAGGCCTGATGTACCTGCTACGCCTTGCACTGGCCAGCCTGGCCAATCGACGCTTCACCGCCTTCCTGACCGCCTTCGCCATTGCTTTGTCTGTATGCCTGCTGCTGGCAGTGGAACGCGTACGCACTGAAGCCCGTGCCAGCTTCGCCAGCACCATCAGCGGCACCGACCTGATCGTCGGCGCACGCTCCGGCTCGGTGAACCTGCTGCTGTATTCGGTGTTTCGCATTGGCAATGCCACCAACAACATTCGCTGGGACAGCTATGAGCATTACGCCAGCGACCCACGGGTGAAATGGGCGATTCCGATTTCCTTGGGTGACTCGCACCGTGGCTACCGCGTGATGGGCACTTCCGAGGCCTACTTTGAGCACTACCAGTACGGCCACAAGCAATCCTTGCAACTGGCTCAAGGCCGCGCCTTTGCCAATGACCCATTTGAAGTGGTACTGGGCGCCGAAGTCGCGCAGGCCCTGCATTACGCCCTGGGCGACAAGCTGGTACTGGCTCACGGCGTGGCGGCAATCAGTCTGGTCAAACATGACGACAAGCCGTTCACGGTGGTCGGTATTCTGCAGCGAACCGGCACACCGGTAGACCGCACACTGCACATCAGCCTGGGCGGCATGGAAGCGATCCACGTTGACTGGCACAACGGTGTTCCCGCGCGCGGGGCCGGCCGTGTCAGTGCCGATCAGGCACGCAACATGAACCTGACGCCCAGCGCCATTACCGCGTTCATGCTCGGCCTGAACAACAAAATCGCCACCTTTGCTCTGCAACGCGAGATCAACGAGTACCGCAATGAACCACTGCAGGCCATTCTGCCAGGCGTCGCCCTGCAGGAACTGTGGAGCCTGATGAGCACTGCCGAGCAGGCACTGTTCGTGGTATCCCTGTTCGTTGTACTGACCGGTCTGATAGGCATGCTGACCGCTATTCTCACCAGCCTGAACGAACGACGCCGGGAAATGGCCATACTGCGCTCGGTGGGTGCCCGCCCTTGGCACATCGCCGGCCTGCTGGTACTGGAAGCCTTTGCGTTGTCAGTTGCAGGCATACTCGCAGGCCTGTCCCTGCTTTACCTGGGTATCGCCCTGGCCCAAGGGTATGTGCAAGCCAACTATGGCCTGTACCTGCCACTGGCCTGGCCCAGCAGCCACGAATGGACATTGCTGGCAGTCATCCTGGGCGCCGCGCTATTGATGGGCAGCGTGCCCGCTTGGCGTGCCTATCGGCAGTCACTGGCGGACGGTCTGTCGATTCACTTATGAGACCGATACCCATGGCACGAGCCCTGTTCCTGTTGCTACTGGTTGCCACATCGCTGTGGGCGGGCGAACCCCGCACCCTGGAATGGCCACAGCTGATCCCTCCCGGCGCACCAGTAATCGAGCCGCAGATGGCTCCCTTGCATGACCTGTCACAACTGGGCAATGCGCTGGCGGCGGAGAGTGCCCCGGCAGCGCACCAGCAAGCACCGGATGCGCCGGTCGTCCAGGCGCTGGACGGTCAGCAGGTCAAGCTACCTGGCTACATCGTACCGCTGGAGGTCAACGAGGAGGGGCGTACGACTGAGTTCCTTCTGGTGCCTTACTACGGCGCGTGCATTCATGTGCCTCCGCCCCCGTCCAACCAGATCGTGCATGTGGTCAGTGAGCTCGGCATCAAGGTCGAGGAGCTTTACCAGCCGTACTGGATCGAAGGCCCGATGCGTGTCCAGTCGTCGAGCAGTGAGCTGGCTGAAGCGGGTTATCAGATGGACGCCGAGAAAATCTACGCCTATGAACTACAATAAGAGCCGCTCTGGAGCGCTATCGCGGTTTCATTGAGCTGAGTCAAATTCTCCCCGCTGCTGGCTCTTTACCATTGGCACATTACATTCTAAATGTCCTTTGGGAGCTTCCATGAACAAGTCCTTGCTTGGCGCCTCGCTGATTGCCCTGGCGCTTACAGCCCCTGTTGCCCACGCCCACAAGGCGGGTGAATTTATTATGCGTGCTGGCGCTATCACCACCGCTCCTAACGAAGACAGCGGCAACCTCAAGCTGGACGGCAACAAGGTTCCCGGCACCAAAGCGACGCTGGACAGCGATACCCAACTGGGCTTGACCTTCGCCTACATGCTGACCGACCACGTTGGCCTGGAACTGCTGGCAGCGACGCCATTCCAGCACACCGTTAGCGTCAAGGGCGCAGGCCTGGACGGCAAACTGGGCGACATCAAGCAACTGCCACCGACCCTGTCGCTGCAGTACTACCCGCTTGACGCGAGCTCCAAGTTCCAGCCGTATGCCGGTATCGGCCTGAACTACACCATGTTCTTCGATGAAGACCTGAGCAGCAACCGCAAGGCCCAGGGCTTCAGCAACCTGAAACTGAAGGACTCGGTGGGCCTGGCTGGCCAACTGGGCATGGACTACATGCTGACCGACAACTTCCTGGTCAACGCCGCGGTCTGGTATGTCGACATCGACACCGAGGCCAGCATCGATGGCCCGAGCTTGCTGAACGTAGGCAAGACCAAGGTCGACGTGGATGTCGATCCATGGGTTTACATGGTCGGTGTCGGCTACAAGTTCTAAGGCCTGGCCTTAATAAAAAAACGGCGATTAAATCGCCGTTTTTTTGTTTCAGCGCCCCAGAAGCCGGGCAAGGCCTTCGGCCATTGGCGTAGGTTCGGGAAAGCGGAAGCGCTGCAGCAGACGGGTATTGTCTGCACGCGAATGGCGGATATCGCCAGAACGCACAGGCCCATGACTGATCGCAGGCAAGCTGCCGACCACCGTTTTCAGGGCAGCCAACAGTTGGTTCAACGAGGTGGCCTGATTCAAGCCGACGTTCACTGCACCCTCTTCCACCTGATCCAGCGTCAGCGCCTGCAGCATCACACTCACCAGATCACCGACATAGACGAAGTCGCGGGTCTGCTCGCCATCACCAAACACAGTAATGGGCTGCCCGCTGAGCGCCCGCTCGCTGAAGATGCTGATCACGCCCGAATACGGCGATGAAGGGTCCTGGCGCGGACCGAAAATATTGAAGAAGCGAAACACTACGGGCTCCAGGCCATGCTGACGGCGGTAGAAGTCCAGGTAGTGTTCACTGGCCAACTTATCCACAGCATAAGGCGTGAGCGGCGCCTTGGGCGTCTCCTCACTGATCGATTCGCCTTCACCGTTGTTGCCATACACGGCTGCACTGGAAGCGAAGAGCACCCGACGAATGCCAGCCAGGCGCATAGCCTCACACACATTCAGCGTGCCGATGAAATTGCTCTGGTGAGTTTTCACCGGGTCTTCGACCGACGCTTGGACCGAGGCCACCGCTGCCAGGTGAACCACCGCCTGGCACCCTGCCGCCGCCTGGGCGACCAGCGCCGCGTCAGCGACATCGCCTTCGATCAGTTGCAGCTTGGGGTGCTGCAACTGCAGGTTGCTGCGCTTGCCGGTGGACAGGTCATCCAGCACCCGCACCGCGTAGCCGTTTGCCAACAGCGCGTCGCTCAAGTGAGAGCCGATGAAGCCTGCGCCGCCGGTAATCAGAATAGGTGCATCAGCCATGTCGGTAGAATCGATCCAGTAGTGTCGGCAGGCCAGCACGCCAGGCGCGCGGCTTGATACCGAAGGTGTGCAGAATTTTCTTGCAGGCCAGCACCGCGTGCTGTGGCTCTTCAGCCGCATCCGGGCGTGCCGCGTGCGCCTGTGCAGTCGGCGCTTCGACAGCAAGCTTGTGAAGCTGCGAGGCCTCACTGAGAATCGCCTGGCCTAGCGCGAGCGGCGTAGTCGCCTCATTGCCGGCGTAATGGTAAGTGCCCCACAGTGGGGCCGCGCAATCCAGCTGCTTGAGCACGGAGAGAATGACCCGTGCGGCATCATCGACCGGCGTCGGGTTTCCACGCCGGTCGTCCGCCAGCAGTAACTCCTGAGCCTGTTCGGCGCGCGTCAGGAAGCGCCCAAGAACGCCGTCCAGGCTTTCGTCGAGCAACCAGCCAAAGCGCAGCAGTACATGCTGCGGGCAGGTGGCGCGGACGCTCTGCTCGATCCGCCAGAGCGCTTGCCCGCGCAGGCCCAACGGCACTGGCTCGTCCTTCTCACTGTAGGCCGTGGCCCGAGAGCCATCGAACACGCGGTAGCTGGAAGGCTGTACCAGGATAATGCCGTGGTGCTGGCACAGCTCAGCCAGACGCTCTACCGAGCGCTCCTGCTGTGCCAGTCGTTGCTCGCTGACCGACTCGGCCTGAAACCAGTCGAAATAATAAGCCAGATTCACCAACGCATCGGGGCGGGTGTCATCCAGTAACTGGGTCAGGCTGGCAGCGTCCCACCCCTTATCCGGCGGACGCGGCGCCAGAAAGCCGATGTCTTCCTCGGCTCCAAGGCGAATCAGCGCTTGCCCGAGGGCACTTCCACCACCCAACAGCATCAGGCGCATTCGCATAGAGTCAGCAGGTCCGGTCAGAAATAGAGGAAAGCGGATATTTTGCGGCTTCCCGCAGGGGATGTCCAACCTGCAGGTTGGCGGAAGGCAGCGGGAGTCGAACCTGCCCGGGAACGGCTGCCGTCCCCAACCGGGTTTGAAGCCCGGCCGCGCCACCGGGCGCGATTGCCTTCCTTGTCATACGTCGCGGGGTACGTGGGCCAGCGCATTGTCCTTCCGGATGCGACGCTGGTCGCCGAGACGGCGGGTCAGGCCGACACGGTCGAAATACTCGAGAATCTGAATACTGCGTTTACGGCCGATCCCCAGCACATCGCGAAAACGCACCACCTGCACACTCAGGTCCTCGGCAGCCACCTGCATGAGCATAGCCGCCATTTGTCGCACTGTGGCGTCCGGGTAAAACAGGTCGCGCACCACCTGATGAACCTGCCCCAAGCGCGCAATCTTGCGTAACAGCAGCCGTACCGCAGCCTCCTCGCTGTGGGTTGCACGGGCCAGGTCACGCACCCAGGGCGGGTCGAAACCGGACGCCTGCACGTACGGCTGCAACTGCTCCCACAACGCCATGTCCGCGTCGCTCAGACGCGCCTGGTGTTCCGGCAGGTGCAACCAAGGCCCACTGCTGGCAAGTAACCCGGCGGCCAGCAGCTCCTCAATCAAGCTGATGAACACCGGGCGCTCCAACGGCAACGCCACGAAACGTCGCAAGCGGTCACGGTCAGGGCCTAGTTGATCCGGCTCCAGCGTATGAAACCGGGCCAATTGCACCAGCACCTCCTGCTTGAGCGCCTGCCAATGGGCTGTCGCGAACAACCGTGCGCCCTGGCGCGTGGCAACAACACTGACGTCCTCAGGTAAACGCCAACTGCTGCGCAGGCGATTGAACTGACGCTCCAGCTGTTGCGGGTCCAGCCCGGTCGCACCCTGCGCAAGCAGGGCCGGCAGCGCCTGCTCCAGGCTCTCGGCCTCGGCCAGCGCGTGCAACTGCGCCAGCCGCGCCGGGCTGCGACGCTGCCTGGCCGGGGCAAAGGGGTCCAGCACCTTACCGCCACCTAGGGTGCGCTGAGCGCGCTGGTCGCGCAGCACAAGGTGATCGCCATGCACGGCGTGCAATGGGGCGTTGAGCAGCAGTTGCGCGAACATGCGCCCACCAGGCGCCAGGTATTCCCCCTGCAACAGAGCGACCCTGGCAGTAACATCCTGGGTGCCAAGGTGCACATGCACCGAACTGAAATGCTCAAACTGGCGTGTTTCGCTGCCCAGCAACTGCAACTCGATATCCACACGCTGAGTCGTGGCATACAACCACTCGGCCAGTAGCCAATCACCTCGGTGAATCTGCTCGACCCCCAGGCGCTCGGCACTGATGTTCAAGGCCACCCGCTGCCCGGCCCATGCTTCGACTGCGGCCTGGTTCTGGGCATGCAGGCCACGCACGCGCACCGGTTTGCCGGCCCTGCCCAACAGCAACGTGTCACTCACCTGCACATGTCCGGCCAATGCCGTGCCGGTCACCACAATACCTGCGCCAGCGACGCTGAATGCGCGGTCGATGGCCAGGCGAAAACCTCCTGCACTGCTGCGCCGTTGAACGTCACGCTGCGCGTTCAACAGCGCCTGACGCAGTGCTTCGATACCGCTACCAGACACACTCGACACCACGAATTGAGCTGCGCCCGCATAAGTCCCTGGCGCCAGCAAGGTGCGCACCTCGCGCTGCACCTCCTGCACCCTGGCAGGCTCGACGCGGTCACACTTGCTGATGACCACCAGCGCCCTCGGGATACCCAGCAGCTCGACAATCGCCAGATGCTCAAGGGTCTGCGGCATCACCCCGTCGTCGGCCGCTACGACCAACAACACAAGGTCAATGCCGTGCGCCCCGGCGAGCATGTTGTGGATAAACCGCTCATGCCCAGGTACATCAATAAAACCGGTCTGTTCGGCCCCCGCCCGCAACGACGCATAGCGATACCCCAAGTCGATGGTGATACCGCGTTCGCGCTCCTCCCGGCGACGATCGCCTGCCTGCCCGGTCAATGCTTCCAGCAGCGCAGTCTTGCCATGATCGATATGCCCGGCCGTTCCGACAATCACCTTGCCATCGCTCCCGGCCGCAGTTGCGGCAACTGCTCAAGCCAGCCTGCTTCGTCATCTAACTGGCGCAGGTCCATCCACAGCGCATCGTCATCAATGCGCCCAAGCACGGGTATCGGCAAGGCGCGCAAGGCCGCCTCCAGCGCGAGCAAGTGACGCCCGCGCAAACGCTTGGACGCTTGTGCGCGCACACACAGGGCGGCGCTGGGCAAGCGGGCCACAGGCTGACTGCCACTGCCGATCATGCCGAGTGCGGGCTGCACACTGACCGCCCACAACTCACCCAGAGCGTGCGCCAGCACCGGTGCCAGGCGCTCGGCTTGCGCCAGAATGTCGGCCTGAGGGCGGGTCAGCAGGCGCAGGCTGGGCAAGCGCTCAGCCAGGCGCTCAGGGTTGCGGTACAAGCCCAGCACAGCTTCCAGTGCAGCGAGAGTCAACTTATCCACACGCAGGGCACGCTTGAGCGGGTTTTTCTTGATCCGTGCAATCAACGCCTTGCGGCCTACGATCAAGCCCGCCTGAGGCCCTCCCAGCAGTTTGTCGCCGCTGAAGGTGACGATATCGGCCCCGTCAGCCAAGGCCTGGCGAACCGTCGGCTCGGCGGGTAGCCCCCAGCGCGTCAGGTCCAGAAGGCTTCCACTGCCCAGGTCCTCCAACAGCGGCAGACCATGCCGGTGGGCCAGTTCCGCCAGCGCTTGGGTCGGTACCTGATGGGTGAACCCCTGGATGCTGTAATTGCTGCAATGTACGCGCATCAACAGGCCGCTGCGCGGGCCGATGGCGGCTTCATAGTCACGCGCATGCGTGCGGTTAGTTGTGCCCACTTCATGCAGTTTTACGCCAGCACGCGCCATGATGTCGGGTATCCGAAAGGCGCCACCGATCTCGATCAACTCACCGCGTGAGATGATCCCCTCCTTGCGCGCCCCCAGACTGTTGAGTGCCAGCAACACCGCTGCAGCATTGTTGTTCACCACCGTGACGGCTTCGGCACCGGTCAGCTCAAGGATCAGGTCCTCGATCAAGTCATCGCGGTCGCCGCGCTTGCCGCTCTCCAGGTCAAACTCCAGGTTCAGTGGATAGCGCGCAGCCTGCTGCACTGCATGAATGGCTTCTTCCGGCAGCAGTGCTCGCCCCAGGTTGGTGTGCAACACCGTACCGGTCAGGTTGAACACCCGACGCACCTGGCTTTGATGCTGCACCGCCAAACGCTCACCCACCCTGCCAGCCAGCACCTCGGGTATCAGCTCAATGGCCTCCAACTGCCCCAGCCGAGCGGGTTCTCGCAGGTCATCGAGTACGTGCCGTAGAACACTGAGTAACGCCTCGCGCCCATAGCGCTCCGCCAACGGCTGGCAGGCCGGACTACGCAACAGGCTATCGACGGAAGGAAGGCGCGCAGGCAGCGGGGCTAAACTGGAAGGCATCAAAGACTCTCCGGTCATCGCGCTCTCGACGTGCGGCAGCGGCCGACTCTGCCGACGAAGGGAGCCGGGAACCCTGAGTGTAGCCGCTGGGCTCAGTCCCCTCCTGGCGCCAGCAGCAGGTTCGGTGCCAGGCGCTGATACCCCTCCTGATCCAGACGCAAATCAAGGGCCAGGCTGGCTAGGTCGGCACTCAAGGCTTCCGCTTCGGCGTCATGCTCCAGATAGACCAGTTTCAAATAGCTGTTACACCCCGCACAGCACTCGGCACGCAGCGGTGCCTGCCCGGTAGGGTGGCGGTCATCCTCGAAGCTGTAGTAACGCAGCCCCTTGCTCTGTTCGCAGTAGATGCATTTCACCCGTACCACATGCCACTCGCAGGCACACAGGGAGCAGACCAGATAACGCAACCCATTGAATTTGCCCCGATGGCGAATCACCCCGGCCATGGCCGGCGAGCCACAGGCCGGGCATTGCCTGAGGGTATCACCGGGCCTGAGTAGATCTTCCGGCAAACTCAACAGCCAGTGGCTCCAGGCCACTTGCAACGCAGCACCGAGAAAGGGCACCAAGGCCGCCGGCAACCCAGCGTACTGCCCGCCGAGCAAGGCCAATGCCCACACCTTGCGCTGCCCGGGGCTGGCAGCGCGCAACTGTGCCAGTGCCGCACGCACAGGCTCCGAAGAGGCCTGATACTGCTGCAGCAATGCCTCCAGGTACGGCTGCCAATCGGCTTCGCGCACCAGGCTGTCTGCGGCCAGCGGTGGCAGACCGTGCTCAAGACACAGGCGAATGCGCTCAGGGTCTGGCGCGCAGATGCCCGGAGGCTGATCCAACAAGCCTTGCTGGAGCTGACAAAGGCTGGCAGCAAAGCGCAGATAATCAGCCAGTGGATGCCCTGCAGCCATGTGCTCAAGACGCACACGGCGCAGGTCAAACAGGTTCGCAGGAGGCAAATGGATGAACGGCGGGGCACTCGCTGCCGCCTCGATATGGCCCGGTTCAAGTATCCTGCTCAAGCCGTCACCCCTTCTTGCCGATGTGGCTGTCCGACCGATCTTCACCGGTCACGTCCCGAAACCATAGCCCATGGTGCTTTTTCGCCCAGGCACGGCTCACCCAGCCATGCACCATGGCACCGTTCGAGCCCTTGATCCAGATACCGGCATAGATATGCACGATGATGCTCAATACCAGCACGAATGCAGCCAATGCATGCAGCAGTGTCGCCAGACGAATACTGCCAATGCCGAAATACTGACTGAAGTAGGCACGCCAAATCACCACGCCGCTGAGCAGCAACACCAGCATGCAAAGCAGCAACGTCCAGAACAGTAGCTTCTGCCCGGCGTTGTACTTACCCACAGGCGGCACGCCCTGCTCTTCATTGCGCATCACCCGGTCGACCCGCCGGAGCCAGAGCCGATCATTCGCTGTGAGCATGTTCGCCCGCCAAAAACGTATTACCAACCCCAGGAACAACACAAACATCAGCACTCCCATAAAAGGGTGCAATATCCGCGTCCAGGGCCCGCCGCCAAACAGATGGCTGAGCCAGAACAATGCAGGATGAAACAGCGCCAGCCCGGACAACGCCGCCATGAAGAACAGAATGGCCACCGCCCAGTGGTTGCTGCGCTCATTCGCGGTGTAACGCAGGATCGGTTTGTCTTTCATGGCCGATCCTCCCCTTGTGCCCCGGGCTTGTTCGGATCGAAGACATGCACTGCCGGGTCAACCTCATGCACGCTGGGGTCCTTGCCAGCCGGATGCTCATCGTCCTCGATCCGCTGCGGGCCAATACGCACATAGTGGAAGAACCCCGCCAACACCGCCGCGCCCATGGCCAGCAACGCCAACGGCTTGCTCATGCCCTTCCACAAACCGACCAAGGGGCTGATCACCGGTTGATTCGGCAGGCCAGCGTAGAGCTGAGGCTGATCGGCATGGTGCAGCACGTACATCACATGAGTACCACCAACACCGTCTGGATCGTACAAGCCGGCCTGCTCGAAACCGCGCGACTTGAGATCGACGATGCGTTCGGCGGCATGCTCCTTCATGTCCGCCTTGCTACCAAAGACAATCGCACCGGTTGGGCAGGTTTTGACACAAGCCGGCTCCAGCCCGACGGCGACCCGATCCGAACACAGGGTGCACTTGTAGGCCTTGTGGTCCTTCTGTGAGATCCGCGGAATATTGAACGGGCAGCCCGTGATGCAATAACCACAGCCGATACAGTGATCCTGGTTGAAGTCGACGATGCCATTGGCGTGCTGGATGATCGCCCCCGGGCTAGGACAAGCCTTCAGGCACCCCGGATCGGCGCAGTGCATGCAACCGTCCTTGCGAATCAACCACTCCAGGTTACCCACCGTATTCTCATGCTCCGTGAAACGCATCAGGGTCCAGGTTTCGGCGCTCAAGTCCTGAGGGTTGTCATAGGTGCCGAGGCTATGCCCAACATCGTCACGCAACTCGTTCCATTCCGAGCACGCCACCTGGCAAGCCTTGCAGCCGATGCACTTGGACGTGTCGATCAGCTTCGCTACCTCCTCTTGCTGGCGCACCGAAGGCGGTAAGGTGGTGGTGGCTGAACGGGCAATAATGTCTTGGCTGGCCATCAGATTTTCTCCAGGTTGACCAGGAACGACTTGGATTCCGGGGTCTGGGTATTACCGTCACCGAGGTACGGCACCAAGGTATTGGTCAGGTAGCCGTGACGGGTGGCACCGGTGAAGCCCCAGTGCAAGGGAATGCCGATTTGATGCACGGTCTGGTTGTTGACCTGCAGTGGGCGGATCCGCTTGGTCACTACGGCCACCGCCTCGATATGCCCTCGCTTGCAGGTCACCCGAACCCGATCCCCTGCGACAATCCCCTTCTCCTTGGCCAGTGCTTCGCCAATTTCAACGAACTGCTCTGGCTGCGTCACAGCGTTGATCGGGCAATGTTTGGTCCAGAAATGGAAGTGCTCGGTCAACCGGTAGCTGGTGGCGGCATAGGGGAAGTCCTTGGCCTGCCCCAGCGAGTCCCAGACCGAATCGAACACGCGTCCGGCCGGGTTGCTGGTCGCCTGTTTGTTGCCCGGGTGCAGCGGGTTGATGCCAATTGGCGTCTCGAACGGTTCGTAATGCTCGGGGAACGGGCCTTCGGCCATCTTGTCCAGCGCGAAGAAGCGCGCTACTCCTTCGGGGTTCATGATGAACGGGTTCATCCCCGCCTCTGGAGCGACATCCGCTTTGTAGTCCGGCACGTCGGTACCGCCCCAGGTCTTGCCGTTCCACCAGACCAGTCGCTTGTTCGGTGCCCAGGGCTTGCCTTGCAGATCAGCCGAGGCCCGGTTGTACAGAATCCTTCGGTTCATCGGCCAGGCCCATGCCCACCCCAGGTTCTGCTTCATGCCATAAGGATCGCTGTTGTCACGCCGGGCCATCTGGTTGCCTTGCTCGGTCCAACTGCCGCAGAAGATCCAGCAGCCCGAGGCGGTGCTACCGTCGTCCCTGAGCTGAGGGAACCCAGACAGTTGTTGCCCCGCCTTGAACGCCATACCACTGGCGTCGGTGAAGTCGGCGGTGACATAGCCGTTGAACTCCTTGGCGATTTCTTCCGGCGACGGCTCATCCGCTACCTTGTAAGGCCAGTTGAGCTTGAGTATCGGTTCTGCCCAGGCCCCGCCCTCGCGCTGGTAGCGCTCGCGCAAACGCAGGAACAGTTCACTCATGATCTTCACGTCGGTGCGAGCCTGGCCCGGGCCTTCGGCACCCTTCCAGTGCCATTGCAGCCAGCGGCTGCTATTGACCAACGAGCCGTCCTCCTCTGCAAAGCAGGTGGTCGGCAGGCGGATGACCTCGGTCTGGATATTGGCGGTCTCAACGTCGTTGTACGGCCCCACATTGCGCCAGAACTCAGATGTCTCGGTGGCCAACGGGTCCATTACCACCAGCCATTTGAGCTTGGCCAGCGACGCCATTACACGGTTCTTGTCGGGCAGCGCAGCAATCGGGTTGAAGCCCTGGCAGAAGTAGCCATTAACCTGCCCCTTGGCCATCATGTCGAACATTTTCAGTACGTCGTAGCCAGGAACATCCAGCTTGGGCAGCCAGTCATAACCCCAGTGGTTTTCCGCTGTCGCGTTGGCTCCGTACCAGGCCTTCATCAAGCTGACATGGAACTTGCCGTAGTTCTGCCAATAAGACATCTGCCCGGGACGTAACGGCTTGAGCGCTCGCTTGGCGATGTAGGCGTCGTAATCCTGCTCGGCATCGGACGGCAGGGTCAGGTAGCCGGGCAACAGATTGGACAGCAGGCCCAAGTCCGTGAGCCCCTGGATATTGGAATGCCCACGCAAGGCGTTGACACCGCCGCCAGGCATACCGACGTTACCCAACAGCAACTGCACCATGGCCGCACTGCGAATGATCTGCGAGCCAATCGAGTGCTGTGTCCAGCCCAGGGCATAGAGAATCGTCATGGTTTTGCCCGGCTGCGAGCAGGTGGCGATCTCTTCCCAGATCTTGCGCATGCTGTCTTCCGGCATGCCGCAAATCTGGCTAGCCAAGGCCGGGGTATAACGGCTGTAGTGCTGCTTCATCAATTGGTAGACGCAACGTGGGTTCTGCAGCGTTGGGTCGACCTTGGCAAAGCCATCCTCACCGATCTCATAGCCCCAGCCGGACTTGTCGGTATAAGTGCGCTTGGCTGCGTCATAGCCTGAAAACAGCCCGTCCTCGAAAGCGAAGCCGGCTTTTACGATGAACGAAACATCGGTGTAGTTACGCACGTACTCGTGCTGAATCTTGTCCTCAGTCAACAGGTAATTGATCAACCCGCCCATGAAGGCAATATCACTGCCCGTGCGAATTGGAGCATAGTAATCCGCTACTGACGCAGTACGGGTGAACCGTGGATCGACCACGATCAAACGAGCCTGGTTGTGCGCCTTGGCTTCGGTCACCCACTTGAAGCCACACGGGTGGGCTTCAGCGGCATTACCGCCCATCACCAGAATCAGATTCGCGTTGGCGATATCGGTCCAGTGGTTGGTCATGGCTCCACGGCCATACGTCGGGGCAAGACTTGCCACCGTCGGGCCATGTCAGACACGTGCCTGGTTATCGAACCCCAGCATGCCGAAACTGCGAACGACCTTATGGGTCATGTAACCGGCTTCGTTGGACGAAGCGGACGCGGCGAGGAAACCCACCGTCAGCCAGCGGTTGACCGTCTGCCCCTGCGCATTCTTCTGCACAAAATTGGCGTCACGGTCGGCCTTCATCAGGTCGGTAATGCGATCCAGTGCATCATCCCAGGAGATTCGCGTCCACTCACTGCTGCCCGGCTTGCGCACCTGTGGGTACTGCAACCGGCTAGGGCTGTGGATAAAGTCGAGCAAGCCCGCGCCTTTCGGGCACAACGTGCCGCGATTGACCGGGTGATCGGCGTCGCCTTCGATATGGATGATGTTCTGCGCGACATTCTTGGCGGCATCGCCCTGGCTGTACATGATCAGGCCGCAGCCGACAGAACAGTAAGGGCAAGTGTTGCGGGTCTCGTGGGCGTGGGCCAGCTTGAAGTGGCGCACCTGCTCGGCGAAGGCCGGGGTCGGGGCCATTCCCAGCGCAGCCAAGCTTGAGCCTCCAAGGCCAATAGCGGCGACCTTGAAGAACTGACGACGGTTGAGGTCCATCGTGCACTCCTGATCAGGTTTGGGACGCCTGGAGCAATGCCAGGCATCTCTTGAACGATCACGGTGGCGACGTTATGGCCATCGCCAGTTGATACTTTAGTCAAGATTGCGCGGGATGGAGTAAAAACGGATCGTCGGGGGGCCTCGTGGCGAGATCAACCTGCATCCGTTAGCGATACTGGTCAACCCGCCCCCTCAGCGTGGTTTGAGTGACGCGCGGGTCGAAGTCGATATCCACAAGCACCATGAACAACTGATAGCAAATTGCCTTCAATCGTGATTGCTGAGGCGGTAGAACAGGGTATGCTGCATCCGCAAACATGGCACCTAAACATAAGTTCAATGCCACGTTAAATGGCGTTCAACAGGGTTTAACTGAAGCAGCGCGACACGATCTGGCACCTCATTAAGTTCAAGAACTAAACCCCACACGTTCTGAACAACACACAATAGCAAGGAGCATCAGCAATGGCATTGAACTATACGGACGCCTCAGGAAACGCATGGGCTGTGGACAACGCTGGAAATTTGACCAAGGCTACCAAATCAGGTACCTACGGCAATACGTTGGACGGTAGCAATATAGCGCTTTACATTGGTGGCTCAACGTCTTCTGCCTACTTGCCATGGTCCACAACAAGTAGTTCAGCCAGTACACAGACGGTCACCGCAACACACTCTACTTCTGGCATTACCATTACGCGCAGTACCTATATCGGCGATGGTTTTGTCCGCACACTGGAAGTCGTAAAAAATACAGGCGCTTCCGCCCAGTCGGTCAACCTTCAACTGGCTGACGACGTTTACTACGATAGCAACACTGTCATAACAGCCACCAGCAGCGGCGACACTGTACGCAATACTGCTGATGACTGGTTCGCCGTCGGCAACCGTACCAACAGCACCGCCACACAACTTGTCCATGTGGTTTCCGGAGGCGCTGGCTCGCCAAACGCCACGAGCGAGCAATACGGCAGCGCTGATCGGCCGCAGACCTCCTACAACATTACGTTGGCGGCTGGTGAAACCAAGGTGGTCATGCATTTTTATGCACTGGCCACCGATGCTGTTGGCGCAAAAGCGATTGGCAGTTCGCTCGCTGGCCTGACAAACAACACCTACCTAGCAGGCATGACCCCGACCGAACTGAACGGTCTTATCAACTTCACCCAGGATATTTCCAGCAGCGAAACCAAAACGCTTGCAGCGTATCAGGCCAACCTCACACTGACGGGTACTTCCGTCATCAACGGTACCGGCAACGAACGCGACAACATCATTACTGGGAACACTGCGGCTAACACGCTCACAGGCAATGGCGGTAACGACACCCTAATCGGCGGGGGCGGCAACGATACCCTGATCGGTGGCGCAGGCAGTGACACACTTGATGGGGGCGTGGCAAATGACAAAATGATGGGCGGTCTCGGTAATGACATTTATGTCGTCGATTCGGTCAGCGACACGATAACCGAGAACGCTAATGAAGGCATTGATACGGTCAAGAGCAGCGTCAATTTCAGTATTGCAACGCTGCAGAATGTCGAAAACATCACGCTGACCGGCACAGCGCTGAGTGCGACCGGTAATGTCAATGCCAATACATTGATCGGCAATGCGTCCAACAACACGCTAAACGGCGGGGATGGCAACGATATTCTCAACGGCGCGGGCGGCGTCGACACATTGAATGGCGGCAATGGTAATGATGTATACATCGTAGATACGACGACCGACAGCATCATTGATAGCGCGGGCACAGACCGCATTGAGTCCTCTGCCACGCTCAGCCTGGCCGCGTATGCAGCTATCGAAAACCTGACACTGACTGGGACTGCCGCCATCAATGGCACTGGCAACGCCCTTGCAAACACTATCGTGGGTAATGCCGCAGCCAACATCATTGATGGCGGTGCAGGTGCAGACATCATGATAGGGGGTGCAGGCAACGATACGTACATCGTACGTGACAGCGGCGATGTCATCACCGAAGGCAGTACGGGTGGTGCCGACACCGTGATAAGTCATCTGAATCACACGCTAGGGGCCTACCTGGAAAACCTGACCCTGGCGGGGGCAGCTGCAATCGGCACAGGCAATGCTGGAAACAACTCGCTCGTGGGCAACGCCAGCAACAATACCCTGAGCGGCCTTGCTGGCAACGACACACTCAATGGTGGAGGCGGAATTGACACACTCAATGGTGGTGACGGTGACGACCTCTATATTGTCGACACGGATACCGACATCATCATCGACACATCAGGTGTGGATACCGTGCAAAGCATGTCCAACTTTTCGCTGGTCACTCGCACGGCCATCGAAAACCTGAAACTGGTCGGCACCGGAACCATGAGCGGCACCGGCAATGCGTTGAATAATGAGATCTCCGCCAACGTCGGTAACAGCATTATCAATGGCGGTAGCGGTGAAGACACCGTCAACTACGCCAGCGCTATCGCGGGCGTCACGGTCACCGTCAATGGCACGAACCAGGTTACTGGCGGCTCAGGTACTGACACGCTGAGCAACATTGAAAACCTTTCTGGGAGCCAGCACAACGATCGCCTGACGGGTGATGGCAATGCCAATACCCTTCGTGGTGGCGACGGCAATGACATGCTGATTGGCGGCGCAGGCAATGACCAACTCTATGGTGATGCAGGCAATGATCGTTTGGTAGATGCTATCGGCGATGACACGCTGAGCGGTGGCGCGGGTGACGATACTTACGTTGTTGCCGGCAACGCTGGGTCGATTCTGATTGAAGACTCAATCGGCATTGACACACTGGATGCTTCGGGAGCCACAGGCGGTGTAACCATCGATCTGACGCCCGGAAGCACCAGCAATATTGATGGACGGATGGTGACGCTTGCCTCTGGAGGCACTGTAGACACAGCACTCGACGTACTATTCCTGCAAGACGCCTCTGGCTCGTTTAGCGATGACGTTACCAAGGTGAAAACGCTAGTACCACAAGTGGTGTCCGCACTGTCTGGAGTTCAAGCAGACAACCGCTTCGGTCTGGCCTCCTTCATCGACAAGGGCGAATACGTTTATCGCACTGATCTGGCGATGACCGCCAATCAAACCAGCCTGATCAACGCACTCAATACATTGACCATTGGAAACGGTGGTGACACTCCCGAGGCGCAAATTGAAGCCCTGATGCAAGCGGCTGTTCGTCAGACCGAACTGGGTTTTCGCACCGACTCTTTCCGCGTTGCGATCGTGATGACCGACGCCAACTATCACAAGGCAGGCGATTCATCCTACGTTGCCAATGATGGTGATGCCGTACTGGAGGTCGAAGACTACCCGACAGTTGAGCTACTCAAGACAAAGCTGCTGGCAAGTGGAATAGTGCCGGTATTTGCAGTCACTGCAGGTAACGAAACCTACTACAACGACCTTGTAAAGCAGTTGGGTTTCGGCACAGTCGTGACGCTGGCGACGGACAGTTCCAATCTGGTTGAGGCCGTGACCGATGGCATGAGTCAGATTACCGAGGCCCGGATCGAGAACGCCATAGGTAGTCTTTACAACGATACCTTGATCGGTAACGGACTCACCAATCGCCTGGAAGGCTTGGCTGGCAACGATACCTACTACGTTCAAGACAGCCGGGACGTCGTGGTTGAAGCCGTCGCGGGCGGAACCGACCTGGTCATCAGCACGGGTAGCTATACGCTCTCGGCCAACGTCGAAAACCTGACACTCACTGGCTCCGGACATATCGATGCCACTGGGAACGCACTGGACAACCAGCTCGTAGGCAATAGCGGAAACAACGTGATTTCCGGCGGAACGGGTGCCGACAGAATGCTGGGTGGACGTGGCAATGACACCTACATCGTTGATAGCGCAGGTGATCGCGTAATCGAGTACTCAGGCGCTGGTACCGATACCGTAACCAGCTCGGTCAGCTATGGACTGAGCGCCAACGTTGAGAACCTAGTCCTTACGGGCACAACGACTATCAACGGAACAGGCAATGAACTGGCCAACATACTGAGCGGCAACAGCGCCGCCAACGTGCTCAACGGCGGTGCCGGCAACGACACCCTTATCGGTGGTGCCGGCCAAGACTCACTCACTGGTGGCACTGGCAACGATACCTTCGACTTCAACTCGCTACAGGAGATGGGAATAACCAGCTCGACCGCTGATGTCATCACTGATTTTTTTCGAGGGCAGGACAAAATCGATCTGTCGACATTGGATGCCATAACCTACACAACCTACAGTAACGAGGCATTCTCGTTCATCGGCAATACAACTGCCTTTACTGCCGCCGGGCAACTGAGGCTGCAGGACAGTGTGCTGTACGGCAACACCGATACAGACAGCGACGCCGAGTTCGCCATCAAGCTCACAGGAGTGACGACCCTGGCGGCGACCGACTTCGTTCTGTGATCTAGCGCGTAAACGGTTACGACGATAGCCACCTCAGGTTGCTAACAACCCCGACAAGCCTTAGCGCTTATCGGGGTTTGTTTTTTGTGTGCGGGCGAGCTGCAACGTTTGCGTCAGGGCCCATCATGACGTGCTGGCGCCAGAGCGAAACCAGAAGCAACGCTGCGGGCATCAACTGCTGCTTTTAAATGTGGGATAGCGCGTAACTCGGCCCGGGGCTTAATACCATCATCTCAAAAAAATTTGGCCCACCAAACGCGCTGACCGATAGCGACTGCGGCCCAAGCATCAATATGAGAAGACCGACTACCAGAATCGCCCAACCTATAAAGCTCAAATAGTCGAAAGGATCACTGTAACGTTCATAATAATCATGATACGCCGATTCAAATCCCTCTACCCTTGCCTCTTCCGGCAACCTTTCCAGCAACACCGGGGTTGCTCTATGGTCTTCAACTGCCCTCCTGCCCTCCTGCCGGTAGCGCGGGGGAAACACCTCGGCCCGCAACCCAAACCGGGTACATCATGTAATAGGAAAAATCGCATAGCGCGCTCAGTGAAAAATTAACAGAGCATGCAATTAATGCCCGAGAAAAATTACTAAATAATAATTCTCAGAAGCCTCCTACACACAAAAAAGAAAAGCAGATCTATGACAAACTTAAAACATAGCGGCATTTCTACCGACCAATAAAAAACCCTGGCCGCCTCATGGCGATCAGGGTTTTTATTCTGAAGCTTAATGCTGGCCCTACAGGACGCCACACCGGGTAACGCCCAATAGAATCTTTACATTTAACCTCATCCGTTAGAACGGAATATCATCATCAAAGCTGTCGAAGTCCGGAGCCGGCTGTGGTGCTGGCTGTTGCGGAGCTGGACGCTGTGGTGCCTGCTGTGGGCGTGGCGCCTGCTGACGCGGTGCCTGGTTGTAGTTGTTACCACCACCCTGCGGAGCACCGTCCTGGTTCTGCGGACGACCGCCGAGCAGCTGCATGGTGCCCTGCATGTCGACGATGATCTCGGTGGTATAACGCTTGATGCCGTCTTTTTCCCACTCGCGGGTTTGCAGCTTGCCCTCGATGTAGACCTGGGAACCCTTACGCAGGTATTCGCCAGCGATCTCGGCAACCTTGCCGAACATCGATACGCGGTGCCACTCGGTGCGCTCGACCTTCTGACCGGTTTGCTTGTCGGTCCACTGCTCGCTGGTCGCCAGGCTCAGGTTGGTCACGGCGTTACCGTTGGGCAGGTAGCGGACTTCGGGATCCTGGCCGCAAGTACCGACCAATATGACTTTGTTAACCCCACGGGCCATAACGTTCTCCTAGGCTTCGCACGCCGCGGATGCCGGATTGACCAGGCGCTCCAGGGTCGAACGATCCAAAATTTTTGTATCCAGTTTGATATAGATGGCGGCTTCATCTGCCACCACCACTGCGTCGGTCACACCCGGGACGGCCATAAGCCGCTCGGTCAGCCCCGCTTCACGGACGGCCTCAGCCGACAGCGGCATGCGCAGGCTGGTCACGTACGGCGGCTCGCGCATGCCTACCGCAACCACCCACCACAGGGCACAGAGCAACGCACATCCGAGGAAGACCATGCTCAAGCCACCGTGCTGGAACAACCAGCCACCGATAATTCCCCCTAGCGCGGCACCCAGGAACTGACTGGTGGAGTAAACCCCCATTGCAGTTCCCTTGCCACCGGCAGGCGACACCTTGCTTACCAGCGAAGGCAACGACGCCTCCAACAGGTTGAAGGCGGTGAAGAATATCACGGTGCCGATCACCAGTTCTTGCAAGTTGTCTGCCGATACCCAGAAGAATAGTTCAGTGAGCATCAATACACTCACCGCCCCGAGCAACACACGCTTCATCTTGCGCTTTTTTTCTCCGTAGATGATGAACGGAATCATTGCGAAGAATGAAATGAGCAGGGCCGTCAGGTACACCCACCAGTGCTCCTCCTTCGGCAAGCCGCCACGCTCGACGAGCGCCAGCGGCAAGGCCACGAAACTGGCCATCAGGATGGCGTGCAGAACAAAGATACCGACATCCAGACGCAACAGATCAGGGTGCCGCAAGGTCGGGCCAAGTGCCTGTTTCGCCACACCCGACTCACGGTGCTGCAAGGCGCCGTGGGAGGCTGGAACGACGAACGCGATCAGCGCGATGCCGACAAGCGCCATCGCCGCTGTGGCCAGAAACAACCCCGACAAGCCAAAGGCCCGCGTCAGCAAGGGCCCTACCACCATGGCCACCGCAAAGGACAAGCCGATACTCATGCCAATCATGGCCATGGCCTTGGTTCGATGTTGCTCACGGGTCAAATCCGACAGCAGCGCCATGACTGCCGCCGAAATAGCACCAGCGCCTTGCAGTACGCGCCCGGCAATCACGCCCCAAATGCTGTCGGCGTTGGCCGCCAACACACTCCCCAGGGCAAAGATGACCAGGCCCAGGTAAATAACCGGACGCCGACCAATCCGATCGGAAATGACCCCGAACGGGATCTGCAGGAATGCCTGGGTCAGGCCATAGGCGCCAATGGCCAGGCCAATCAGTGCCGGCGTGGCGCCGGCCAGGTCCATGCCATAGGTCGCCAGAACCGGCAACACCATGAACATGCCTAGCATACGGAATGCGAACACCAGTGCCAGGCCGCTTGCGGCGCGAGTCTCGCTACCACTCATGCGTTCGCTGTGGGGATCGTGCATGGATAAACCTCGTGTGAACCGGCGGCGATTCTACCAGCCCGATCGATTGTCAGCATATACGTGACGCTTTGCCGCGTGCTGGCATGCAGCCTTATACTCACCGGTTTATGCCCGCCAAGCGAGGCCGCAGTGGACAAGATCCTGATTCGTGGGGCACGAACCCACAACCTTAAGAACATCGACCTGACCCTGCCCCGGGACAAGCTGATCGTCATCACCGGCCTGTCTGGCTCTGGAAAGTCGTCGTTGGCGTTCGACACCCTCTATGCCGAAGGCCAGCGGCGTTATGTCGAATCGCTGTCGGCCTATGCCCGACAGTTCCTATCAATGATGGAAAAGCCCGACGTCGACACCATTGAAGGCCTATCGCCAGCAATTTCCATCGAGCAGAAGTCGACCTCGCACAACCCGCGCTCGACTGTCGGTACCATCACCGAAATCTACGACTACCTGCGCCTGCTTTACGCACGTGTTGGTACGCCACGCTGCCCGGACCACGACATTCCGCTGGAAGCACAGACCGTCAGCCAGATGGTCGATCTGGTGTTGGCGCAGCCTGAAGGTAGCAAGCTGATGCTGCTGGCACCGGTGATTCGAGAGCGCAAGGGCGAACACCTGGCGATCTTCGAGGAGTTGCGCGCTCAGGGCTTTGTCCGCGCCCGGGTCAACGGCAAGCTGTTCGAGCTCGACGAACTGCCCAAGCTGGACAAACAGAAGAAGCACACCATCGAAGTGGTGGTCGATCGCTTCAAGGTTCGCGAGGACCTGCAGCAACGCCTGGCGGAGTCCTTCGAAACGGCTCTGAAGCTGGCCGATGGCATCGCCCTGGTTGCGCCAATGGATGAAGAGCCCGGCGAAGAGCTGATCTTCTCCGCCCGCTTCGCCTGCCCGATCTGCGGCCATGCCATCAGCGAACTGGAACCTAAGCTGTTTTCCTTCAACAACCCCGCCGGCGCATGTCCAACCTGCGACGGCCTCGGCGTGAAACAGTTCTTCGATGTCAAACGCCTGGTCAACAATGAACTGACCTTGGCAGAGGGCGCGATACGCGGCTGGGACCGACGTAACGTCTACTACTTCCAGATGCTTGGCTCCTTGGCCGCGCACTATGGGTTCAGTCTCGAGGTGCCCTTCGGCGAGCTGCCAGCTGACCAGCAGAAGGTCATTCTGCACGGCAGCGGCAACCAGAATGTCGACTTCAAGTACCTCAACGACCGCGGCGATATCGTCAAGCGGTCACACCCCTTCGAAGGCATCGTGCCGAACCTGGAGCGCCGCTACCGGGAAACCGAATCGGCCACCGTCCGCGAAGAGTTGGCCAAGTTCCTCAGCACTCAGCCCTGCCCTGACTGCCGCGGCACACGGTTGCGACGCGAAGCACGGCACGTATGGGTTGGCGAGAAAACCCTGCCAGCCGTTACCAGCCTGCCAATCGGCGATGCCAGCGAGTACTTCGGCGGCCTGAAGCTGACCGGGCGACGCGGTGAAATCGCCGACAAGATCCTCAAGGAAATCTGTGAGCGCCTGCAGTTCCTGGTGAACGTGGGCCTGGATTACCTGACGCTAGACCGTAGTGCCGACACCCTGTCGGGCGGCGAAGCACAGCGTATTCGGCTAGCCAGCCAGATCGGTGCCGGGTTGGTCGGGGTGATGTATATCCTCGACGAGCCGTCCATCGGCCTGCATCAACGGGACAACGACCGTCTCCTGGCGACCCTCAACCACCTGCGCGATATCGGCAACACCGTGATCGTGGTGGAACATGACGAGGATGCCATTCGTCTGGCTGACTATGTGGTGGATATTGGGCCTGGTGCTGGCGTACACGGTGGACAAATCGTCGCCGAAGGCACGCCCGCCGAGGTAATGGCACACCCTGATTCGCTGACCGGTAAATACCTCTCGGGCCGGGTCAAAATTGCCGTACCGGCCACCCGCACGCCGCGTGACAAGAAGCGCTCACTGAAGCTCAAGGGCGCGCGCGGCAACAACCTGCAGAACGTTGACCTGGAGATTCCGATTGGCCTGCTGACCTGCGTGACCGGCGTTTCCGGCTCAGGCAAGTCAACCCTGATCAACAACACGCTGTTCCCCTTGGCCGCGACCGCCCTTAATGGTGCGACCAGCCTCGAAGCGGCACCGCATAGCAGTTGTGATGGCCTGCAGCACCTAGACAAGGTCGTGGACATCGATCAAAGCCCGATCGGTCGCACGCCGCGCTCCAACCCGGCCACGTATACCGGCCTGTTCACACCGATTCGTGAACTGTTCTCCGGCGTGCCGGAGTCGCGCTCACGCGGCTATGGCCCGGGACGCTTCTCCTTCAACGTCAAGGGCGGACGCTGTGAAGCGTGCCAGGGCGATGGCCTGATCAAAGTCGAGATGCACTTTCTACCTGACATCTATGTGCCGTGCGATGTCTGCAAGAGCAAACGCTACAACCGCGAAACCCTGGAGATCAAATACAAGGGCAAGAACATCCACGAAGTTCTTGAGATGACCATCGAGGAAGCGCGGGAGTTCTTCGATGCGGTACCGGCGCTGGCGCGCAAGCTGCAAACGCTGATGGACGTGGGGCTCTCCTACATCAAGCTGGGGCAATCTGCGACCACCTTGTCCGGTGGTGAGGCTCAGCGGGTGAAGCTGTCGCGCGAACTGTCCAAGCGCGATACTGGCAAGACGCTGTACATCCTCGATGAGCCGACTACCGGTTTGCACTTCGCCGATATTCAGCAGTTGCTCGATGTGCTGCACAGGCTTCGTGACCACGGCAACACCGTGGTAGTGATCGAACACAACCTGGATGTGATCAAGACGGCCGACTGGCTGGTCGATCTCGGCCCGGAGGGTGGCTCCCGAGGAGGCCAGATCATCGCCTGCGGGACGCCTGAAGAGGTCTCGGAGATGGAGCAGTCGCACACAGGTCATTACCTAAAACCGTTGTTACTGCGCGACAGGGCCTGACGCCCATGAAAAAGCCCCTGCCGCGCAAACGGCAGGGGCTTTTTTGCAGCTTCGCAAACTACATCTGCGATTGAAGGTAGTTTTCCAGGCCGATGGACTTGATCAGGCCCAACTGCTTCTCCAGCCAGTAGGTGTGATCTTCCTCGGTGTCAGCCAGTTGCGCACGCAAGATATCGCGGCTGATGTAGTCCTTATGCAGTTCGCACAACTCGATGCCTTTGCACAGTGCTGCACGGACTTTGTACTCGAGGCGCAAATCGGCTGCGAACATATCCGGCACGGTAGCACCTATGTCCAGATCGTCAGGACGCATACGCGGTGTGCCTTCAAGCATGAGAATACGGCGAATCAGGGCGTCAGCGTGTTGTGCCTCTTCTTCCATCTCATGGTTGATACGCTCGTAGAGCTTGCTCAAGCCCCAGTCTTCATACATGCGCGAGTGGATGAAATACTGATCACGTGCCGCCAGTTCTCCCGTCAGCAACGTGTTGAGGTAGTCGATTACGTCCGGGTGACCTTGCATCGCCCTGCTTCTCCCTAAGTGAAAGTGACAGTGTGAACCAGGATGACGGAGAGGTCACTGCGATTAACGTAAAATCAGGTAAAAAGGGGCGCAAACAGTAGTCAATTGCATTGAAAAACCGCCCTAATGCGGGCGGTTCTGCTTATCACTTCGACTTATGCCAGTTTGACCCCCAACGCCTTGGCGACACCTTCACCGTAGGCCGCATCAGCCTTGAGGAAGTGCTGCAACTGACGTTGAACAACATCCTGCGACACACCCTTCATCGCGCCCGCGATATTACTGATCAGCAGCGCTTTCTGTTCACTGTTCATCAAACGGAACAGGGCACCGGCATAGCTGTAGTAGTCACCATCCTCACGATGATCGTAACGGTCCGCAGCGCCATTGAGTGCAAGCGCTGGTTCGGCGTACTGAGGCGCCTGCTTGGGGGCGTTGCTGTAGCTGTTTGGCTCATAGTTCGGTGCTGCTCCGCCATTACTGCCCAGGGCCATCGCACCATCACGCTGGTAACTGTTCACAGGGCTCTTCGGAGCGTTAACAGGCAACTGCTGATGGTTGGTCCCTACACGGTAGCGGTGAGCATCGGCATAAGCGAACACACGCCCCTGCAGCATACGGTCTGGCGATAGGCCAACACCCGGCACCTGATTGCTCGGCGCGAAAGCCGCCTGCTCAACCTCGGCAAAGTAGTTCAGCGGGTTACGATTGAGCTCAAGCTCACCCACTTCAATCAGCGGGAACGCCTTCTGCGACCAGGTCTTGGTGACATCGAATGGGTTATCGCTGTGCGCAGCGGCCTGATCCTCGGTCATGACCTGGATACAGACACTCCATTTAGGGAAGTCGCCTCGTTCAATCGCCTCGAACAGATCCCGCTGGGCGTAGTCCGGATCGGTGCCAGCAAGGCGAGTCGCCTCGGCCGGCGCCAGGTTCTTGATACCTTGCTTGGTCTTGAAGTGCCACTTGACCCAATGACGCACACCAGCCGCGTTGATCAGGCTGAAGGTATGGCTACCAAAGCCGTGCATATGACGGTAGCCATCCGGAATGCCCCGATCAGAGAACAGGATGGTGACCTGGTGCAATGCCTCTGGCGAATGCGACCAGAAGTCCCACATCGCCTGCGGGCTCTTCAGGTTACTTTGTGGCAAGCGCTTCTGGGTATGGATGAAGTCGGGGAACTTCAGCGGGTCCCGAATGAAGAAAACCGGCGTGTTGTTGCCCACAATGTCCCAGTTACCTTCCTCGGTGTAGAACTTCACGGCAAACCCACGAGGATCGCGCTCGGTATCGGCAGAGCCCCGCTCGCCGCCCACCGTAGAGAATCGCAGGAACGTTGGCGTCTGCTTGCCTACTGCCTCGAACAGTTTGGCACTGGTGTATTGGCTGATATCCCGGGTGACGGTGAAGGTGCCATAAGCGCCCGAGCCTTTAGCATGTACACGACGCTCCGGAATGTTCTCACGGTTGAAGTGCGCGAGCTTTTCAATCAGGTGAAAATCTTCCAGCAGCAGCGGACCACGTGGGCCGGCAGAACGCGAGTTCTGGTTATCGGCAACCGGAGCACCGCTGGCGGTGGTCAGTGTCTTGTTCTGGCTCATGCTCTCTCCCTTTTCAGAATAATGCTGCCGGCTAGTCGGCTGAGAGGGAGTATTGAGCATGAAGACGACACGATCAAATTCATTAATTGATCAAGATCAATAGCTTATTTCAATCACAATGAAAACAAAAAACCGGGCACTAGGCCCGGTTCCTTGTTTCAGACTGTTCGTCTTACTCAGCAGCTTCTACTACGCCACCGACAGGACGATCAACCAGCTCGACGTACGCCATAGGTGCGTTATCGCCAGCGCGGAAACCGCACTTGAGGATACGCAGGTAGCCGCCCTGACGGGTGGCATAGCGCTTGCCCAGATCGTTGAACAGCTTACCAACGATGGCTTTCGAACGAGTACGGTCGAAGGCCAGACGACGGTTAGCTACGCTGTCTTCCTTGGCCAGGGTGATCAGCGGCTCGGCAACGCGGCGCAGTTCCTTGGCTTTAGGCAGGGTAGTTTTGATCAGCTCGTGCTCGAACAGCGACACCGCCATGTTTTGGAACATGGCTTTGCGGTGCGCGCTGGTGCGGCTCAGGTGACGACCACTTTTACGATGACGCATGGTTCATTCCTTACCAAACTTACGTTCGGTGATTACGACGATCAGGCAGTCGCCTTGTCGTCTTTCTTAAGACTTGCAGGCGGCCAGTTGTCGAGGCGCATGCCGAGGGACAGACCACGGGAAGCCAGAACGTCCTTGATTTCAGTCAGGGACTTCTTACCCAGGTTCGGAGTTTTCAACAGCTCTACTTCGGTGCGCTGAATCAGATCACCGATGTAGTAGATGTTCTCCGCCTTCAGGCAGTTGGCCGAACGTACGGTCAATTCCAGATCGTCAACCGGGCGAAGCAGGATCGGATCGATCTCGTCTTCCTGCTCCACTACCACAGGCTCACTGTCACCTTTGAGGTCGACGAACGCAGCCAACTGCTGTTGCAGAATGGTTGCTGCACGACGGATTGCCTCTTCAGGATCCAGAGTACCGTTGGTTTCCAGATCGATAACCAGCTTATCCAGGTTGGTACGCTGCTCGACACGGGCGTTTTCCACCACGTAGGCGATACGGCGAACCGGGCTGAACGAAGCGTCAAGCTGCAAGCGACCAATGCTGCGGCTCTCGTCTTCATCGCTCTGACGCGAATCGGCCGGCTCATAACCACGACCACGAGCTACGGTGAGCTTCATGTTCAAAGCGCCGTTAGACGCCAGGTTAGCGATTACGTGATCGGGGTTAACGATCTCGACATCATGATCCAGCTGAATATCGGCAGCGGTAACCACCCCCGAACCCTTTTTCGACAAGGTCAGCGTAACTTCGTCACGACCATGCAGTTTGATAGCCAGGCCTTTCAGGTTCAACAGGATCTCAATAACATCTTCCTGTACACCTTCAATTGCCGAGTACTCATGGAGTACGCCGTCAATTTCGGCCTCGACTACTGCACAGCCAGGCATAGAGGACAACAGGATGCGACGCAGCGCGTTGCCCAGGGTATGGCCGAAGCCACGCTCGAGAGGCTCGAGCGTGATCTTGGCGCGGGTTGGACTGACGACCTGCACATCAATGTGGCGGGGCGTCAGAAACTCATTTACCGAAATCTGCATGGATGCACCTATTTTCTAGCCCTTACTTGGAGTAGAGCTCGACAATCAGGTTTTCGTTGATGTCGGCAGACAGGTCGCTGCGAGCCGGGACGTTCTTGAAAACACCGGATTTTTTAGCAGCATCTACTTCTACCCACTCAACGCGGCCACGCTGGGCGCACAGTTCAAGGGCTTGAACAATGCGCAGCTGGTTCAACGATTTCTCGCGAACTGCGACCACGTCACCCGGACGAACTTGGTAGGACGGAACGTTTACAGTCTTGCCGTTGATGCTGATCGCTTTATGCGAAACCAGCTGACGGGATTCGGCACGAGTAGCGCCAAAGCCCATACGATAAACGACGTTGTCCAGACGGCACTCGAGCAGTTGCAGCAGGTTCTCGCCGGTAGCACCCTTCTTGGAGGCTGCTTCCTTGTAGTAACCGCTGAACTGACGCTCGAGAACGCCGTAGATACGACGGACTTTTTGCTTCTCACGCAGCTGGGTGCCGTAGTCGGACTGACGACCACGACGCTGACCGTGAATACCTGGGGCTGCTTCGATGTTGCACTTCGATTCCAGAGCGCGAACGCCGCTCTTCAGGAACAGATCAGTGCCTTCACGACGAGACAGTTTGCATTTTGGACCAATGTAACGTGCCATTTATCTGTCTCCTGATTACACGCGGCGCTTCTTCGGCGGACGGCACCCGTTGTGCGGGATTGGCGTCACGTCGGTGATGCTGGCGATCTTATAGCCACAGCTGTTCAAAGCACGAACAGCGGACTCACGACCTGGACCTGGACCCTTGACGTTAACGTCGAGGTTTTTCAGACCGTACTCCAGCGCAGCTTGACCAGCACGCTCTGCAGCAACTTGGGCCGCGAACGGGGTGGATTTGCGCGAACCACGGAAACCCGAACCGCCGGAGGTAGCCCACGACAGTGCGTTACCTTGACGATCGGTGATGGTCACGATGGTGTTGTTGAAAGACGCGTGGATGTGGGCGATCCCATCAACCACTGTCTTTTTGACTTTTTTACGAGGACGAGCAGCAGGTTTTGCCATGTCTATTTTCCTGTCGATTCGCTGGTGCGATTACTTGCGGATCGGCTTACGCGGACCTTTACGGGTACGCGCGTTGGTCTTGGTACGCTGACCGCGTACTGGCAGACCCCGACGATGACGCAGACCGCGGTAGCAGCCCAGGTCCATCAACCGCTTGATTTTCATGTTGATGTCGCGACGCAGATCACCTTCGGTGGTGAACTTCGCAACTTCGCTACGCAGCTGTTCAATCTGCTCGTCGCTCAGATCTTTGATCTTTGCGGCTGGGTTGACCCCAGTGTCTGCACAGATTTTCTGTGCAGTAGTGCGACCAACACCATAGATGTAGGTCAGCGAGATAACAGTGTGCTTGTTATCTGGAATGTTGACGCCTGCAATACGGGCCATTCAGTGGGACTCCAATTGACAGCTACCTACGCCCCGGAAGCCAAGAAATAGGGCGCGAGATAATATCGCTGTAGAAACAAATAATCAACCCAGCAGCGCACTAGCTGCTGGGCTTGAAGCACAGATCACACTCAGCCTTGGCGCTGTTTGTGACGTGGTTCCGCGCTGCAAATTACTCGAACGACACCTTCGCGGCGAATAATTTTGCAGTTACGGCACAGCTTTTTCACCGATGCACGAACTTTCATCACCAACTCCTCGAACCTTAAGGGACTATCAACGCAGCAGACCGCTGCCACCGTAGCCTTTCAGGTTGGCTTTCTTCATCAGGGATTCGTACTGGTGCGAAACGAGGTGCGATTGTACTTGGGACATGAAGTCCATCACAACCACTACCACAATCAGCAACGAGGTCCCGCCAAGGTAGAACGGAACGTTTGCAGCCACCACCAGGAACTGGGGCAGAAGGCAGACGGCCGTCATATAAAGAGCACCGAACATGGTCAAACGGGTCAGAACGCCATCAATGTAGCGCGCCGACTGCTCGCCTGGACGGATGCCCGGAATAAAGGCACCGGACTTCTTCAGGTTTTCCGCTACGTCTTTCGGATTGAACATCAACGCCGTATAGAAGAAGCAGAAGAAAATGATCCCTGCACTAAACAGCAGAATATTCAATGGATGACCAGGAGCGATCGACTCCGAGATGTCCTGCAGCCAGCCCATACCTTCGGACTGACCGAACCAGGCACCCAGCGAAGCCGGGAACAGCAAGATGCTGCTCGCGAAAATGGCTGGGATAACCCCGGCCATGTTCACCTTCAACGGCAGGTGGCTGGTCTGCGCAGCAAAGACCTTACGGCCCTGCTGACGCTTGGCGTAATGAACGGCGATACGACGCTGACCACGCTCAATGAACACCACAAAACCGATGATCGCTACTGCCAGAAGACCGATAACGATCAGGGCGATAATGTTGATATCACCCGTACGCGCAGACTCGAAAGACTGCCCGATTGCTCTCGGAAGACCGGCAACGATACCCGCGAAGATCAACATCGAGATACCGTTGCCGACACCGCGCTCCGTGATCTGCTCACCCAGCCACATCATGAACATCGCGCCCGCCACAAAAGTGGAGACCGCAACGAAATGGAAGCCAAAATCAGCAGAAAACGCTACGCCCTGACCGGCCAAGCCAATGGACATGCCAATAGCTTGAACCAGCGCCAGAACGACGGTGCCGTAGCGGGTGTACTGGCTAATCTTGCGACGGCCAGATTCACCTTCCTTCTTCAACTGCTCCAGCTGCGGGCTGACGGTGGTCATCAGCTGCATGATGATCGATGCCGAAATGTACGGCATGATCCCCAATGCAAAGATGCTCATCCGCTCCAGCGCGCCGCCGGAAAACATGTTGAACAAGCTAAGAATGGTCCCCTCATTCTGTCGAAACAGTTCCGCCAGCCGGTCCGGATTGATACCTGGAACAGGGATGTGTGCGCCGATCCGATAGACGATAATCGCCAGGAACAGAAAACGCAGACGAGCCCAGAGTTCAGACATCCCGCCCTTGCCGAGCGAAGAGAGAGCACCTTGCTTAGCCATTTATTCCTCGAACTTGCCGCCAGCTGCTTCGATAGCCGCACGCGCACCTTTGGTGGCAGCGACGCCCTTGATGGTGACTGCGCGAGTAACTTCACCGGACAGCATGATTTTCACGCGCTGTACGTTTTGGTTAATCACGTTGGCATCCTTCAGGGATTGCACGGTGACGACGTCGCCTTCCACTTTAGCCAGCTCGGACAGACGCACTTCTGCGCGGTCCATGGCTTTCAGCGAAACGAAGCCGAACTTCGGCAGACGACGATGCAGCGGCTGTTGACCGCCTTCAAAGCCTGGAGCGATGGTGCCACCGGAACGGGAGGTCTGACCTTTGTGGCCACGGCCACCAGTCTTACCCAAACCGCTACCGATACCACGACCCGGACGATGCTTCTCGCGACGGGAACCCGGCGCTGGACTCAGATCATTGAGTTTCATCGATTAACCCTCGACGCGCAGCATGTAGTAAGCCTTGTTGATCATCCCGCGGTTCTCGGGAGTATCCAGGACTTCTACAGTGTGACCGATGCGACGCAGACCCAGGCCTTTAACACACAGTTTGTGGTTAGGCAGACGGCCAGCGGTACTTTTGATCAACGTTACTTTAACGGTAGCCATGATCAGATGATCTCCTCAACACTCTTGCCACGCTTGGCGGCAATGGACTCAGGAGATTGCATGGCTTTCAGACCCTTGAAAGTGGCATGAACCACGTTCACTGGGTTGGTCGAACCGTAGCACTTGGCCAGAACGTTCTGAACACCAGCAACTTCCAGGACAGCACGCATTGCGCCGCCAGCGATGATACCGGTACCGTTAGAGGCAGGCTGCATGTAAACCTTCGAGGCGCCGTGGGCGGCCTTGGTAGCGTACTGCAGAGTGGTGCCGTTCAGGTCCACTTGAATCATGTTGCGACGAGCAGCTTCCATTGCCTTCTGGATCGCAGCAGGCACTTCACGCGACTTGCCACGGCCGAAGCCAACACGACCTTTACCATCACCAACCACGGTCAACGCGGTGAAAGTGAAGATACGGCCGCCTTTTACGGTTTTAGCTACGCGGTTAACTTGAACCAGCTTCTCGATGTAGCCTTCGTCGCGCTTTTGGTCGTTATTTGACATAACTTAGAACTCCAGCCCGCCTTCACGAGCAGCATCAGCCAGTGCCTTGACACGGCCGTGGTACTTGAAGCCAGAACGGTCGAAAGCAACTTGAGAAACGCCAGCGGCTTTCGCACGCTCGGCAACCAGCTTGCCAACCTTAGTGGCCGCGTCGATGTTGCCAGTGGCGCCATCACGCAGTTCTTTGTCCAAAGTCGAGGCGCTGGCCAGGACTTTGCTGCCGTCGGCCGAAATGACCTGGGCGTAGATGTGCTGCGAAGAGCGGAACACGCAGAGACGCACGGCTTCGAGCTCGTGCATTTTCAGACGTGCTTTGCGAGCGCGACGCAGTCGAGTAACTTTTTTGTCGGTCATTTGCTAGGCCCTACTTCTTCTTGGCTTCTTTACGACGGACGACTTCATCCGCGTAACGCACACCCTTACCTTTGTAAGGCTCTGGCGGACGGAAATCGCGAATTTCAGCGGCCACTTGACCAACCAGTTGCTTATCGATGCCCTTGATCAGGATATCGGTCTGGCTTGGGGTCTCAGCAGTGACGCCTTGCGGCAGCTGATAATCAACCGGGTGGGAGAAACCGAGAGCCAGGGACAGCACTTCGCCTTTGGCCTGAGCCTTGTAACCAACACCGACCAGCTGGAGCTTACGCTCGAAGCCTTGGCTTACGCCCTGGACCATGTTGTTAACCAGAGCACGGGTAGTACCGGCCATGGCGCGAGTCTGTTGATCGCCATTGCGAGCAGCGAAACGCAGCTCACCGGCTTCTTCGACGACTTCTACGGACGAGTGAACATTCAGTTCGAGAGTGCCCTTGGCACCCTTCACCGAAAGCTGTTGGCCGGCGAACTTAACTTCGACGCCTGCTGGCAGCTTTACGGGGTTCTTAGCGACGCGAGACATGCTTATCCCCCCTTAGAACACAGTGCAGAGAACTTCGCCGCCGACACCGGCAGCGCGCGCAGCACGATCAGTCATCACACCTTTGTTGGTGGAGACGATAGACACGCCCAGACCGCCACGTACTTTCGGCAGTTCTTCGACGGACTTGTACTGACGCAGGCCTGGACGACTTACGCGCTTGACTTCTTCGATGACTGGACGGCCTTCGAAGTATTTCAGCTCGATGGACAGCGACGGTTTAACTTCGCTGCTGACCTGGTAACCCGCGATGTAACCTTCGTCTTTCAGAACTTTGGCTACAGCCACCTTCAGGGTAGAAGAAGGCATGCTTACGACGGACTTTTCAGCCATCTGGGCATTACGGATTCGAGTTAGCATGTCCGCTAACGGGTCCTGCATACTCATGGGCTAGACGCTCCTGATACAAGAATAATTAGCCTTTCGGCTACTACAGACACCCGAACGACCCAGGAAAAACCCGGGCTCAGGTGAGCCGGTCATTCTAGACACATCCCAGAAACGAAACAAGCCCCATAAGGGGCTTGTTTCGTTGCCAGGTCACCGGCGGTCGGAAGATTGCTCCTCCTCCGCCAGGACACTGTCGGCACGTCTTACCAGCTGGCTTTAACCAGACCTGGAACGTCACCGCGCATTGCTGCTTCACGCAGCTTGTTACGGCCCAGGCCGAACTTGCGGTAAACGCCGTGTGGACGGCCGGTGATGCGGCAGCGGTTACGCATGCGCGAGGCGCTTGCGTCACGTGGCTGCTTCTGCAGAGCTACAGCTGCTGCCCAACGCTCTTCTGGAGTTGCATTCAGATTAACGATGGTAGCTTTGAGCTCAGCACGCTTCTTGGCGTATTTAGCAACCGTGAGCTGACGCTTCAGCTCGCGGTTTTTCATGCTCTTCTTGGCCATTTTCCTACTCCAATCAGTTGCGGAACGGGAATTTGAAAGCACGCAGCAGGGCGCGACCTTCGTCATCCGTACGAGCAGTAGTGGTCAGGGTAATGTCCAGACCGCGGAGAGCATCGATCTTGTCGTAATCGATTTCCGGGAAGATGATCTGCTCTTTCACGCCCATGCTGTAGTTGCCACGACCATCGAAGGACTTGGCATTCAGGCCGCGGAAGTCGCGAACCCGAGGCAGGGAGATCGCCAGCAGGCGGTCCAGGAATTCGTACATACGATCGCGGCGCAGAGTAACTTTAACGCCAATCGGCCAGCCCTCACGGACTTTGAAGCCCGCGATGGATTTCCGTGCGAAAGTCACAACGGCTTTTTGACCGGTGATCTTTTCCAGGTCAGCAACAGCGTGCTCGATGACTTTTTTGTCGCCGATCGCTTCGCCCAGACCCATGTTCAGGGTGATTTTGGTAACGCGCGGAACTTCCATCACGTTCGCCAGCTTAAGTTCTTCCTTAAGCTTGGGAGCGATTTCCTTCCGATAAATCTCTTTCAGTCGTGCCATGGTCTTCTACCTAGCAGTGTTCAAGCATCAACCGCTTTTTGGGTCGACTTGAAGACACGAATTTTTTTGCCTTCTTCTACTTTGAAACCAACGCGGTCAGCCTTGTTGGTTTCGCCGTTGAAAATGGCGACGTTGGAAGCGTGCAGTGGCGCTTCTTTCTCGACGATACCGCCTTGTACGCCCGACATAGGGTTAGGCTTGGTATGACGCTTCACCAGGTTGATCCCACCAACGACCAGACGGTCATCAGCGAGCACCTTCAGCACCTTACCGCGCTTACCTTTGTCTTTGCCGGCGATCACGATGATCTCGTCGTCACGACGAATCTTTTGCATGTCGGATCTCCTTACAGCACTTCTGGGGCGAGCGAGACGATCTTCATGAACTTCTCAGTACGAAGTTCACGGGTCACTGGCCCAAAGATACGGGTGCCGATTGGCTCTTGCTTGTTGTTCAACAGAACAGCAGCGTTGCCATCAAAGCGGATAATCGAACCATCGGCACGGCGAACGCCGTGACGGGTGCGGACTACAACAGCAGTCATCACCTGGCCCTTTTTCACTTTACCGCGAGGAATTGCTTCCTTGACGGTTACTTTGATGATGTCACCGATACCGGCGTAACGACGGTGGGAACCGCCGAGCACCTTGATGCACATGACGCGACGAGCGCCGCTGTTATCGGCCACATCGAGCATGGATTGAGTCTGAATCATAAAATTTCTCCGACCCTTAGCCCTTAGACTTCAACAGCGCGTTCGAGAACTTCAACCAGTGCCCAGGACTTGGTCTTGGCCAGCGGACGGGTCTCGCGAATGGAGACCTTGTCGCCGATGTGGCACTGATTGGTTTCGTCGTGCGCGTGCAGCTTAGTCGAACGCTTAACGTATTTACCGTAGATCGGGTGCTTAACGCGACGCTCGATCAGTACGGTGATGGTCTTGTCCATTTTGTCGCTGACGACACGGCCAGTCAGCGTACGGACGGTTTTTTCAGCTTCAGCCATGATCACTTACCTGCCTGCTGGTTGAGCACAGTTTTCACGCGAGCGATGTCACGCTTAACTTGCGAGAGCAGGTGCGACTGCCCCAACTGGCCAGTTGCTTTCTGCATGCGCAGATTGAACTGGTCGCGCAGCAAGCCGAGCAGTTGCTCGTTCAGTTGCTGTGCTGATTTGTCACGAAGTTCATTCGCTTTCATCACATCACCGTCCGCTTAACAAAGGAGGTGGCGAGAGGCAGCTTTGCAGCCGCCAAGGCGAATGCCTCACGCGCCAGCTCTTCAGAAACACCCTCGATCTCGTACAGGACTTTGCCTGGCTGGATCTGGGCAACCCAGTACTCCACGGAACCCTTACCTTTACCCATCCGCACTTCGAGAGGCTTCTTGGAGATCGGCTTGTCCGGGAATACACGGATCCAGATCTTGCCGCCACGTTTTACGTGACGAGTCAGAGCACGACGTGCCGACTCGATCTGGCGAGCGGTGAGACGACCGCGAGCAACAGCTTTCAGAGCAAATTCGCCGAAGCTGACTTTGCTACCGCGCAGTGCCAGACCACGGTTGTGGCCGGTCATCTGCTTGCGGAATTTTGTACGCTTTGGTTGCAACATTTGGCGTACCCCTTACTTAGCAGCTTTTTTACGAGGCGCTGGTGCTTGTGGTTTCAGTTCTTCTTGGCGACCACCGATAACTTCGCCTTTGAAGATCCAAACCTTGACACCGATCACACCATAAGTGGTGTGAGCTTCGTAGGTGGCATAGTCGATATCGGCACGCAGGGTGTGCAGTGGCACACGACCTTCGCGATACCATTCAGTACGTGCGATTTCAGCACCGCCGAGACGACCGCTCACTTGGATTTTGATGCCTTTGGCACCAATACGCATGGCGTTCTGTACAGCGCGCTTCATGGCGCGACGGAACATCACACGACGCTCCAGCTGCTGAGCTACGCTCTGAGCAACCAGCATACCGTCGAGTTCCGGCTTGCGGATCTCTTCGATATTGATGTGCACAGGCACACCCATTTGCTTGGTCAGGTCCTGACGCAGTTTTTCAACATCCTCACCTTTCTTCCCGATAACGATACCTGGACGAGCGGTGTGGATGGTGATGCGTGCAGTTTGGGCCGGACGATGGATATCGATACGGCTAACGGACGCGCTTTTTAGTTTGTCTTGGAGATACTCACGCACGTTCAGATCTGCGAGCAAATAGTCCGCATAAGTCCGACCGTCTGCATACCAGACGGAGGTGTGCTCCTTGACGATTCCCAGGCGAATGCCAGTGGGATGTACTTTCTGACCCATCTGATCGACTCCGTTACTTGTCCGCAACCTTGACAGTGATATGGCAAGACCGCTTGACGATGCGATCAGCGCGGCCTTTGGCACGCGGCATGATACGCTTCAGCGAACGCCCTTCGTTGACGAAAACGGTGGAGACCTTCAGGTCATCAACGTCTGCGCCTTCGTTATGCTCGGCGTTGGCTACGGCCGACTCGAGGACTTTCTTCATGATTTCAGCGGCTTTCTTGCTGCTGAAGGCCAACAGGTTGAGCGCTTCGCCCACCTTCTTCCCGCGGATCTGGTCGGCGACCAAGCGGGCTTTCTGGGCGGAGATGCGAGCGCCCGACAACTTAGCGGCTACTTCCATTTCCTTACCCCTTAACGCTTGGCTTTCTTGTCAGCCACGTGCCCGCGGTAGGTGCGGGTACCGGCGAACTCGCCCAGTTTATGGCCGACCATGTCTTCGTTCACGAGAACTGGGACGTGTTGGCGACCGTTGTGTACCGCGATGGTCAGACCGACCATTTGTGGCAGGATCATGGAACGGCGCGACCAGGTTTTAACTGGTTTGCGATCGTTCTTTTCCGCCGCCACTTCGATCTTCTTCAGTAGGTGAAGATCAATAAAAGGACCTTTTTTCAGAGAACGTGGCACTGTCGTATCCCTCTATTTACTTGCGACGACGGACGATCATATTGTCGGTACGCTTATTACCACGAGTCTTAGCACCCTTAGTCGGGAAGCCCCATGGCGATACCGGATGACGACCACCGGAGGTACGACCTTCACCACCACCGTGCGGGTGGTCAACCGGGTTCATGGCAACACCACGAACGGTTGGGCGAACGCCACGCCAGCGTTTAGCACCAGCTTTACCCAGCGAACGCAGGCTGTGCTCGGAGTTCGAGACTTCACCCAGGGTCGCACGGCATTCAGCCAGGACTTTACGCATTTCACCAGAGCGCAGACGCAGGGTCACGTAGACACCTTCGCGAGCGATCAGCTGAGCCGAAGCACCAGCGGAACGAGCGATTTGTGCACCTTTGCCCGGCTTCAGTTCGATGCCGTGAATGGTGCTACCCACTGGGATGTTACGCAGCTGCAGGGAGTTGCCTGGCTTGATTGGAGCCAGAGCACCTGCGATCAGCTGGTCGCCAGCACTCACGCCTTTAGGGGCGATGATGTAGCGGCGCTCGCCGTCTGCATAGCAAAGCAGTGCGATGTGAGCAGTACGGTTTGGATCGTATTCAATACGCTCGACAGTGGCGGCGATGCCGTCCTTGTCGTTGCGACGGAAGTCGACCATACGGTAATGCTGCTTATGACCACCACCTACGTGACGAGTAGTGATGCGGCCATTGTTGTTACGACCACCAGTCTTCGATTTCTTCTCGAGCAGCGGTGCGTGAGGAGCGCCTTTGTGCAGCTCCTGGTTGACCACCTTGACCACGAAACGGCGGCCAGGGGAAGTCGGTTTGCATTTAACGATTGCCATGATGCACCCCTTCCTTACTCAGCACTGCTGCTGAAATCGAGATCTTGGCCTGGCTGAAGGGATACGATCGCCTTCTTCCAGTCATTGCGCTTGCCCAGACCACGAGCGGTGCGCTTGGTCTTACCCAGAACGTTCACGGTAGTGACGTTCTCGACCTTGACACCGAACAGACCTTCGACAGCCTTCTTGATTTCCAGCTTGGTTGCATCAGTAGCAACCTTGAATACGAACTGGCCTTTCTTCTCAGCCAGAACCGTGGCCTTCTCGGAAACGTGCGGGCCAAGTAGAACTTTAAATACGCGTTCCTGGTTCATCCCAGCAGCTCCTCGAATTTCTTCACGGCCGACACAGTGATCAACACTTTGTCGTATGCGATCAGACTGACCGGATCGGAACCTTGTACGTCACGTACATCGACGTGCGGCAGGTTGCGAGCAGCCAGGTACAGATTCTGATCAACAGCCTCAGAAACGATCAGTACGTCGGTCAGACCCATACCGTTCAGCTTGTTCAGCAGGTCTTTGGTTTTCGGTGCTTCAACAGCGAAGTCCTGAACCACGACCAGACGGTCGGTACGCACCAGCTCAGCGAGGATGGAGCGCAGTGCTGCGCGGTACATCTTCTTGTTGAGCTTCTGCGAGTGATCCTGAGGACGAGCTGCGAAAGTGGTACCGCCGCCACGCCAGATTGGGCTACGGATAGTACCGGCACGAGCACGGCCAGTACCTTTCTGACGCCATGGGCGCTTACCGCCACCAGCAACGTCGGAACGGGTTTTCTGCTGCTTGGTACCCTGACGGCCGCCAGCCATGTAGGCCACGACTGCTTGGTGAACCAGCGTCTCGTTGAATTCGCCGCCGAAAGTCAGTTCGGAAACTTCGATCGCTTGAGCGTCATTTACATTTAGTTGCATGTCAGCTTCCCCTTAACCGCGAGCCTTGGCAGCCGGACGCACAACCAGATCGCCGCCAGTAGCGCCAGGAACGGCACCCTTGACAAGCAACAGATTGCGTTCAGCGTCGACGCGCACTACTTCGAGGGACTGAACGGTCACGCGCTCGGCGCCCATATGACCGGACATTTTTTTGCCCTTGAATACACGACCAGGAGTCTGGCACTGGCCGATAGAGCCCGGGACGCGGTGGGAAACGGAGTTACCGTGGGTGTTATCTTGACCGCGGAAATTCCAACGCTTGATGGTACCGGCAAAGCCTTTACCTTTGGACTGACCGGTAACATCTACCAGTTGGCCTGCAGCGAAGAGTTCAGCATTGATCAAGTCGCCAGCCTGGTACTCGCCTTCTTCAAGGCGGAATTCCCAGACACCGCGACCAGCGGCAACGTTCGCTTTAGCGAAGTGACCTGCTTGAGCAGCAGTCACGCGCGAAGCACGACGCTCACCTACAGTGACTTGCACTGCACGATAGCCATCGGTTTCTTCAGTTTTGAACTGGGTGACGCGATTCGGCTCGATCTCAATGACCGTGACCGGAATGGAGACACCTTCTTCGGTGAAAATACGGGTCATACCGCATTTACGACCGACTACACCAATAGTCATGTTGTAAACCTCATGAGTGTACGGGGCTTTCACCCGCTATGGCCGCCCATTTCAGAGCGTTACACGACTAAGACCCGAGTCTTAGCCGAGGCTGATCTGCACTTCCACACCTGCCGCAAGATCAAGCTTCATAAGTGCATCAACGGTTTTATCCGTTGGCTGGACGATGTCCAGTACGCGCTTATGAGTACGGATCTCGTACTGGTCACGCGCGTCTTTGTTGACGTGCGGGGAGACCAGAACGGTGAACCGCTCTTTACGGGTAGGCAGTGGAATTGGACCACGCACTTGAGCACCAGTACGTTTCGCGGTTTCCACGATTTCCTGGGTGGATTGGTCGATCAGGCGATGGTCAAAAGCCTTCAACCTGATACGGATTTGCTGATTTTGCATTGGATTTCAGACTCCAGGCTGCTATTCCCACCGGGCGCACTACGCCCGTTAAAAGGAGGCGTGATTCTATAGACGCCCCAGTTGGGTGTCAACCCAATAAAAAAAGCCCCCGCTGAGCGGGGGCTTTTCAAAGCATCGAATATTACTCGATGATTTTGGCTACGACGCCAGCGCCGACGGTACGACCGCCTTCACGGATAGCGAAACGCAGACCATCTTCCATTGCGATGGTTTTGATCAGAGTGACAGTCATCTGGATGTTGTCACCTGGCATTACCATTTCAACGCCTTCTGGCAGCTCGCAGTTACCAGTCACGTCAGTAGTACGGAAGTAGAACTGTGGACGGTAGCCTTTGAAGAAAGGAGTATGACGGCCGCCTTCTTCCTTGCTCAGAACGTAAACTTCTGCGGTGAACTTGGTGTGCGGCTTAACCGAACCTGGCTTAACCAGAACCTGACCACGCTCAACGTCGTCACGCTTGGTACCACGCAGCAGAACGCCGCAGTTCTCGCCAGCACGACCTTCGTCCAGCAGCTTGCGGAACATCTCAACACCGGTGCAGGTGGTGGTGGTGGTGTCACGCAGACCAACGATTTCCAGAGCGTCTTGAACGCGGACGATACCACGCTCGATACGACCGGTAACAACAGTACCACGACCCGAGATCGAGAATACGTCTTCGATTGGCATCAGGAACGGCTTGTCGATAGCGCGCTCTGGCTCTGGGATGTAGCTGTCCAGAGTTTCAACCAGCTTCTTGACAGCGGTGGTGCCCATGCCGTTGTCGTCTTTGCCTTCCAGCGCCATACGAGCAGAACCGATGATGATCGGAGTGTCGTCGCCTGGGAAGTCATAGGTGGACAGCAGGTCGCGAACTTCCATCTCAACCAGTTCCAGCAGCTCTGCGTCGTCTACCAGGTCAGCCTTGTTCAGGAAGACCACGATGTACGGAACGCCTACCTGACGGGACAGCAGGATGTGCTCACGGGTTTGTGGCATCGGACCATCGGCGGCCGAGCAAACCAGGATAGCGCCGTCCATCTGAGCAGCACCGGTGATCATGTTCTTCACGTAGTCAGCGTGACCTGGGCAGTCAACGTGAGCGTAGTGACGAATGTTCGAGTTGTACTCGACGTGCGCGGTGTTGATGGTGATACCGCGAGCTTTCTCTTCTGGAGCGCTGTCGATCTTGTCGAATTCGACAACAGCCGAACCGAAAACTTCGGAGCAGACGCGAGTCAGAGCAGCAGTCAGAGTGGTTTTACCATGGTCAACGTGACCGATGGTGCCAACGTTGACGTGCGGAAGGGAACGATCAAATTTTTCTTTAGCCACGACAATTAACTCCTAGCCTAAAGGACTGAATCAGCCTTGTTTTTTAACGAGCGCTTCGACGATGTTCGACGGAGCCTCAGCGTATTTGGAGAATTCCATGGAGTAGCTCGCGCGACCCTGAGACATGGAACGAACGTCGGTCGCATAACCGAACATCTCTCCGAGCGGAACTTCAGCACGGACAACCTTGCCGGACACCGAATCTTCCATACCCTGGATCAGACCACGACGACGGTTCAGGTCACCCATCACGTCACCCATGTAGTCCTCAGGGGTCACAACTTCCACCTTCATGATCGGCTCAAGCACTTTACCGCCGCCTTTCGTGGCCAGCTGCTTGGTCGCCATGGAGGCCGCCACCTTGAACGCCATCTCGTTGGAGTCGACGTCGTGGTAGGAACCATCAAACACGGTTGCCTTCAGGCCGATCAGCGGATAGCCGGCAACGATGCCGTTCTTCATCTGCTCTTCGATACCCTTCTGGATAGCCGGGATGTATTCCTTCGGAACCACACCACCCACAACCTCGTTAGTGAAAACCAGGCCTTCAGTGATGTTGCCCTTATCGTCCACGTCTGGCTGCGAGAAGCGAATCCAGCAGTGACCGAACTGACCGCGACCACCGGACTGACGGACGAACTTACCTTCGATCTCGACGTTGTCCTTGGTGATCTGCTCGCGGTAGGAAACCTGCGGCTTACCGATGTTGGCTTCAACGTTGAACTCGCGCTTCATGCGGTCAACGAGGATGTCCAGGTGAAGCTCGCCCATACCCGAGATAATGGTCTGGCCGGTTTCTTCGTCGGTCTTGACGCGGAACGACGGGTCTTCCTGAGCCAACTTGCCCAGTGCGATACCCATCTTTTCCTGATCCTGCTTGGTTTTCGGCTCAACAGCTACCGAAATTACTGGCTCAGGGAAATCCATACGCTCAAGGATTACCGGCTTGTCGGCATCACAGAGGGTATCACCAGTGGTGACATCTTTCATGCCGATCAGCGCAGCGATGTCGCCTGCACGTACTTCCTTGATCTCTTCACGCTGGTTGGCGTGCATCTGCACCATACGACCAACGCGCTCTTTCTTGCCCTTGACCGAGTTGATCACGGAGTCACCAGAGCTCAGGAAGCCCGAGTAGACGCGCACGAAAGTCAGAGTACCAACGAATGGGTCGGTAGCGATCTTGAACGCCAAAGCCGAGAACGGCTCATCATCGCTAGCGTGACGCTCGATTTTCGGAGCGCTTTCGTCGTCGATGTTATCCGGGTGGATACCCTGAATTGCAGGGATCTCGGTCGGAGCAGGCAGGAAGTCGATAACGGCGTCAAGAACCAGAGGAACACCCTTGTTCTTGAAGGAAGAGCCGCAGACAGCCGGAACGATCTCGCTAGCCAGGGTGCGAGCACGCAGACCAGCCTTGATTTCTTCGACGGACAGCTCACCTTCTTCAAGGTACTTGTTCATCAGCTCTTCGTTGGCCTCAGCAGCAGCTTCGACCATATTGGCGCGCCACTCTTCAGCCAGCTCCAGCATATCAGCAGGAATTTCTTCCTCGCGATAGGTGGTGCCCTTGTCGTCTTCGTTCCAGTAGATTGCCTTCATCTTGATCAGATCAACCTGACCTTCGAAGTTCTCTTCCGAACCGATAGCCAGCTGGACAGGAACCGGGGTGTGACCCAGACGGTTCTTGATCTGACCAACTACGCGCAGGAAGTTAGCACCTGCACGGTCCATCTTGTTCACGTAAACAACACGTGGAACACCGTACTTGTTGGCCTGACGCCATACGGTTTCGGACTGAGGCTCAACACCGGAGGTACCGCAGAACACAACGACAGCGCCGTCGAGTACACGCAGGGAACGCTCTACTTCAATAGTGAAGTCAACGTGGCCTGGTGTATCAATGACGTTTACGCGGTAGTTGTCGTACTGACCACGGGAACCTTTCCAGAAGGTAGTAACGGCAGCAGAGGTAATGGTAATACCCCGCTCCTGCTCCTGAACCATCCAGTCGGTGGTCGCGGCGCCATCATGCACCTCGCCCATTTTGTGGCTCAGGCCTGTGTAGAACAGGATCCGCTCGGTAGTGGTAGTCTTGCCCGCATCAACGTGCGCACAGATACCGATGTTACGGTAGCGGTTAATTGCTGTAGTACGAGCCATAAAGCCCTCGCAAAAAAATTGATGCTGTGATTAGAAGCGGTAGTGCGAGAAAGCCTTGTTGGCTTCAGCCATACGGTGTACGTCTTCACGCTTCTTGACTGCAGCACCTTTGCCTTCAGCAGCATCCAGCAGTTCGCCGGCCAGGCGCAGCGCCATGGACTTCTCGCCACGCTTGCGGGCGTAGTCTACCAGCCAGCGCATTGCCAGCGCGTTACGACGGGATGGACGAACTTCAACAGGAACCTGGTAAGTGGCACCGCCAACACGGCGCGACTTTACTTCGACCAGCGGAGCGATGGCGTCGAGAGCTTTCTCGAAGATTTCCAGGGGATCGCTGTTCTTGCGTGCTTTGACGGTATCCAGAGCACCGTAAACGATGCGCTCGGCTACGGCCTTCTTGCCGCTTTCCATCACGTGGTTCATGAACTTGGCGAGAATCTGGCTTCCGTATTTCGGATCGTCCAGAATCTCACGCTTGGCTGCTACACGACGTCTTGGCATTGATAAGCCCTCAAACGGTCTTCAGGTTAGCCCGGGACACCTGACCCACTGGGTGCGTGCCCGACCTTACTCTTATCGACTCAATAAAATGAATAACTGCAAACTGCTGCAAACGGCCGATTACTTCGGACGCTTGGTACCGTACTTCGAACGGCCTTGGTTACGACCTTTGACGCCGGAGGTATCCAGGGAACCGCGAACGGTGTGGTAACGAACACCTGGCAAGTCTTTTACACGACCGCCACGAATCAGCACCACGCTGTGCTCTTGCAGGTTGTGGCCTTCACCACCGATGTACGAGGAAACCTCGAAACCGTTGGTCAGACGCACACGGCATACTTTACGCAGTGCCGAGTTAGGTTTTTTCGGCGTGGTGGTGTACACACGAGTGCATACGCCACGACGTTGCGGGCAGTTCTGCAGCGCAGGAACGTCGGATTTCTCGACGATACGCTTACGCGGCTGACGTACCAGCTGGTTGATAGTTGCCATCTACTAGCTCCACTGTTGTCTTGCGACGCTATTGTCTTGCAAGAAAAGCAAAATGGCAGGACGAAGTCCCACCAAATTTAGGGGTACAAGAGTCTAAAGAGGATCTTGCCCCCAGTCAAGGCAAGGCCCCAGCCTCCCCTCCCCGGCTGTCGGTGACAATAACAGTCACCGACGACTGGAGTGAGGCCACCAGGGCCCTACGCTTAGTTGCCGCTGGAGTTCAGCGCTTCAGTCAGTGCGGCTTCCACCTCACTGGCACTTACACGCAGCGGCTTGTCGGCATCACGGCGACGCTTGCGCTCGCTGTGGTAAGCCAGACCGGTACCGGCCGGGATCAGACGACCTACGACCACGTTCTCTTTCAGGCCGCGCAGGTAATCGCGCTTGCCGGTTACCGCAGCTTCGGTCAGCACTCGGGTGGTCTCCTGGAAGGAGGCCGCCGAGATGAACGACTCGGTGGAGAGCGAAGCCTTGGTGATACCCAACAGTACGCGCGAGAACTTGGAGACGAACTTGTCTTCAGAAGCCAAGCGCTCGTTCTCTACCAGTACCTGGGTCAACTCCATCTGGTCGCCCTTGATGAAGCTGGAATCACCCGACTCGGCGATCTCAACCTTACGCAGCATCTGACGCAGGATGGTCTCGATGTGCTTGTCGTTGATCTTAACGCCTTGCAGACGGTAAACGTCCTGAATCTCGTTGACGATGTACTTGGCCAGCGCGCTCACACCCAGCAAACGCAGGATGTCGTGCGGATCGCTTGGACCGTCGGAGATAACTTCACCACGGTTCACTTGTTCGCCTTCGAAGACGTTCAGGTGACGCCACTTCGGAATCAGCTCTTCGTACGGCTCGCTGCCATCGTTCGGAGTGATAACCAGGCGGCGCTTGCCCTTGGTTTCTTTACCGAATGCAATGGTACCGCTGACTTCCGCGAGAATCGACGCTTCCTTCGGACGACGCGCTTCGAACAAGTCGGCAACGCGCGGCAGACCACCGGTGATGTCACGGGTCTTGGAAGTTTCTTGCGGGATACGTGCAATAACGTCACCCACACCGATTTGCGCACCGTCAGCAACACCAACCAGGGCGTTCGCCGGCAGGAAGTACTGAGCTGGTACATCGGTACCCGGCAGCAGCAGATCCTTGCCATTGGCGTCGACCATCTTGATTGCAGGACGAATTTCCTTACCTGCAGCCGGACGGTCTTTAACGTCCAATACTTCGATGTTGGTCAAACCAGTCAATTCGTCGGTCTGACGCTTGATGGTAATGCCTTCTTCCATGCCCACGAAGGTCACGGTACCTTTCATTTCGGTAACGATCGGGTGGGTGTGCGGGTCCCACTTGGCAACGATCGCGCCAGCGTCGACCTTGTCACCTTCCTTGACCGAAATCACAGCACCGTAAGGCAGCTTGTAGCGCTCACGCTCACGACCGAATTCGTCGGCAATGGCCAGCTCGCCGGAACGCGAGACCGCGACCAGATTGCCATCGGCACGCTCAACCTGCTTGAGGTTGTGCAGGCGAACCATACCGCCGTTCTTCACCTGGACGCTGTCGGCAGCCGAAGTACGGCTCGCAGCACCACCGATGTGGAACGTACGCATGGTCAGCTGGGTACCAGGCTCACCGATCGACTGGGCAGCGATAACGCCGACAGCCTCACCGATGTTGACCTGATGACCGCGAGCCAGGTCACGACCGTAGCACTTGGCACAGATACCGTAACGGGTTTCACAGCTGATCGGCGAGCGCACGATAACTTCATCGATGCTGTTCAGCTCGATGAACTCAACCCACTTCTCGTCTACCAGAGTGCCAGCAGGGACGATGACTTCGTCGGTGCCAGGCTTGAATACGTCACGGGCAATTACACGACCAAGTACACGCTCACCCAGCGGCTCAACGACGTCGCCACCTTCAATGTGCGGCGTCATCAGCAGGCCCTGTTCGGTGCCGCAATCGATCTCGGTCACTACCAGATCCTGCGCAACGTCTACCAGACGACGCGTCAGATAACCGGAGTTCGCAGTCTTCAACGCGGTATCCGCAAGACCCTTACGAGCACCGTGAGTCGAGATGAAGTACTGCAGTACGCTCAGACCTTCACGGAAGTTCGCGGTGATCGGCGTCTCGATGATCGAGCCGTCCGGCTTGGCCATCAGACCACGCATACCGGCCAACTGACGAATCTGAGCTGCCGAACCCCGAGCACCGGAGTCAGCCATCATGTACATGGAGTTGAAGGACTCTTGCTCGACTTCGTTGCCATCACGGTCGATAACCTTCTCTTTCGAGAGGTTGGCCATCATCGCCTTGGAAACTTCGTCGTTCGCCTTCGACCACAGGTCGATTACCTTGTTGTACTTCTCGCCCTGGGTTACCAGGCCGGAAGCGTACTGGCTCTCGATCTCTTTCACTTCGTCGGTAGCAGTACCGATGATGCGGGCTTTCTCATCCGGGATAACGAAGTCGTTAACACCGATGGAAACGCCAGAAATGGTCGAGTAGGCAAAACCGGTGTACATCAACTGGTCAGCGAAGATCACGGTCTCTTTCAGACCAACAACGCGGTAGCATTGGTTGATCAGCTTGGAGATCGCCTTTTTCTTCATCGGCTGGTTGACTACGTCGTACGACAGGCCGGCCGGAACCACCTGGAACAGCAGCGCACGGCCAACGGTTGTGTCGACGATACGGGTGTTCTTGACGCTGCCACCATCACGATCATTGACGGTTTCGTTGATACGAACCTTGATCTTGGCGTGCAGAGCGGCCTCACCAGCGCGGAACACGCGGTCGACTTCCTGCAGGTCAGCAAAAACGCGACCTTCGCCCTTGGCGTTGATGGCTTCACGGGTCATGTAGTACAGACCCAGTACCACGTCCTGCGAAGGAACGATGATCGGCTCACCGTTGGCTGGCGACAGGATGTTGTTGGTCGACATCATCAGCGCGCGCGCTTCCAGCTGGGCTTCCAGCGTCAGCGGCACGTGAACGGCCATCTGGTCACCGTCGAAGTCGGCGTTGTACGCAGCACAGACCAACGGGTGCAGCTGGATAGCCTTACCTTCGATCAGTACCGGTTCAAAAGCCTGGATACCCAGACGGTGAAGGGTCGGTGCACGGTTAAGCAGTACGGGGTGTTCGCGAATCACTTCGGCAAGAACGTCCCAGACCTCTGGCAGCTCGCGCTCGACCATTTTCTTGGCCGCTTTGATGGTGGTCGCCAGACCGCGCATCTCTAGCTTGCCGAAAATGAATGGTTTGAACAGCTCCAGAGCCATCTTCTTCGGCAGACCGCACTGGTGCAGACGCAGGGTCGGACCTACGGTAATTACCGAACGGCCAGAGTAGTCAACGCGCTTACCGAGCAAGTTCTGACGGAAACGACCTTGCTTACCCTTGATCATGTCAGCCAGGGATTTCAGAGGACGCTTGTTCGAGCCAGTGATGGCGCGGCCACGACGGCCGTTGTCGAGCAGTGCGTCGACCGCTTCCTGCAGCATGCGCTTTTCGTTGCGCACGATGATATCTGGCGCGGACAGGTCGAGCAGGCGCTTCAGACGGTTGTTACGGTTGATCACCCGACGATACAGATCGTTCAGGTCGGAGGTCGCGAAACGACCGCCGTCCAGCGGAACCAATGGGCGCAGATCTGGCGGCAGAACCGGCAGAACGGTCAGAACCATCCACTCAGGCAGGTTGCCGGAGCCCTGGAAGGCCTCCATCAGCTTCAAACGCTTGGACAGCTTCTTGATCTTGGTTTCCGAGTTGGTCTGCGGAATCTCTTCGCGCAGGCGGCCAATTTCGTGCTCCAGATCGATAGCGTGCAGCAGCTCACGTACAGCTTCGGCGCCCATACGAGCGTCAAAGTCGTCGCCGAACTCTTCAAGCGCTTCGAAGTACTGCTCATCGTTCAGCAGTTGACCCTTTTCAAGGGTGGTCATGCCTGGATCGATAACGACATAGCTCTCGAAGTAGAGAACACGTTCGATATCACGCAGGGTCATGTCCATCAGCAAGCCGATACGCGACGGCAGGGACTTCAGGAACCAGATGTGGGCAACCGGAGAGGCCAGCTCGATGTGCGCCATGCGCTCACGACGAACCTTGGCCAGGGCGACTTCAACGCCGCACTTCTCACAGATAACACCACGGTGCTTCAGGCGCTTGTACTTACCGCACAGGCACTCGTAGTCCTTGACTGGACCAAAAATCTTGGCGCAGAACAGACCGTCACGCTCGGGTTTGAACGTACGGTAGTTGATGGTTTCCGGTTTTTTAACTTCACCGAACGACCACGAACGGATCATCTCAGGCGAGGCCAATCCGATACGGATGGCGTCGAACTCTTCGACTTGACCCTGGTTTTTCAGCAAATTCAGTAGGTCTTTCAAGGCCTTTCCTCCTGGCGGAGCAGGGAGCGGGCTTGTTCAGCCACGCTCCCGATTCGCGTCACGTGTTATTCGGTTTCCAGATCGATATCGATACCGAGCGAACGAATCTCTTTGATCAACACGTTGAAGGACTCGGGCATGCCCGGCTCCATACGGTGATCGCCGTCCACGATGTTTTTGTACATCTTGGTCCGACCGTTCACGTCGTCCGACTTCACTGTGAGCATTTCTTGCAGGGTGTATGCCGCGCCGTATGCTTCCAGCGCCCACACTTCCATCTCCCCGAAACGCTGACCACCGAACTGCGCCTTACCACCCAGCGGCTGCTGAGTAACCAGGCTATAAGAACCAGTGGAACGCGCGTGCATCTTGTCGTCCACCAAGTGGTTCAGCTTGAGCATGTACATGTAACCAACGGTCACTGGACGCTCGAACTTGTTGCCGGTACGACCGTCGAACAGCTGCATCTGGCCGCTTTCTGGCATGTCTGCCAGTTTCAGCATGGCCTTGATTTCTTGCTCCTTGGCACCATCGAAGACCGGAGTTGCCATTGGCACACCGCCTTTCAGGTTTTTGGCCAGGTCAAGGATTTCCTGGTCGGTGAACGACTCCAGGTTCTCCTGACGACCACCGATTTCGTTGTAGATCTCGGTGAGGAACTTACGCAGTTCAGCGACTTTACGCTGCTCTTCGAGCATGCGGTTGATCTTCTCGCCCAAGCCCTTGGCCGCGAGGCCGAGGTGGGTTTCCAGGATCTGACCGACGTTCATACGCGATGGTACACCCAGCGGGTTGAGTACCACGTCTACCGGCGTACCGTTGGCATCGTGCGGCATGTCTTCGACAGGCATGATCACGGAGACCACACCCTTGTTACCGTGACGACCAGCCATCTTGTCGCCCGGCTGGATGCGACGACGGATTGCCAGGTAGACCTTGACGATCTTCAGTACGCCAGGAGCGAGGTCATCGCCCTGCTGCAGCTTGCGTTTCTTGTCTTCGAACTTGTCGTCCAGCAGACGGCGACGATCAACGATGTAGGCCTGGGCCTTCTCCAGTTGCTCGTTCAGCGCGTCTTCGGCCATGCGCAGTTTGAACCACTGGCCGTGCTCCAGACCGTCCAGAACTTCGTTAGTGATCTCGGTGCCTTTCTTCAGGCCCGCACCACCTTCAACGATCTGACCATTCAGGGCTGCACGCAGACGCTCGAAGGTTGCCCCTTCGACGATACGGAACTCTTCGTTGAGGTCTTTACGGATTTCGTCCAGCTGCATCTTCTCGATGGACAGCGCACGGCTATCGCGCTCGACACCATCACGGGTGAAGACCTGAACGTCGATGACAGTACCTTTGGTGCCGGTCGGCACGCGCAGGGAGGTGTCTTTAACGTCGCTAGCCTTCTCACCGAAGATCGCACGCAGCAGTTTTTCTTCCGGAGTCAGTTGAGTCTCGCCTTTTGGCGTGACCTTGCCGACCAGAATATCGCCAGCGCCAACCTCAGCACCAACATAAACGATACCGGCTTCGTCCAGCTTGTTCAGCGCAGCTTCACCCACATTCGGGATGTCCGCGGTGATTTCCTCTGGGCCAAGCTTGGTGTCACGGGCCACACAGGTCAGTTCCTGAATGTGGATCGTGGTGAAACGGTCTTCCTGAACCACACGCTCGGACAGGCAGATGGAGTCTTCGAAGTTGAAGCCGTTCCATGCCATGAACGCGATGCGCATGTTCTGACCCAATGCCAGTTCACCCATGTCGGTGGACGGGCCGTCAGCCATGATGTCGCCACGCTCAACGCGATCACCTTTGCTCACCAGCGGACGCTGGTTAATGCAGGTGTTCTGGTTAGAGCGGGTGTACTTGGTCAGGTTGTAGATGTCGACACCCGCTTCGCCGGTTTCGACTTCATCATCGGCAACACGGACCACGATACGACTGGCATCGACGGAGTCGATAACGCCACCACGACGAGCCACAACGCAAACGCCGGAGTCGCGTGCTACGTTGCGCTCCATACCGGTACCGACCAGCGGCTTGTCAGCACGCAGGGTTGGTACAGCTTGACGCTGCATGTTCGAACCCATCAACGCACGGTTGGCGTCGTCGTGCTCGAGGAACGGAATCAGCGACGCTGCAACCGAAACTACCTGCTTCGGCGAAACGTCCATCAGGGTGACGTCTTCCGGCGCCTTGACGGTGAATTCGTTCAGGTGACGAACGGCTACCAGTTCATCGATCAGTTGCTTCTTATCGTTCATCGCGGCCGAAGCCTGAGCGATGACGTGATCTGCTTCTTCGATCGCCGACAGGAACACGATTTCGTCGGTAACAACGCCCTCTTTCACCACACGGTACGGGCTTTCCAGGAAGCCGTACTGGTTGGTGCGCGCATATGCGGCCAAGGAGTTGATCAGACCGATGTTCGGACCTTCAGGGGTCTCGATCGGGCAAACGCGACCGTAGTGAGTCGGGTGTACGTCACGAACCTCAAAGCCCGCGCGCTCACGAGTCAGACCGCCAGGGCCGAGTGCAGAGACACGACGCTTGTGGGTAATTTCGGAGAGCGGGTTGTTCTGGTCCATGAACTGGGACAGCTGGCTCGAACCGAAGAACTCTTTCACCGCAGCCGCAACCGGCTTGGCGTTGATCAGGTCTTGCGGCATCAGGCCTTCGCTTTCTGCCATCGACAGACGTTCCTTGACCGCACGCTCGACGCGCACCAGGCCAACACGGAACTGGTTCTCAGCCATTTCGCCAACACAACGTACACGGCGGTTACCCAGGTGGTCGATGTCATCGACGATACCTTTGCCGTTACGAATGTCGACCAGGGTCTTCAGAACCTCGACGATGTCTTCCTTGCTCAGTACGCCCGAACCCTCGATCTCGGTACGACCGATACGACGGTTGAACTTCATGCGGCCAACAGCGGACAGATCGTACCGCTCGGCGCTGAAGAACAGGTTGTTGAACAGGGTCTCGGCAGCGTCCTTGGTTGGCGGCTCGCCTGGACGCATCATGCGGTAGATCTCGACCAGGGCTTCCAGCTGGTTGCCGGTAGAGTCGATTTTCAGGGTATCCGAAATGAACGGACCGCAGTCGATATCGTTGGTGTAGAGCGTCTCGATACGGACAACCTGAGCCTTGGCGATCTTGATCAGCAGCTCGGTGGTCAGTTCGGTGTTGCACTCACACAGGATTTCGCCGGTAGCCGGGTGCACGATGGCCTTGGCGGTGGTGCGACCCAAGACGTATTCCATTGGAACGTCCAGGTGCTTGACGCCTGCCTTTTCGAGCTGGTTGATGTGGCGGGCAGTAATACGACGGCCCTGCTCCACGATCACCTTGCCGGTCTCGTCATGGATGTCCATGACTGCGATTTCGCCACGCAGACGCTGAGGAACCAGTTCCAGGCTGAGTTTTTCACCGGAAACATGGAAAACGTTGGTGGTGTAGAAAGCGTTCAACACTTCTTCAGTGCTGTAGCCCAGCGCGCGCAGCAGCACCGAAGCCGGCAGCTTGCGGCGACGGTCGATACGAACGAATACGCAGTCTTTCGGGTCGAATTCGAAGTCCAACCACGAACCACGGTAAGGAATGATCCGAGCCGAGTACAACAGTTTGCCAGAGCTGTGAGTCTTGCCACGGTCGTGGTCGAAGAACACACCTGGCGAACGGTGCAGCTGGGAAACGATAACACGCTCGGTACCGTTAATAACGAAGGTACCGTTTTCAGTCATCAGGGGGATTTCACCCATGTAGACTTCTTGCTCTTTGATGTCCTTGATCGCTTTGTTCGACGACTCTTTGTCGAAAATGATCAGACGCACCTTCACCCGCAGTGGTACGGCGAAGGTTACGCCGCGCAGTACGCATTCTTTGACATCAAAAGCCGGTTCGCCCAGACGATAGCCAACGTACTCCAAGGCAGCATTGCCGGAGTAGCTGATGATCGGGAAAACCGATTTGAAGGCCGCATGCAGGCCCACGTCGCGGAACTGATCTTTGGTCGCTCCCGCTTGCAAGAATTCACGATACGAATCCAGCTGGATGGCCAGGAGGTAAGGCACATCCATGACGTCCGGCAACTTGCTAAAGTCCTTGCGGATACGTTTTTTCTCAGTGTATGAGTAAGCCATCAGCGTTCCCCAGCTTGGTCACCTGCTTGTTTGGCTCCTCCCGACGGAAGCAGCCAGAAAATCGTGCAAACCCCTTGGTTTGCGCCACCGTCTCGGTGGTTGCAGCTCGTTATCGGGGCCGACCTGGTCGGCCGCCAATAACGGAAAAAGGCCGGTGGCAAGAGCCACCAGCCATCAGCCGTTCGCTTAACGCTTGGGCTGGATACGCAAAGTCGGAGTTACTTAACTTCGACTTTAGCGCCTGCTTCTTCCAGAGCTTTCTTCAGAGCTTCAGCTTCTTCTTTCGAAGCGTTCTCTTTCACGACGCCCAGGTCGTCAACAACAGCCTTGGCTTCTTTCAGGCCCAGACCGGTGGCTTCACGAACAGCCTTGATGACGTTTACTTTCTTGTCGCCGGCTTCAACCAGTTTAACGGTGAACTCGGTTTGCTCTTCAACAACGGCAGCGGCAGCAGCTGGGCCAGCAGCGGCAACAGCAGCGGTAACGCCGAAGGTTTCTTCCATTGCTTTGATCAGCTCAACAACTTCCAGAACGGTTTTCTGGCCGATTGCTTCGATGATTTGTTCGTTAGTCAGAGACATGACTATAAATTCCTGTATTGGGGTGACAGCCTACGCAGCCATCAAATTAAACGTATGATTTCGAAAGCGCTTGCGGTGCCTTAGGCAGCAGCAGCTTCTTTCTGGTCGCGAACGGCCGCCAAAGTACGAGCCAGCTTGCTGGTAGCGCCTTGAATCACGCTCATCAGCCTTGCAATGGCTTCGTCGCGAGTTGGCAGCGAAGCCAACACGTCGATCTCGTTTGCTGCGAGGAACTTGCCCTCGAACGCAGCTGCCTTGATCTCGAACTTGTCCTGACCTTTAGCGAATTCCTTGAACAAACGGGCAGCAGCGCCTGGATGTTCGTTGGAGAACGCGATCAAGGTCGGGCCGGTGAAGGCGTCGTTGAGGACACTGTATTCAGTGTCAGCAACTGCACGCTTGAGCAGGGTGTTACGTACAACACGTACGTAAACGCCAGCTTCACGAGCCTCTTTACGGAGTCCGGTCATAGCGCCTACAGTCACGCCACGGGCATCAGCCACGACAGCGGACAGAGCAGCTTTGGCAGCCTCGTTGACTTCAGCGACGATGGCCTTCTTGTCTTCGAGTTTAATTGCCACGGGTTTAACTCCTGCTTGTTACCGTTTCATTCGACCGAGGCCGAATGTCGTTTTGGTGTCTGATTCGGTAAGGAATCGGGAGCACCATCTGCGTAGGCTTGAGGTTTAAGACTTGCGTCGCCTACGGTCTTGGATAGCCCCCGCCAGGCAGGGACCCCAATCTTGCAAAGCGGGCGCGATCGCTCGCACCCACCGATGTCTTACGCGCTCAGCGAGCTCTGATCGATGACCAGACCTGGGCCCATAGTGGTGCTCAGGGTAACGCGCTTGACGTAGATACCTTTCGAAGAAGCTGGCTTGATACGCTTCAGATCAGCGATCAGGGCTTCAACGTTTTCCTTCAGCTTGACAGCATCAAAGCCGACTTTGCCAACGGAGGTGTGGATGATGCCGTTTTTGTCGGTGCGATAACGAACCTGACCAGCCTTGGCGTTTTTAACCGCGGTAGCTACGTCTGGAGTTACAGTACCAACCTTCGGGTTTGGCATCAGGCCGCGAGGACCCAGTACCTGACCCAACTGACCTACAACACGCATTGCGTCCGGGGAGGCAATAACGACGTCATAGTTCAGATCGCCGCCTTTCATTTCGGCAGCCAGATCGTCCATACCTACACGGTCAGCGCCGGCAGCCAGAGCGGCCTCAGCAGCTGGACCCTGAGTGAAGACAGCTACGCGTACGGTCTTGCCAGTGCCGTGCGGCAGCACAGTTGCGCTGCGAACAACCTGGTCAGATTTACGCGGGTCAACACCGAGGTTGACTGCAACGTCGAAGGACTCGCTGAACTTCACGGTGGACAGTTCGGCCAGCAGAGCTGCTGCGTCTTCAAAGTTGTAAACTTTGCCAGCTTCAACCTTCGAAGCGATGGCCTTTTGGCGCTTGGTCAGCTTAGCCATTACACACCCTCCACGTTGAGGCCCATGCTGCGAGCAGAACCGGCGATGGTACGCACGGCTGCTTCCAGGTCAGCGGCAGTCAGATCAGCTTTCTTAGCTTTTGCGATCTCTTCCAGCTGAGCGCGGTTCACAGTACCAACCTTGACAGTGTTCGGACGAGCCGAACCGCTGGTCAGGCCAGCTGCTTTCTTCAGCAGAACCGAAGCAGGGGTGCTCTTGGTTTCGAAGGTGAAGCTGCGGTCACTGTAAACAGTGATGATCACTGGAGTCGGCAGACCTGGCTCTTGACCCTGAGTACGGGCGTTGAAGGCCTTGCAGAATTCCATGATGTTCACACCGTGTTGACCCAGTGCAGGACCAACGGGTGGGCTTGGGTTGGCCTGGCCGGCCTTTACTTGCAGCTTGATGTAAGCCTGAATCTTCTTAGCCATGAGCTACTCCAATATCGGGTACGAACGCCTGATGGCTCCCCGGATTACTTACGTTTTATCCCAGTGACGACAAAACCCCGCAGCACAAGGCTGCGGGGTATGGGATGCTGGGTTCAGTTAGACCTTCTCGACCTGACTGAACTCTAGCTCCACCGGAGTAGAGCGTCCGAAAATGAGCACTGCGACCTGCAGCCGGCTCTTCTCGTAGTTAACTTCTTCGACAGTGCCGTTGAAATCAGCGAACGGACCGTCGATGACACGAACGACCTCGCCCGGCTCGAACAACGTCTTCGGCTTCGGTTTGTCGCTGCCATCAGCAACACGACGGAGAATCGCTTCTGCTTCTTTATCAGTGATAGGCGCAGGTTTATCTGCTGTACCACCGATGAAGCCCATGACGCGAGGGGTATCCTTGACCAAGTGCCAAGTCCCTTCGTTCATGTCCATCTGAACCAATACGTAGCCTGGAAAGAACTTACGCTCGCTCTTGCGCTTCTGGCCATTGCGCATCTCGACCACTTCTTCGGTCGGGACCAGAATTTCGCCGAAACCGTCTTCCATGCCAGCCAGTTTTACGCGCTCGATCAACGAGCGCATGACATGCTTCTCGTAACCCGAGTAAGCATGCACGACGTACCAACGCTTAGCCACGGGACACCCTTAGCCGACAATCAACGAAATCAACCAACCGAGCAGGGAATCAAGCCCCCACAACAGCAGCGCCATAACCAGAACGACCGCCACTACGATAAGGGTGGTCTGAGTGGTTTCTTGGCGGGTTGGCCATACAACTTTACGAATCTCGGTACGAGCTTCCTTAGCCAGCGCAAAAAACGACCTACCCTTAGCCGTCTGCAGCGCAACGAAGGCAGCAGCAGCAGCAAGAACAAGGAGCGCGATTACGCGGTACAGAATCGGGGATGCGCTGTAGTATTGGTTACCAACAACGCCTACGATCACCAAAGCGACAACAGCAAGCCACTTGAGCAGATCAAAACGAGAGTCTTGGGCTTCAGACTTGGAAGTCATCTAGGAGGATCCTGTGAAAAGAAAGCCAGACACACGAGGTGAATCTGGCAGGTCAGGAGGGAATCGAACCCCCAACCTACGGTTTTGGAGACCGTCGCTCTGCCAATTGAGCTACTGACCTAAAAGCTTAATCAGGCCGACCATTATGCCGGCCCGATAGAAATAAATCAACTACTTATTCGAGAACCTTTGCAACCACACCAGCGCCGACGGTACGACCGCCTTCACGGATAGCGAAACGCAGACCATCTTCCATTGCGATGGTTTTGATCAGAGTGACAGTCATCTGGATGTTGTCACCTGGCATTACCATTTCAACGCCTTCTGGCAGCTCGCAGTTACCAGTCACGTCAGTAGTACGGAAGTAGAACTGTGGACGGTAGCCTTTGAAGAACGGAGTATGACGACCGCCTTCTTCCTTGCTCAGAACGTAAACTTCTGCGGTGAACTTGGTGTGCGGCTTAACCGAACCCGGCTTAACCAGAACCTGACCACGCTCAACGTCGTCACGCTTAGTACCACGCAGCAGAACGCCGCAGTTCTCGCCAGCACGACCTTCGTCGAGCAACTTGCGGAACATTTCAACACCAGTGCAGGTGGTGGTGGCAGTGTCGCGCAGACCAACAATTTCCAGAGCGTCTTGAACACGAACGATACCACGCTCAATACGACCGGTAACAACAGTGCCACGACCCGAAATCGAGAATACATCTTCGATTGGCATCAGGAATGGCTTGTCGATGGCGCGCTCTGGTTCTGGAATGTAGCTATCCAGAGTTTCGACCAGCTTTTTGACAGCAGTGGTACCCATCTCGTTGTCGTCTTTGCCTTCCAGGGCCATACGAGCAGAACCGATAATAATCGGAGTGTCGTCACCCGGGAAGTCGTAGGTGGACAGCAGATCGCGAACTTCCATTTCAACCAGTTCCAGCAGCTCTGCGTCGTCTACCAGGTCAGCCTTGTTCAGGAAGACCACAATGTAGGGAACGCCTACCTGACGGGACAGAAGGATGTGCTCACGGGTTTGCGGCATCGGACCATCAGCGGCCGAGCAAACCAGGATGGCGCCGTCCATCTGGGCAGCACCGGTAATCATGTTCTTCACATAGTCAGCGTGACCAGGGCAGTCAACGTGAGCATAGTGACGAATATTCGAGTCATACTCGACGTGCGCGGTGTTAATGGTGATACCGCGAGCTTTTTCTTCTGGAGCGCTGTCAATCTTATCAAAATCGACTTTAGCCGAACCGAAAACTTCGGAGCAAACGCGAGTCAGCGCAGCAGTCAACGTGGTCTTACCATGGTCAACGTGACCAATAGTACCTACGTTCACGTGCGGCTTGTTACGTTCGAACTTTTCCTTAGCCATCGAGACTGTCCCCCGCAGAAGAATTTAACTAGTCACGCCAACCATTAAAACAAAGGCAGATATTTTCATATCTGCCTTGTTAATATGGAGCTCTTGAGCGGATTTGAACCGCTGACCTCACCCTTACCAAGGGTGTGCTCTACCAACTGAGCTACAAGAGCCTTACACTTTGCAAAAACAGCAAACCTGGAGCGGGTAGCGGGAATCGAACCCGCATCATCAGCTTGGAAGGCTGAGGTTCTACCACTAAACTATACCCGCGGAGCTTGCAGCTCTCGCTAAACTGGTGGAGGGGGAAGGATTCGAACCTTCGAAGTCGTAGACGTCAGATTTACAGTCTGATCCCTTTGGCCGCTCGGGAACCCCTCCTGAACGTGGGCAGCATTTTCAACTCTTGCTGCCTTCCTGTCAAGCTTTTTCTCATTAAAATCTTGAGCTTAGCTAATTTGACAGTTGCTACACAGGCTTTCCAACTAGTGGTGTTCCCTGTGAAGCGGGCGCCATTCTATCAAGCTATTCAGCAGTTGCAATACCCTCGCACAACATTATTTTATGTTTTAAGTCTTTGAAATCATGGGAAAGTGTCGCGAGCAGCGCTTCGTCCAGTAAACGTCGGCTTTGGGGCGCCACCTGCAGCCAGAATCCCGGGCTGTCACCCAGCGCCCCAACTACCTGTGCAGTCGCCACATCCAACGAAACCAAGCGCTGACGAAGCGCATTCAATTGCTCAACCTTGGCAAGGCCACCGATATAGAGACAATCTTCAGCCTGCTGCGCGCTGCGCCCTCCAGCCCCCGACTCACTCAAAAGGCGAATACCCTGCTGACTACCTTTATATAAAGACAGCGGGGCTACCTCCTTTGCCTTCAAAGGCGCTTCTTGCTGATGCCAGACGTAATAAACAGCATTGAGCACCACTAAGAGAAGAAACAACCAGCGCATAGATACCTCAATCCAGGGGGCAGGCTATCGCCAGACCAACAAACACTAGATCCGGCACCACGCGAGCACACGGAGCCACCTGATGAACCAGGGGCGCATCACCACCCGTGAGGAACAGTGTAAATGCCTCTCCAAAAAGCGAGCGAGCCTGCTCTACCTGTGTCAATACGAACCCTTGGAGCATTAACAGACAGCCGCGCTCAACCGCTTCGACAGTCGAACGCCCAGGCTCCACGCTTGAGAGCGCACGCTCTGCTGCGGCGTCGTCATAACGGATACGACGGGTATGGGTGCGCAGCTGATTACGCATCAGCGGCAACCCAGGGCAAATAAACCCCCCAAGATGCGCCCCGTCAGCCGCGACAAAGTCGGCCGTTACCGCTGTACCGAAGTCGATAACCACACAAGCACCCTTGGCCAGATGATAGCCACCCAAAAGCGCCAACCAACGATCCATCCCCAATCGCTGGAAATCATCATAGCCATTACGAACCCCGGCCAACTCTTTCGCTGGCTCAGCACTAACAACCAGCAGACCGAACTGCTCAACCAGAGCTGCACGCAGTCCTGCTGTCTCATCCTCTCCCCTGACACTGACCAAGCGACAGCATCGAGGGGCGCTACCTGGAACTGCATGGATCGAGGCAATCAATGCTTCATTGGACTCAACGACACCACCAGCGACTATCGAGGCATCCTCAGAGCGAATGATTCGCCATTTGATAAAGCTGTTACCGCAATCGAGCTCAAGAATCATCGCGCAACCTCAAACTGAGCTCTCCGCCACTAAAGCTCTTTTCAACACCATCGACCTCAAGACGCAGAGCCCCCTGACGATCAATGCCTCTCACCACACCATCGACCTGATGATTACCTGCAATAAGCGATACCGCGCGACCTTGCCAGAGGTGCGCCTTCTCCCACTCACCCTGGAATACTGCAAATCCCGACTGGCGATGCCGAACCAGGTCTTCCTGCAGGTTCTGATTGAGCAGAGCGACCAGCTGATTGCGATCAACGACCTCCCCAACCTCTCGCCATATGGACGTCCATTGCTGATCCACTTCACTGCTGGCCTGCATGTTGACGTTGATCCCAACGCCCATCACCACGTGGCAAACATCTGCAGGATCACCTACAAGTTCTAGCAAGATACCGGCAATTTTTTGATTATTCACCAACACATCGTTTGGCCACTTAAGACCTGCGCCACTGACACCATAGGCATGTAGCGTGCGCATCACCGCCAAGCCAACGACCAGGCTAAGCCCTTCCAACTGGCGCATACCACCCTCTATGCGCAGTACCAGACTGTAATAAAGGTTCTCTGCAAACGGACTGGCCCAACTACGCCCACGACGGCCTCGCCCGGCCGTTTGCCGCTCAGCCAGAACAATAAAAGGAGCAACTCGCCCCTCATTGACCTCACGGAGCGCCTGGGCATTTGTCGAGTCGATTGAGTCGAAAATCAATGCCGGCCACGACTCGTCGACAGATCGCTCTGCAATTGCCGCCGTTTCCAGCAAGGACAATGGCGTCGCCAGCTGATAACCGCGACCGCGGACTTTATAAATAGGCAAGTTCAGCTCAGCCTCAAGGTGCTGCAACTGCTTCCAGACAGCACTGCGACTGACACCCAAGGCGGCCCCCAGCGCCTGTCCGGAATGAAACCGGCCATCTTTAAGGAGGTTTAACAACTTCAGCATGCCAATCTCGACTCACAATGAGGCAGGCATGATAGCCATGCCTCGAAGACTTGCATAGAAATCTGTAGCCACGAGAGACGACCTGGGAGCCGGAAAGCCCAGCCATTGAGGGGCCTCCCTGAGTGGATCGCACACTGCCAGCCGCTTAGAGGCCACAAGCCAGCCCACAAATGTGAAATAGCGACAGCCGCCCTGCTGGCAATGTTCTCCAGGCCACAAAGACAAAACCCCTACCTGCATGTGCAGATAGGGGTTTCGGAATTTAATCTTGACGATGACCTACTCTCACATGGGGAAACCCCACACTACCATCGGCGAT
>NZ_JAZBQR010000007.1:0-235672 GCF_036348395.1 Pseudomonas sp. AL 58
GGCGAATTCTACAGCGTTTCAACTCGCTGTCAACCACCTTTTTCACCGCTGCCGATCTATTCGACCGAAGCACTTCCAGCACCATCACTAAACATCTAACTCGTTGATTAACAAGGAGTTTTCCGTTTCGACTGCGCCGGAAGTGGGGCGAATTATAGACAGTTACAATTCGCCGTCAAGCCTTATTTACAAACTCACTCAGCCTTCAGCGTAATACGCGCAAAGGCCTTCTTGCCGGCCTGGCAAACATGAGTGGCGCCCAACGCGAATACGAAGCCACGATCAACGACCTCGCCATCAATGCGCACACTACCCGCCGCCAGAAGATCGCGAGCCGCAGCAGCATTCTTGACCAGCCCAGCCTTATTAAGGACAGCCGCAATCGGCATCTCTTCATCGGCAGGCACTACAACCTCGGGCAGGTCTTCTGGCAACTCGCCATCCTTCATGCGATTGCCCGCGGCACGGTGCGCGTTCGCAGCAGCCTCTTCACCATGGAAGCGCGCAACGATCTCTTCAGCCAGCTTGATCTTGATGTCCCGCGGATTAGCGCCCGCCTCTACCTCTGCACGGAATGCATTGATCTCTTCCATGGACCGGAAGCTCAACAACTCGAAGTAACGCCACATCAAGGTGTCCGGGATCGAGACAAGCTTGCTGTACATCACACCCGGCGCTTCCTGGATACCAACATAGTTCCCGAGGGACTTGGACATCTTCTTGACACCATCAAGCCCCTCAAGCAGTGGCATGGTGACAATATTCTGAGGTTCCTGACCGTAACCGCGCTGAAGCTCGCGCCCCATCAGCAGATTGAACTTCTGATCGGTACCACCCAGTTCAACATCCGCCTTCAGCGCTACCGAGTCATACCCCTGCACCAGCGGGTAGAGGAACTCATGGATCGCGATCGGTTGATTGGTGGTGTAGCGCTTATGGAAGTCATCCCGCTCCAGCATGCGCGCAACCGTGTATTGGGACGCCAGGCGAATGAAATCAGCCGGGGTCAGCGCATCCATCCAGGTCGAATTGAATGCAACTTCTGTCTTGGCTGGGTCAAGGATCTTGAACACCTGCTGTTTATACGTCTCGGCATTTTCCAGCACCTGCTCGCGAGTCAGCGGAGGGCGCGTAGCACTCTTGCCACTCGGATCCCCGATCATCCCGGTGAAATCCCCAATCAGGAAGATCACCTGATGCCCAAGATCCTGGAACTGACGCAGCTTGTTAATAAGGACGGTATGCCCCAAGTGCAGATCAGGCGCGGTAGGGTCGAAACCCGCCTTGATCCGCAGCGGCTGACCGCGCTTGAGCTTCTCGACCAGTTCGGACTCGACCAGTACCTCTTCCGCACCACGTTTGATCAGCTCTAGCTGCTCTTCAACCGACTTCATGACAGACCCGTAAGGCTCAGATTAAAAGGCCCCAACCATACAAGATCAGCCGTCAATTACAAGTTTTTGGCCTGAATGTGACCCAACACCCGACTGATGACGTCTGCCCGCTTGCTTTGGAAGGGATTTGGTTATATTTTATACAGTTATTTCATCTTCATCATGTCATTCATCTTTTCCATTTCATCTTTTTCAAAGTCAATTTACCCATGAGCAACGAACCGCCTAAAGCGCCTCCGCTTTATCCGAAGAGCCATCTGTTGGCTGCGAGCGGCATTGCAGCCTTACTCAGCCTGGCTTTGCTGGTATTCCCATCCAGCGAAGTCGAGGCCAAGAAAACAACCCTGAACCTTGAGCTGGAAAGCCCAGTCGAGCAGCTTGAGCAACAACAAGCAACGCCACCGCTGGCCAGCGAAGAGACTGCACCCTCACCGTTTGCCCAGATAGACAACGCTGACGAAAAAAACGAGCAAGCTGCCAAGGCGGAGCCTGCACCAACAGCAGAAACAGCAGAAACAGCTAAATCGCCTAGCCACCGCGAAGTCACCGTAGGCCGCGGCGATACGCTGTCGACACTGTTCAACAAAGTCGGCCTGCCAGCCAATGCGGTGCATGAGGTACTGGCCAGTAACAAGCAGGCCAAGCAGTTCAGCCAGCTCAAACATGGCCAGGTTCTGGAAATTGAACTGGACAAGGACGGTCAACTGTCCAGTTTGCACAGCAAGGTCAGCGACCTGGAAACCATCCGCCTGACCAAGACCAGCAACGGCTATGCGTTCAATCGCGAGATCAGCAAACCGACTGTACGCACTGCCTATGTGCACGGCGTCATCAAGAGCTCGCTTTCTGCGTCAGCACAACGTGCCGGCCTGTCTCACAGCCTGACCATGGATATGGCCGGTATCTTTGGCTACGACATCGACTTCGCTCAGGACATTCGCCAGGGTGACGAGTTCGATGTGATTTATGAACAGAAGGTAGTCAACGGCAAGGTCGTAGGCACCGGCAATATCCTTTCCGCCCGCTTCAGCAACCGCGGCAAGAGCTATAGCGCCGTTCGCTATACCAACAAGCAGGGCAACACCAGTTACTACACCGCCGACGGCAACAGCATGCGCAAGGCGTTCATCCGTACACCGGTTGATTTCGCACGTATCAGCTCGCGCTTCTCTGCTGGGCGTAAACACCCGATCCTGAACAAGATTCGCGCGCACAAAGGCGTCGACTATGCAGCGCCACGTGGGACACCAATCAAAGCCGCTGGCGATGGCAAGGTGCTTCTGGCAGGGCGTCGTGGCGGCTATGGCAACACCGTCATCATTCAGCACGGTAACCGCTATCAGACGCTCTACGGGCATATGCAGGGCTTCGCAAAAGGCGTGAAGACCGGAGGCTCGGTCAAGCAGGGCCAGGTGATTGGTTATATCGGCACTACTGGCCTCTCCACCGGCCCACACCTGCACTATGAATTCCAGGTCAATGGCGTCCACGTCGACCCTCTGGGCCAGAAGCTACCCATGGCAGACCCTATCGCCAAGGCTGAACGCCAACGCTTCATGCAGCAGAGCCAACCGCTGATCGCACGCATGGACCAGGAAAAGGCCACCATGCTGGCCTCGAGCAAGCGTTAAGCGATGCCTCTCTATCTGGGGGTGATGTCCGGGACCAGCCTTGACGGCCTGGACATCGCATTGATCGAGCAAGCGCAACAGCTCAAGCCAACGCTACTCGCCACGCATTACATCCCCATGCCGGACACGCTTCGCCAGTCGCTACTGGCGTTGTGCGCCAGCGGGCCGGATGAAGTCGCCCGGGCAGCACTTGCCGAAAATGAGTGGGTGGCACTGGCAGCGACCGGAATCCAACAATTGCTGAGTACTCAGCACCTGCAACCCAGTGCCATTCGCGCCATTGGCAGCCACGGCCAGACCATTCGGCATGAACCGGCGCGCGGCTTCACTGTGCAGATCGGCAACCCAGCCCTGCTAGCCGAGCTCACGGGCATCAGCGTCGTCAGTGACTTCCGACGCCGCGACGTCGCCGCAGGCGGCCAGGGCGCCCCTCTGGTACCCGCCTTCCATGAATCGCTGTTCGAGCACCCAGGCGAACGCCTGGCAGTACTCAATGTCGGTGGTTTCAGCAACCTCAGCCTGATCGAGCACGGCATGCCAGTCAGAGGCTTTGACTGTGGTCCGGGCAACGTACTGCTGGACGCCTGGATTCAAGACCGCAAGGGGCTTAGCTTCGATGCAGGGGGCGCTTGGGCTGCGAGTGGGACGGTCATCCCGAGCTTGCTGTCTGCCTTGCTCAGTGACCCGTTCTTCGCGGGAACCGGCCCCAAGAGCACAGGCAGGGAAGTGTTTAACCTTCCATGGCTCAAGCACCACCTCAGCTCACAACCCGTCCACGACGATGCCGACGTACAGGCCACACTGCTGGAGTTGACCGCACAAAGCATCATCAACTCACTGCAGGCAGCCCAACCGGGGACACAGGTACTGTTGGTATGCGGGGGCGGCGCGCACAACGACGTGCTGATACAGCGCTTGGCCAAACTGCTTCCCGGTGCGCGGGTCAGCAGCACTGACGCTTGCGGCGTCGATCCGGACTGGGTAGAGGCGATGGCATTCGCCTGGTTGGCTCATTGCTGCCTGGAAGGCATTGCGGGCAATCGCCCCAGCGTCACCGGCGCCCGCGGCCCTCGGGTACTTGGCGCTATCTACCCTGCATGAAGCGCACAGCAAAACGCCGCGCAAGTGCGCGGCGTCAGCAGTAAACACCCGGCCTTAGATCGAGAACGAAGAACCGCAACCACAGGTGGTGGTAGCGTTAGGGTTCTTGATCACGAAACGCGAGCCTTCCAAACCTTCCTGGTAATCCACTTCGGCACCTGCCAGGTACTGGAAGCTCATCGGATCGACAACCAAGGCAACGCCTTCGCGCTCCACGACAGTATCGTCTTCGGCAACGTCTTCATCAAAGGTGAAACCATACTGAAAGCCGGAGCAACCGCCGCCGGTTACGAACACTCGCAACTTCAGACGGTCATTACCCTCTTCATCGACCAGGGTCTTCACCTTGTGCGCGGCGCCCTGCGTGAATTGCAAAGCCGTAGGGGTGAAGGATTCGACGCTCATGCTGACTATCTCCCGGCGCTGTGCCGCCATAATGCGTGATGACAGGCATTATCCGCTTCTCCGAGAAAATTGGTCAAGAATTGAAGCAGACCCACGCCACACGTGAAACGACACTGCAAGCGTCTCCCACGTGTGGTTTCCCGCACTTTAAAGGTGATTAAGGCAACAGCCCCGCATGAGACAGACCCATGCGCTCGTCCAGGCCAAAAAGGATGTTCAGGTTCTGTACCGCCTGACCCGACGCGCCCTTGACCAGGTTATCGATGACCGAGAGCACTACGACCAGGTCACCACCTTGTGGCCGATGAACCGCAATACGGCAAACGTTGGCACCCCGCACGCTACGGGTTTCCGGGTGGCTGCCGGCTGGCATGACATCGACAAACGGCTCATCTGCATAACGTTTTTCGAACAGCGCTTGCAGGTCAACCGAGGTATCGGCAACGGTGGCGTACAGGGTCGAGTGGATACCCCGGATCATTGGCGTCAGATGCGGCACAAAGGTCAGACCGACATCACCACCGGCAGCACGGCGCAAGCCTTGGCTAATTTCTGGGAGGTGACGGTGCCCTTTGACCGCGTATGCCTTCATGCTTTCACCGGCTTCGCAGAACAGCGACCCTACGCTGGCGCCACGGCCAGCACCACTGACACCGGACTTGCAGTCGGCGATCAGGCGCGAGGTATCAGCAATGCCGGCCTCAAGCAGTGGCAGGAATCCCAATTGGGTAGCGGTTGGATAGCAACCTGGGACGGCAATCAGGCGAGCCTGGCGAATCTGCTCACGGTTGACCTCGGGTAAGCCATAGACCGCATCCTTGAGCAGTTCAGGTGCACCGTGTGGCTGTCCATACCACTTGGCCCACTCGTCAGCATCCTGCAAACGGAAGTCCGCAGAGAGGTCGATCACCTTGGTACCGGCTGCCAGGAGCTCCCCAGCCAGCGCATGGGCTACACCATGTGGCGTGGCAAAGAAGACCACGTCGCATGCTGCCAATGCCTTGCTGTCGGGCACGCTGAAGGCAAGGCCATCGTAGTGGCCGCGCAGGTTCGGGTACATGTCGGCGACGGCCAGCCCTGCTTCTGATCGCGATGTGATCACCGCCACCTCTGCCTGTGGATGCTGTGCCAACAGACGCAGCAGCTCGACACCGGTGTAACCCGTGCCGCCGACGATACCGACCTTGACCATAACGCGTGCCCCTTCTGAACGAACCGACTGTAGAGTGTAAAGCCAGCGATAATATGGGGCTGTCGCTTTGGTAACAACCGTTGAGATGACGGGGGCCACCCACAGCCACTACTATCCGACCACCGTGAACCCTGAAGGAACTGCAAAACATGCTTTATCTATGGATCAAGGCCCTACACATCGTCAGCGTGGTGTGCTGGTTTGCCGGGCTGTTCTATTTGCCCCGGCTCTTCGTCTACCACGCCCAGAGCCAGGACAGCATCAGCCAGGAACGTTTCGTGACCATGGAGCGCAAGCTGTACCGGGGCATCATGGGGCCGGCGATGATCGCCACTTTCATCTTTGGCATCTGGCTGCTTAGCTTGAACCCCGGCTTCATGAGCCAGGGCTGGATGCACGCCAAGCTGACACTTATCGTGCTGCTGACCGGCTACCACCATATGTGCGGCGCCCAGCTGAAACGTTTTGCACGTGGAGAAAACACTCGCAGCCACGTCTACTACCGCTGGTTCAATGAGGTGCCCGTGCTGATTCTGCTGGGTATCGTCATCCTGGTGGTGGTCAAACCGTTCTAAGCCGAACCTCGTCGGCTACTACCCGCACTGCAGGCGCAACGCCTGTACGTAGCGGTAGTGGCTGCGCCCACCCCAACCTGTAAACTACGCGCCTTGAACAACGCCCCCCCCTGATTGGAGAACTGCATGACCCGTTACGCCATGATCACCGGTGCCTCCAGCGGCCTCGGCCTGGCACTGGCCGAAGCACTGGCCAGGCGGGGGCGCAACCTGATTCTGGTAGCACGACAACGCGACCTGCTTGAACCTGTCGCCATCGAGCTGACGCAACGTTTCGGTGTAGAAGTTCTGTTCCGCGCCTGCGATCTCGGCGAGCCGCTGCGTCTGTCTGGCTTTCTACTTGAGCTCGAAGAAGGCGAACGCCAAATCGATCTGCTGGTGAACTGTGCGGGCATCCGCTCCTATGGCCCGTTCCTCGCTCAGGAATGGGCAGACGAGCAGGACCTGATCGAAGTGAACATTCTCGCCCTTACCCGCCTTTGCCACGCGCTGGGTAACGCCATGGCGGTTCAGGGCGGAGGGCAGATCCTCAACGTTGCCTCCCTCGCGGCGTTTGCGCCTGGCCCCTGGATGAGCAGCTATGCCGCAAGCAAGGCGTATGTTCTGCACTTCTCCGAAGGGCTACGCGAAGAACTCAAGCGCACCGGCATCAAGGTTTCAGTCCTCTGCCCCGGCCCGGTGCGCTCGTCCAGACGCCGTATTCCACGCCTGGACAACAGCAAGCGCTGCCTGAGCGCCGAGGAAGTGGCGCTGTATACCGTTCGAGCGCTGGAAAAAAACCGCGCCTTGATCCTTCCCGGTCGGCGCAATCGCTGGCTTGCATTCAGCCCGCGAATGCTCTCGCGCTGGCTCACACGCAAGCTGGCCGGTGCCATCAACCAACGCTATCGCCCAAGCAGAATCGAATAGAGGCTGGGCGGCAGGCCCCGCGCTGAGTACACTCAGGCCAGACCACCACCATGGAGCAAGCGTTGTGGAGACTCTCTTCACCAAGATCATCAACCGGGAGATCCCGGCCAAGATCATCTACGAGGACGACCAGGTTCTGGCCTTCCACGATATCGCACCACAGGCACCCGTACACTTTCTGGTTATCCCGAAAAAGCCTATCCGCACCCTCAATGACCTGACCGAAGAAGACAAAGGCCTGGCTGGCCATATCCTCTTCACCGCTCAGCGCCTGGCCAAAGAGCTGGGCTGCGAAGACGGTTTTCGTGTGGTCATGAACTGCAATGAGCTGGGCGGTCAGACCGTCTACCACATCCATATGCACGTGCTCGGTCAACGCCAGATGCACTGGCCGCCGGGCTGATCCAACGCAAGCCGTGTCATCTGGATTGGGGTAAACTGTCGGGCACATTCTTGCGGAGGTGCCCGATGGCTACCGAACGTCACTACTCGCCGCTCGACCGCTTGTTGCTGCAGGCCGACACTGCCATGCGCACCTTGCTGCCCTTCAGCGGCCAACCTTCCCGCCCGTCTCCGGCGATCATCCAGCCCGACAGTGACATGGACGACGAACAAACGCGCCATGTAGCGGGCCTGATGCGCATCAACCATACCGGCGAAGTCTGTGCTCAAGCGCTGTATCAAGGCCAGGCACTGACGGCAAAGCTGCCGCAGGTACGCAAGGCAATGGAACATGCAGCCGAAGAAGAAATCGATCACCTGGCCTGGTGCGAACAGCGCATTCGCCAACTTGGCAGCCACCCCAGTGTGCTAAACCCGTTGTTCTATGGCATGTCATTCGGCATCGGCGCAGTGGCCGGGTTGATCAGCGACAAAGTCAGCCTGGGGTTCGTCGCGGCCACCGAGCATCAAGTGTGCAAGCACCTGGATGAGCACCTGGAGCAAATTCCAGCCGAAGATGAGAAATCACGGGCTATCCTCGAGCAGATGCGCATCGATGAAGCACACCACGCCGAGTCCGCACTGGACGCTGGGGGCTTCCGCTTCCCTGCGCCGATCAAGTTCGGGATGAGCCTTATGGCAAAGGTCATGACTAAAAGCACCTACCGTATGTGACTATCATGGCTGACCGCTTCGATGCTCAAGATCTTGCCCGTGCCGTAGCTGCGGGGATTCTCCAGCCCGGACAGGATCATGTCCTACTGGACTTTCTCAAGCAGCAACCGCAAGAGCGTGCCAGCTTCCAACTGGCGCATGTCGCCTATTACTTTGGCGCACTACTGATCATGGGCGCCATGGGTTGGCTATTGACCGAAGCCTGGATGAGTATCGGTGACAGCGCCCTGCTGCTGGTCGCACTGAGCTACATCGCCCTGCTCACCCTGGTCGGAAAGGCCATGCACCGCAGTGGGCAGGTAATCCCTGGAGGGCTGCTCGCTGCCGTGGCGGTGAGCATTGTGCCGTTGGCAGTGTTCGCACTCGAACGCCTTAGCGGTTTCTGGCCCATGGACGACAACCAAGGTGACTACCAGAACTACTACCGCTATGTACAAGGTGGGTGGTTGTTGATGGAAGTTGCGGCAGTGGTTGCCGGCCTGCTGATGCTGCGCCTGGTGCCCTTCCCGTTTATCGTGATGCCAATGGCGATCGCCCTCTGGTTCATGTCAATGGACCTGACCGAGTGGGTCTACGGTGACGGATTCAGTTGGGATCAGCGTCGAGAAGTCTCGCTGTGGTTCGGCCTCGGTTTGCTGCTGGTATGCGTCTGGATTGATGGGCGCAGCCGTCAGGACTATGCCTTCTGGGGCTATCTGGCCGGGCTCGCAGCCTTCTGGGGCGGTTTGACCTTGATGGACAGCGGCAGCGAATGGGGCAAGGCCATGTACTGCCTGATCAACCTTGGCTTGATGGCCGTTGCTCTTTTGCTGCGCCGCCCCGTGTTCATGGTGTTCGGGGCTCTGGGTGTGGCGGCTTATCTGGGGTACCTGTCCTATGATGTGTTCGCTGACTCACTGCTGTTCCCGCTGGTACTGAGCCTGATCGGGATCGCGATTATTGGCCTTGGCGTGTTCTACCAGAAACACCGCGAGCGCTTGAGTACCGCCCTACGTACCCTGCTGCCAACTGCCATCGTGGATTTTCTGCCCGGATTGCGCCGCTAAATGCAGCGCAACAACCAGAGCAACTGATGAAAATAAAAAAGGGGCCCTCGCAAGGGCCCCTTTTTTGCCTGGAAATTTACGCTGGCATGTTGCGAGCGTAAAAGATTTCCAGCATTTCGTGTTTTACACGCTCAGTCACCTGCGCGCGCTGTTCTGCAGACAAGTTGTTGGTCGCGTCGCCGAACAGGTAGTTGTCCAGTTCGAAGTCCTTGAGCAGCATCTTGGTGTGGAACAGGTTCTCCTGATACACATTGACGTCCGTCATCTGGTAAGCGGACTTGGTATCTTCAGAGAGGTAGTTCTGGATCGAATTGATCTCGTGATCGATGAAGTGCTTCTTGCCTTCGATGTCACGGGTGAAACCGCGCACACGGTAATCCACAGTCACGATGTCCGAATCGAACTGGTGAATCAGGTAATTGAGCGCCTTGAGCGGTGAAATAACCCCGCAGGTCGACACATCGATATCCACACGGAAGGTAGCGATGCCATCCACCGGATGAATTTCCGGGTAGGTGTGAACAGTGATATGGCTCTTGTCGAGGTGGGCCAGAATGGTATCTGGCAATGGGCCCGGCGACTCTTCGATCTGGCTGTCGGTCGGAGTGACCGGTTGTTCAGAGATCAGAATGGTCACGCTGGCGCCTTGTGGCTCGTAATCCTGACGGGCAATGTTCAGGATATTGGCACCAATGATATCAACCACATCGGTGAGAATCTGCGTCAGGCGTTCGGCGTCGTACTCTTGGTTGATGTACTCGACGTAGGCCTGCAGGTCCTGAGGGGACTCTGCATAGCAGATATCATAGATGTTGAAGCTCAAGGTCTTTGTCAGGTTGTTGAACCCGTGGAGCTTGAGTTTGCTTTTCACCGTTGAAAACTCTCTATATGTGTGCGGCCCGGCCGCGTGATCAAGCATGCCCGTCAGATGCGAACGACGCACCTGCGTAGGACGGTTAACACCTCTTCGCGATGGCGATTTTGGTTGTCTGGTCGGAGCAGGTCCGAGACAGGGCCAAAGCCCTGAAAAAGGGGCGCATTATGCAGACCTGAAGCCCGGTCTGCCAGAGTGTGCGCCGCTTTTATGATAGTTGAATGTCGACTCAACCCAGCTCGACGATTTCATAGGCGTGAGTAATCTCGACACCCGCACGCCCCAGCATGATCGAAGCCGAGCAATACTTCTCGGCAGACAGCTCAACCGCACGTTTGACCTGAGCCTCTTTCAAACCACGGCCCTTGACCACAAAGCGCAGATGTATCTTGGTGAATACCTTGGGGTCTTCACTCGCACGCTCAGCCTCCAGGAACGCTTCACAGCTTTCTACCGCCTGCCGCGACTTCTTCAAGATGCTGACCACATCGAAGTTGCTGCAACCGCCCAGACCCAGCAGCAGCATCTCCATCGGCCGAACGCCCAGATTACGCCCGCCACTCTCCGGCGGACCATCCATGACCACCACATGGCCACTGCCTGACTCGCCGAGAAACATGGCTTCGCCAGCCCACTGGATACGCGCCTTCATACCTGGACTCCATTAAACATGAAAAAGGCTGCCAGCTTAGACCCTGCGGGCACGTCGGAAAAGCTAAGCGTTCAAGGAAATGTGCCGATACAGGAACACGCGTCTGATAAGCTGACGCCAAATCACTGGCGCAAAAGCCAGGCTACTTACAAAAGTGTCCACGCATCGCTTCTTTCCGGAATTCAGCCATGGTTGCCTTGAACCTCCCAGCCAAGATCAAGAACATCGACAAGTTGCTTGCTCATTGTCAGCGTCGGCATTTCACTGCCAAGAGCAACATCATTTGCGCGGGCGACGAGGCTCATACCCTGTGGTACATCGTCAAGGGTTCGGTGACCATCCTGATCGAGGATGATGAAGGCCATGAGATGATCATCGCCTACCTCAACAGTGGCGACTTCTTTGGTGAACTTGGGCTCTTTGAACCCGAGGGCAAAGAGCAGCAACGCAGTGCCTGGGTACGCGCCAAAAGCGAATGTGAAGTGGCCGAAATCACCTATGAGAAATTTCGCGAGCTGGCCCGCCAGGACCCGGACATTCTCTACGCCCTCGGCAGCCAGATGGCACAACGCCTGCGTAACACGACTCGCAAGGTAGGCGACCTGGCCTTTTTCGACGTCACCGGACGCGTAGCCCGCTGCCTGCTGGAGCTATGCAAGCAACCCGACGCAATGACCCACCCGGACGGTATGCAGATCAAGATAACCCGCCAGGAAATCGGCCGAATCGTCGGATGCTCACGGGAGATGGTCGGCCGCGTGCTCAAGGATCTTGAAGAACGCAGCCTGGTTCAGGTCAAGGGCAAGACCATGGTGGTCTACGGTACCCGCTAGTCTTTCGCGATACCCGCAAGCACCGCGCCATAGGCCTGCGCCAACTGTGTAAACAGTGGGGCCTCGGGTACCACTTCGTGCAGGGCAATGTGGCTATCGGCCAGACAACGTTGCTCCAGCTCGCAACACTCATTGAACCGGTTCACTGCGGCGACCATCGTTTCGCGCTCGTTGTCCAACAGCAGGGCACCATGCACCAGCACGACAGGCCGCTTGCCATTGAGCCCCTGACGCCAGCGCTGAGCCGTACCGACCAGTTTACGACCATTAAGGTTGACGTTGTAACGACCATCGCAGAACGCTCCCTCGATCTCTCCGACCGAAGCAACCCCGCCCCACTCGCGCAGCGCCTCGCACAAGGGTTGGCAAAGTCGCTCATAGGCGCTTTCGATACGCCCATGATCACCCTCACTGCGCGGCGCAACATAGACAAGGGCAATGTTGATGACCGCTGATGATTGCGGTACAGGCTCACCGCCAGTCTCTCGCAACAATACCGGCCAGCCGGCAATCGCCAGTTCCGCACAGGCCGCCTCGAAGCCCTCCAGGCGGCTCATGCGCCGAGGCATGACCAAGGCCCGGTCAGTCGGGCGCCAGAACAACACACCATGGTCTTGCTCACCTCGACACACAGCGGCCAGCAAATCCTGCTCGGCACGCAGGCCAGCTTCAACGGTCACGGCAACAGGTTGATCGTTCATCGCATTAACCTTGTCGATACAAAAAAGCCGGCATCGCCGGCTTCAGGGGTTGATCAGTCCAGACCTGGAACCAGGTTCTGTGGCACACGCTCAGGGAAGAACAAGCGCTGCAGTTCATAACCTGGATTGTCCGCGCGCATGAACGCTTCACCGACCAGGAAGGAATACACCTCATTGACTTCCATCAGCTCGACGTCGGCACGGGTCAGAATGCCGCTTTCAGTAATTGCCAGACGATCACGCGGAATGCGTGGCAACAGGTCGAGCGTCGTTTCCAGGCTCACCTCAAAGGTGTGCAGGTTACGGTTGTTGACACCAACCAGCGGGGTATCAAGGACGTTCAATGCCCGATCGAGTTCATCACCATCATGCACTTCGACCAATACATCGAGGCCGACACCTTTGGCGGTGGCCGCCAGCTCGGCCATCTTCACGTCGTCCAACGCGGAAACGATCAGCAGTACGCAGTCAGCACCCAGGGCTCGCGCTTCGACGATCTGGTAAGGATCGATCATGAAATCCTTGCGGATAACGGGCAAGGCACAAGCCGCTCGAGCCTGCTGCAAATACACATCAGCGCCCTGAAAGTAGTCGACGTCGGTCAGTACCGACAGGCAGGTTGCCCCACCCTTCTGGTAACTGACCGCGATGTCGGCCGGAACGAAGTGCTCGCGAATGACACCCTTGCTCGGCGAAGCTTTCTTGATTTCAGCAATAACCGCTGGCTGCTTGCGTGCCGCCTGCTCGATCAACGCCTTGGCAAAACCACGAGGCGCATCGGCGCTGGCCGCCAGACGCTCAAGTTCAGCCAGGCTCACCCGAGCACTGCGCTCGGCGACTTCTTCGACCTTGCGTGCGAGGATTTTTTCCAGAACCGTCGGCACACTCATCCTTCATTCTCCTGCTTGAATACAGCGGTAAACGCACCCAGCTCCTCGAGTTTTTCGCGGGCAAGACCGGTGTGCAGCGCATCATGTGCCAACGCGACGCCCTCTTTGAGCGAAGAGGCGTGGTCTGCGGCGTACAGTGCTGCGCCCGCATTAAGCACGATCATTTCTGCAGCCTTCTGACCGTTTTCAGTCTTGCGTCGGCCCAAGGCATCGCGAATCAGCTCCAGCGAAGCCGCCGGGCTTTCAACCGACAGCCCATGCAGACTCTGGCTTTTCATGCCAAGGTCTTCAGGCTCGACCCAATACTCGGTAATCTGGTCGTTCTTCAATTCCGCCACAAAGGTAGGCGCTGCCAGGCTGAACTCATCCAGACCATCCTTTGAATGCACCACCAGTACATGTTTGCTACCCAAGCGTTGCAGCACTTCGGCCAACGGCCGGCACAGCGCTTGAGTAAACACACCGACCACCTGGTGCTTCACGCCGGCAGGATTCGTAAGCGGGCCAATCATGTTGAACAGGGTGCGCAACCCCAGATCACGGCGAGGGCCGGCAGCATGCTTCATTGCCCCATGGTGCGACTGGGCAAACATGAAGCCGATGCCAACGCTGTCAATGCAACGAGCCACTTGAACCGGCGTCAGGTTCAGGTAGATGCCAGCGGCCTCAAGCAGGTCCGCACTGCCACTCTTGCCCGAAACGGCACGGTTACCATGTTTGGCAACCGTGCAACCCGCCGCTGCCACCACAAATGACGAGGCAGTGGAGACATTAAAGATGTTCGCACCGTCGCCGCCGGTGCCGACAACATCGACAACACCGGCAAGGGTGTTGAGTTCAACTTTATCCGCCAGCTCACGCATCGCCGAGACGGCACCGACGATTTCGTCAATGCTCTCGCTCTTCATGCGCAGCCCCATCATGAAAGCGCCGATCTGCGCTTCGGTGCATTGGCCGGTCATGATCTGACGCATGACCTCGCGCATTTCATCGGTGGAGAGGTCCAACTGACTGACGATACGGGCCAGCGCGCTCTTGATATCCATGTTCGATCCTTAGCGGTGGCCGCCGCTCTGCTTGAGGAAGTTGGCGAACAGCTCGTGGCCCTGTTCAGTGAGGATCGACTCAGGGTGGAACTGCACCCCTTCGATGTTCAGCGTCTTGTGCCGCAGGCCCATGATTTCATCGACAGAACCATCTGCCAGCGCGGTCCAGGCGGTAACCTCAAGACACTCCGGCAAAGTTTCGCGCTTGACCACCAGCGAGTGGTAGCGGGTTACGGTGAGCGGATTGTTCAGGCCCGCAAATACGCCAAGGTCGCGGTGGAACACCGGGCTGGTTTTGCCGTGCATCACCTGACGGGCACGCACCACGTCACCGCCAAAGGCCTGGCCGATAGACTGGTGGCCCAGGCAGACACCGAGAATAGGCAATTTCCCGGCAAAATATTTGATTGCCTCCAGCGACACACCTGCTTCAGTTGGGGTGCAAGGGCCGGGGGAAACAACGATACGTTCAGGCTTGAGCGCCTCGATCTGGGCGATGGTCAGTTCGTCATTGCGAATGACCTTGACCTCTGCACCCAACTCGCCAAGGTACTGCACGACGTTGTAGGTGAAGGAGTCGTAGTTGTCGATCATCAGTAACATCTGGTCAACCTCTTGAGTCTGCTGACTCTGAATACCTGTCTTGCGCCGAAAAGGCGCCATCTTCACTGGCGTGGCGTCTGCTCGGCCAAGGCTACGGCCCGGAACATCGCGCGGCGCTTGTTGATGGTTTCTTCCCATTCCAGCGCGGGCACCGAGTCGGCGACGATGCCGCCACCGGCCTGTACATGCAACTCGCCGTCCTTGATCACCGCAGTGCGAATCGCGATGGCGGTATCCATGTTGCCGTTCCAGGCGAGGTAACCGACCGCACCGCCATACACGCCGCGCTTTACCGGCTCCAGTTCGTCGATGATCTCCATCGCACGGATCTTCGGCGCACCCGACAAGGTACCCGCCGGAAGAATCGCGCGTAGCGCATCCATGGCCGAAAGACCTTCCTTCAGTTGACCAGTAACGTTAGAGACAATATGCATCACATTGGAGTAGCGCTCGATTACCATTTTCTCGGTGACCTTGACCGAGCCGGTTTCGGATACCCGACCGGTGTCGTTACGCCCCAGATCAATCAGCATCAGGTGCTCGGCGATCTCCTTGTCATCGGACAGCAGGTCTTCTTCCAGGGCACGGTCGGCTTCTTCGGTTGCACCGCGTGGACGGGTACCGGCGATTGGACGTACGGTGACCAGGTTGTCCTCGACGCGCACCAGTACTTCCGGCGAACTGCCAACGACGTGGAAGTCGCCAAAGTTGAAGAAGTACATGTACGGCGTCGGGTTGAAGCAGCGCAGCGCACGGTACAGGTCGATAGGCGCGGCACTGAAATCAATGGACATACGCTGCGACGGCACAACCTGCATGCAGTCGCCCGCCAGGATGTACTCCTTGATGGTATCGACAGCACGCTCGTAGTCGTCCTGCGTGAAACTGGAGCGGAATGCGGGCTCGGCAGCCTGCAACCCCTTGAAATCCAGGCCACGGCGCGGCGTGATCGGCTGACGCAGTTGCTCGAGTAATTGCTCGAGGCGCGCCTGACCTTCTTCGTAGGCGTTTTCCTGCGCCGGGTCGACCAGCACGATCGCATGGATCTTGCTGGCCAGGTTGTCGAACACCACGACGGCATCGGAAACCATCAGCAAAATATCCGGCACACCCAACGGGTCTGGATTCGGGCATTTGCCCAGGCGCTTTTCCACATAGCGCACGCAGTCATAGCCAAAGTACCCCACCAGACCGCCGTCGAAACGCGGCAGACCCGCGATCGTCGGCACCTTGTAGCGATCTTTGAAGGCCTCGACGAATGCCAACGGATCGTCGACATCATGCCGCTCGACTTCTACACCGTCATGGCTGATGCGAACCTGATAGTCATGCACACGCAACACCGTGCGGCACGGCAAGCCAATGATGGAATAACGCCCCCATTTTTCACCGCCCTGCACGGATTCGAGCAGGTAGGAGTTGGGCTGGTCGGCCAGTTTCAGGTAAATGGACAGCGGCGTGTCGAAGTCGGCCAGGGTTTCGCAGGCAAGCGGAATGCGGTTGTAGCCGGCTGCGGCCAGGCGCAGGAATTCTTCGCGGGTCATGATAGCCTCGTGGCAAGGAGCTATGGGTCGGGCAAGCAAACGTGCCGGGTCAAGCCGGCTAGATAGAAGTCAGGCGCGCCAACGCCAACGGGCCAGTGCCTTGATGACTTTCATCCAGAGTTTGCAGGTGACCACCACGATGGAATCTCTATCAGGGGGGGATTGAACGTCCGACATTAGCTCAGTGTCTGCTTCTAAGCAACCAGGCAAGAGTGCACGAAGGTCATCAATCACCAATGTGGGTGACTCCTCGGCTATCGGACGACCATGGTTATAGCCATAGCTGAGTGCAACACACTTGACGCCAGCAGCCTTCGCCGCCAGCACATCGCTGCGCGAATCACCGACAAACAGCGCGTTTTCTGGCAGCACATTCGCCATTTTCATAACGAACATCAGCGCTGCCGGGTCTGGCTTCTGCTGCGGCAAGGTATCGCCGCCGATGATCCAGCGAAAATAACGGCCGATTTTCATCTGGTCCAGTAACGGGCCAACAAAGCGTTCAGGCTTGTTGGTGATCAGGGCCATTTCCACGCCCTGCTTGCGCAACCAACGCAGCGTATCCTTCACGCCAGGGTAAACCGCCGACAGCGCATGGCTTTCAGCATAGGCCTGCATGAAAATCTCCAGGCCCTTCTCCGCCTCGTCTTCATCGACGGCGGAGTGATCCAGGCCACCGGCCAAGGCGCGGCGTACCAGTACCGCAGCGCCGTTACCGACCCATTGGCGTACAGCCTCAAGGCCAACCGGACGACGGCCCATTTCGAGCAGCATCTGGTCCACTGCGACCGCCAGGTCCGGTACCGAGTCGATCAGCGTGCCATCCAGATCGAACATTACCAGCCTGGGCAGGCTGCCCGGGAACAGCTGCTCGAAACCACTCATGGCCGTGCCAAAGCCAGTTCAGCATGCATTTTGGCGATAACTTCGCGGTAGTCCGGCGCATTGAAGATCGCAGAGCCCGCAACAAAGGTGTCAGCGCCAGCAGCAGCGATCTCGCGGATGTTGTTGACGTTGACGCCGCCATCGATTTCCAGACGGATATCGCGACCACTGGCCTGGATCAGCGCGCGAGCCTCACGCAGCTTGTCGAGGGTGCCGGGAATGAACTTCTGACCACCAAAGCCTGGGTTGACGCTCATCAACAGGACCATGTCGACCTTGTCCATGACGTACTTCAAGGCATCGAGCGATGTTGCCGGGTTGAACACCAGGCCCGCCTTGCAGCCACCATCACGGATCAGTTGCAGCGAGCGGTCGATGTGCTGGGAAGCTTCTGGGTGGAAAGTGATGTACGTCGCACCGGCTTCAATGAAATCGCCAATGATGCGATCTACCGGACTGACCATCAGGTGCACGTCGATCGGCGCAGTGACGCCATACTTGCGCAGCGCACTGCAGACCATCGGGCCGATGGTCAGGTTGGGGACGTAGTGGTTATCCATGACATCGAAGTGAACGATGTCGGCTCCGGCCTCCAGCACATTGTCGACTTCCTCGCCCAGGCGAGCGAAATCGGCAGAGAGAATGGAGGGGGCAATAGCGTAGGGCTGCATGGCGCACCTGTAGGGCAGAAATCACGGTGGTGCGCATTGTAGCTCAAGCGACCGGCCAAGGGCTGACCGGTATCAATCACAGCGACAAACAGGTACCAAGGCGTGCCCCCCAGGTTTTGCACCTGAGGGGCACAGGCATCAAGCCGGCTGCTGGGTGCGCAGTTTTTCGCTACGCCCACGCAACCATTCCAGGGTCAGCAGCAGGAGCACCGAGAATGCAATCAGCAAGGTCGCGGCCGCCGCAATGGTCGGGCTCAGGTTCTCACGGATACCGCTGAACATTTGCCGTGGCAAGGTCGCCTGCTGCGGGCCAGCAAGGAACAGGGTGACCACCACTTCGTCGAACGAGGTCGCAAAGGCGAACAAGGCTCCGGAAATGACGCCAGGTGCAATCAATGGCAGGGTCACACGGCGGAACGCTGTCAATGGCGATGCACCCAGGCTGGCCGCTGCACGCACCAGGTTATGGTTGAAGCCCTGCAGGGTTGCCGAAACCGTGATGATCACAAACGGCACACCCAGCACGGCATGCACCAGGATCAGCGAAATGAAGCTGTTTCCCATGCCCAGCGGTGCGAAGAACAGGTAGCTGGCCACACCGATGATCACCACCGGCACCACCATCGGCGAAATCACCAATGCCATCACCAGCGATTTACCGGGGAAGTCGCCACGGGTCAGGCCAATCGAGGCCAACGTACCGAAGACCATTGCCAGCACCATGGCCGCTGGCGCAACGATGATGCTGTTCTTCAGTGCGCGCATCCACTCCGCCGAAGCGAAGAAGTCCTGATACCAGTGCAGCGAGAAGCCCTGCAGCGGGTAGACCAGAAAACTGCCCGAGTTGAACGACAGTGGAATGATGACCAGCACCGGCAACACCAGGAACAGCAGGATCAGCCCGCAGAGGATACGCAAGCTGTAGAACCAGACCCGCTCGATAGGCGACATGTAAGGACTCAACATGGAAAGGCTCCTCAGCTCAGACGACGGCGGCTTGAACCGACCAGCCAGCTATAGATCAAGTACAACAGCACGGTGGCAAGCAACAGCAAACCGCCCAGCGCCGTGGCCATACCCCAGTTGATACTGGTGTTGGTGTAGAAGGCGACGAAGTAGCTGACCATCTGGTCGTTCGGGCTACCCAGCAACGCTGGGGTGATGTAGTAACCGATCGCCAGGATGAACACCAACAGGCAGCCTGCGCCAACGCCCGCATAGGTTTGTGGGAAGTACACCCGCCAGAAGCTGGCGAAAGGATGGCAACCCAGCGAGATGGCTGCACGCATGTAAGTCGGCGAAATGCCCTTCATCACGCTGTAAATCGGCAGGATCATGAACGGCAGCAGGATATGCACCATGGAGATGTACACACCGGTCCGGTTGAACACCAACTCCAGTGGCTTGTCGATGATGCCGATCGCCATCAGTGCGCTGTTGATCAAACCACCAGACTGCAACAGCACGATCCAGGCGGCAACACGCACTAGGATCGAGGTCCAGAACGGCAACAGCACCAGGATCATCAGCAGGTTGCTCTGGCGGGTTGGCAGGTTGGCAAGCAGATACGCCAACGGATAGGCCAACAGCAGACAGATGCCGGTGATGACGAAGCCCATCCACAGGGTACGGGCGAAAATGTCCAGGTAGATCGCCTGGTCAGGGGTGGCCGGGGCCAGCTCGCCCAGATCGTCGATACGATGGTCCAGGGAAGCCAACAGGTAGAACGGGGTGATACTACTGGTGTTACGGCGGATCGCCTGCCAGTAGGCGGGGTCGCCCCAACGCTCGTCCAACTCCTGCAGCGCTTCTTTATAAGAAGCCGGCTCGGCCTTGAACGGAAGGGCACGGGCAGTCTTGGCCAACAGGCTACGGTAGCCAGCCAGCTCCATGTTCAAACGCTTGGACAGGTCGCCCAAGGTCTGGTTCTTGCGCGATTCGGCGAGGTCGTCGGCCAATGCCTTGTACACCGGCTCGGCCGGCAGGCTCTTGCCATCCCACTCGCTGACCGCAACGACGGTACGCGGCAAGCCGCTGACCACCTCAGGGTTACCGACACTCTTGTACAACAGCGCAGCGATAGGCACCAGAAACACCAGCAGCAGAAACACTGCCAGAGGTGCGATCAATGCCTGCGCCTTCCAGCGGTTGACCCGCTCGGCATGCGCCAGGCGACGCTTGAGGGAAGGACCGGTGCCTTCGTTCAGGGGCACTGCGATGGCCATAGCGAACTCCGAAAAACTTGATCAAAAGGCGCGTCACCGGAAGGGTGACGCGCCATCAGCACGGCTTACTTGGCTGCCCACGCGTTGAAGCGTTGCTCCAGTTGCTCGCTATTGTCGGCCCAGAACGCCACGTCGATTTGCACCTGATTGGCGATGTTTTCCGGGGTGGTCGGCATGTCTTTCTTGATGCTGTCAGACAACAGGGCGACAGCTTTCGAATTCGCCGGACCGTAAGCGATGTTTTCGGAGTAGGTCTTCTGCTGCTCTGGCTTGACCGAATAGGCGATGAACTTCTTCGCCTCTTCAAGGTTTTTGGCACCCTTTGGAATGGCCCAAGCGTCGAAGTCGTAGATACCGCCGTTCCACACCACCTTCAGGTTGCTTTCTTTCTGAACGGCGGCGATACGACCGTTGTAGGCCGAGCTCATGACCACGTCACCCGAGGCCAGGTACTGCGGTGGCTGAGCACCGGCTTCCCACCACTGGATGCTTGGCTTGAGTTCATCAAGCTTCTTGAAGGCGCGATCCTGGCCTTCCTTGGTCGCCAGCACTTTGTAGACTTCCTTCGGCGCGACACCGTCGGCCATCAAGGCGAATTCCAAGGTGTACTTGGCGCCCTTGCGCAGGCCACGCTTGCCCGGGAATTTCTTGGTATCCCAGAAATCGGCCCAGCTGGTTGGCGCAGATTTCAGTTTGTCGGCGTTGTAGGCCATCACCGTGGACCACACGAAGAAACCTACACCGCACGGCTGAATGGCACCGGGAACATAGTCGGACTCATCACCGAACAGCGCCGGGTCGAGCTCCTCGAACATGCCTTCGTCGCAACCACGCGCCAGCTCTGGCGATTCGACTTCGACCAGGTTCCAGGACACGCTTTTGGTGTCGACCATGGCTTTGACCTTGGCCATCTCGCCGTTGTACTCACCCGCAACAATCTTGCCGTTGCCAGCCTTTTCCCAAGGCTCGTAGAACGCCTTGGTCTGGGCTGCCTTATTCGCGCCACCAAAGGAAATCACAGTCAGATCGGCCGCCGCCATGGCCTGGGTTGCTGCGAACAGGCCCAAAGAAAGGGCGGTCAACTTCAAGTGCTTGAGCATTATTATTCTCTCCACAGTGCAGGGTTGGTGAAGCAAACCTCAATGGGCTTCCAGGATCGGATCGAGCGCGCGACCGTGCTCGACCTCCCAGCCCAGCGGTACCACATCGCCCACAGCCAGGGCTGGGTCGAGTTCGGCAATCGGCTGCTTCACGAAGAAATCGGCCTTGCCGCAGACTTCCAGGCGCACCCTTACGTGGTCACCCAGGTAGACGAATTCGGCCACGCGGCCGGAGAAACGGTTGACGCAATGTTCGCTATGGCCGTTGAGGCGCACGCGCTCAGGGCGAATCGAAAGAGTTACAGGCTCGCCCGGCTGACCGACGTTGACCGCCAGCGCCTCAACCTTCTCGCCACGCGCCAGTTGCACCTGGCAACGGTCACCGCTCTGGCTGAGCAAACGGCCATTGATACGGTTGTTCTCACCGATGAAGTTGGCAACGAAGGTGTTCTTCGGCTCTTCGTAGAGGGTGCGTGGGTCGGCGATCTGCTGAATCTCGCCTTGATGGAACACCGCCACCCGATCCGACATGGTCAAGGCTTCACCTTGGTCGTGGGTCACATACACCACGGTCACGCCAAGGCGTTGGTGCAGGTGTTTGATTTCCATCTGCATGTGTTCACGCAGCTGCTTGTCCAGCGCGCCGAGCGGTTCGTCCATCAGAACCAGCTGTGGCTCGAACACCAGCGCCCGGGCCAAGGCCACACGCTGCTGCTGACCACCGGAGAGCTGGCCCGGATAACGCTGGGCGAAGGCATCGAGCTGAACCATGTTCAGCACACGCTTGACCCGCTCACTGATGTCGGTCTTGCTCAGGCCGCGCACGGTCAGCGGGAACGCCAGGTTCTCGGCAACGGTCATGTGCGGGAACAGTGCATAGTTCTGGAACACCATGCCGATGTCACGTTTATGCGGCGGTACATTATTGATCGAGCGACCCGCCAGTTGGATCTCGCCAGCGGTCGGGGTCTCAAAGCCAGCCAACATCATCAGGCTGGTAGTCTTGCCCGAGCCCGAAGGCCCCAACAAGGTGAGAAACTCGCCTTTGCGAATGTCCAGATTGAGGTCTTTGACGATTAGCGACTCGCCATCGTAGCTCTTCTGCACACCACGGAAGCTGACCAGCACTTCGCCGGTTGCAGCGCTCGAATTCACCTCACTCATACCCGTACCTTTTTGTTGGATGACTGCCGTAACACAAGCCTAGTGAAGGCAAAAGGCAGCGCAAATCGGGGGTGGAGAGAGATTGACATCAGCCGGGTGGAAGGGTTGTTGTAGGGATTGCCCTACAAGGATGGCGTTTTTAGATATCCGCCGACGCTACTGGAGCCCCCCAACCAATGCCGCCCCCGGCAGGACAGCGTGGGAAGGGCCCGATGGGCCGACGCAGGGTGTCGTATTCAGAACAGTCAGAGCAGCTTGTGCTCCATGGCGTACTTCACCAGCTCAGCCAGCGAGTTGACGTTGAGCTTCTGCATCAGCCGCGCCTTGTGCGTGCTGATGGTCTTGTTGCTCAGGGCCAGTTGCTGGGCAATGTCGTTGACATTGGCACCCTGGGCCAGGCGCTCGAAGACCGAAAACTCACGTTCGGATAGCAGCGAGTGCAGGGGGCGAGCGTCCGTCAGGCCTACCTCAAAGACCATTCGGTCTGCCAGATCGGGATCAATGTAACGCCCCCCTGAAGACACCCGGCGAATCGCCGTCAGCAACAAGGCAGGGTCACTGTCCTTGGTTGCATAGCCGGCGGCGCCAATCTTCAGCGCCCGTGCAGCCATCTGTGCTTCGTCATGCATCGACAGCACCAGGATCGACGGCGGGTTGTTCAGCGCCCGGATACGCGGGATCGCCTCAAGACCATTGACGCCTGGCATCGAGATGTCCAGTAACACCACTTCGCACTCGGTATGACGCAAGGTATCGAGTAGCTGCTCGCCATTGGCGGCCTCGCCCACCACCTGCATGTCCTTGGCCAGGCCGATCAATTGTTTGATGCCTTCGCGCACAATGGTGTGGTCTTCAGCAACCAGTACTCGTATCACGGCCCTGCTCCTGTGTTAATCCAAGGGAATCCGCACGCTTAGGCTGGTGCCCTCGCCCGGTTCACTGTTGAGTGTCATGGTGCCGCCCAACATCAGCACCCGCTCGCGCATACCAACCAGCCCGAAGGAGCTCGGGCGACTATCGTGCATGGCGAAACCAATACCGTCATCACTGATGGTCAGGCATAGCTGTTGCTCATCTTCGGTCAGGCTTATCTCTACAGTATGCGCCTGGGCGTGGCGCATCACATTGGTCAACGCCTCCTGCAAGATACGAAACAACCCCGTAGCCTTGGCATCGCTCAAGGGCGGCACGTTTTCAGGCACCTCCACCAGGCAAGGAATCTGCGTACGCGCCTCAAAGCGACGCGCCTGCCATTCGATTGCCGAAGCGATCCCGGCGTCGAGGATCGGCGGGCGCAATGCCGTCGCTACATCGCGCACCAGTTGAAAGAGCTGGGCAATCAGGCGTTTCATGCTCGCCAAGCGTTCATTCAAGCCGGGGTCGAGGTCGGCATAAGCAAGCTCGCACATCGATGTTTCCAGTTTCAGTACGGTGAGCATTTGGCCCAGTTCGTCATGCACCTCGCGGGCGATGCGGGCCTTCTCTTCCTCCCGGACGCTTTCCAGGTGCGCCGACAGCTCACGCAATTGCTCCTGCGAGCGCGCCAACTCCAGTTCGATCACCTTGCTCTGGGTGATGTCCCACACGATGCCGTCCCAGACCACACGCCCATCGCCCAGTGCCCGCGCGGTGGCCTTGATGTCGGCCCAGCGTATGTCGCCCTGACGCGTAACGATTCGCCCCTGCCAGGCCCAGTCACTGTCAGTCTCAAGTGCTCGGTCCTGGACCTGATGATAATGGGCACGGTCATCCGGATGAACCAGGCTGCGCAAGCCCATATGCGGGCGCTGGATTTCAGCCGGCGTATAGCCAACGAGTGCCTCACTGCCCTCACTGATGTAGGGGAACTCCAAGAGACCAACAGGCGGATCCCGCTCCAGGCGAAACACCAGGCCCGGGACGTTGGCGGCAATCCCCTTGAGCCGTGCCTCGCTTTCCTGTTGCGCCGCCAATGCACGGCGACGCTCGGTGACATCGGTCAGGAACACCACCAGGTACTCGGCATCACGAAAACGCAGGAAGCTCAGCGAAACATCCACCGGCAACAGTCGGCCATCAGCCCGCAGGCATTCGGTTTCAAAGCGTTGCGCCGCTTCGTCACAGGAACGCGCACGCTTCCACAGCGTCAACCAGCGATCCATGTGCAGATTGGGCTCGAAATCGATCAACGGGCGCTCCACCACCTGCCCCGACGCATAACCGAGCATCGCTTCGGCTGCGCGGTTGGCATAACGTACATGGCTGTCCCAGTTGACCCACAGAATGCCGACGGTACTTTGATCAATCGAGAACTGGCTCAAACGCAGCGCCTGTTCTCGCGCCAAACGCTGGGCAATATTGTCGCGCGCGGCGAGCAGGCTATGTTCCAGCGCATGCTGTTGACGCCGCTGCCAGAGCACAATGGCCATGGCGCTCAGCAACAACGCAAGCAGCAGCAGGCTCAGGTTTTGCCAGAAACCCGGCGACTCGCTCAGGCGCGGGTACTTGGGCTGCAGCCAACGGTTGTGCAGTTTCTCGAGGTCTTTGGGCGGAATCGCCTGCAGCCCCCGCTCAAGTATTTCCGCCAACTGCGGCCAGTCACGTCGCGAGCCGATACGCAGCAACTGCGGCAAGCCAATATCACCGACCACCGCCAGCTCGCTGAATTCGTTCTCGCGGGACAGACGGCTGAGCTGGGCTTCATCCACCACCGCGTAGCGTGCCTGTTCAGTGAGCAACAGCTGTAGAGCCTGGCGCTCCAGTGGCACACCTTGCACATTCAAATTGGGATAGGTGCTGCGCAAATAATCGGCCACCGCACTGGGCATGCGCACAGCCACGCGGTCCGTACTGCTGAGCTTTTCCAGGTCCACCGCTACGGCACCATTACGCGGGCCGACAATCAGCTGCGGCACACGCATGTACGGGTCGCTGAACAACCATAAGCGCAAGCCCGCAGGCGTTTGGGTCAGGCCTGGGGCCATATCGATTTCGCCGCCCACCAGCGCGTGCTCAAGCGCCGACTGGTCAGGATAGTTACGCCATGTCAGGTCCAGCCCCAAACGCTTGCCGAGCCAGTTCATCAACTCGACATTAACCCCCGAAAGCTGCTGAAGCCTGCGGTCGAACTGAGCATATGGGGCTTGCAGTACCAAACCCACACGCAAGCTGCGATGTTCGTCCAGCCACTGCTGTTGAGCCGGATCCAGCTGCAGCGGCGGCGTTGTCGATGCCGGTGCGGCCCACACGATAAAGGGCAGACAAAAACAGCCGATAAACCACAAGCAGCGCAAACGCTTCATCTTGAATCTCGTCATAGAACGGACGGCCTCAGAGCATGGCCGTCCCGGACAAATACCTTTAGGCTGCCGGTAATAATCTGGCCTGGATAGATCCATGTTCCCACTGAATCGCACAACGCTTCCTGCGTTATGCCTGTCCTTGATACTACCTTGTACCCTACACGCCGCAGATGGCGAAACGCCAGAGCCGGCGAAAGAGGCACAGCCCGCGCCTGTGCAGCGCCAAGCCCTGAATGAACGCAGCCAGGACGATGCCTTGGCACTTGAGCGCCAAGCCCCAAAAGAAGAACAACAAACCCTGCAAGCCGGCAGCGAGAGCTTTCTGGCCCTCTGGAAGCCCGCCAATAGCGGCGACCCGGAAGGAGCATTGATCATTCTTGCGGGTGCCGGCGAAACCGCAGACTGGCCAAAGGCTGTTGGCCCACTACGGCGCAAATTTCCGGATGCCGGTTGGCACAGCCTTAGCCTGAGCCTGCCCGACCTGCTGGCTGACAGCCCGCAACCCAGGGCCGAACCACCGGCCAAGCCCGCAGAGCCCAGCGCAGAAGGCCAGCAGGCGCCGGCCAAAGACACACCTGCCGACGCCAATGCCAGCGTTGAACAAGCCACGGCCGCCGAAGGCGAAAGTGCCGATAACAGCGAACCGGCAAAAACGCCGGAAGCTCAAAGCAACGCCGATGCCGAACGGATTTTTGCTCGCCTGGATGCGGCCGTCGCTTACGCGCAGCAACAGAATGCCCGTAGCGTTGTACTGCTCGGACATGGCACGGGGGCCTACTGGGCTGCTCGCTACCTGAATGAACGCCAACCGGCGCAGGTACAAAAACTTGTTATGGTCGAAGCACAAACACCGGCCACTGCGGACCAGAACCTGACGGCCCTGGCACCGGGGCTGAAGCTGCCGACGGCCGATTTCTACTACAACCAGCCACGAGCCCGAAAGGCGGCCGAGCAGCGACTACAAGCCAGCAAACGGCTAAAAGGCAGCAACTACCACCAGGTGGTCCTCACTGCCATGCCCGGTAACCTCAACGCCGAACAGGAAAACCTGTTTCGCCGGGTCCGTGGCTGGTTGAGCCCCAGCCAGGACAACTAAAATCCCTGCCGCGTGCGGATGACCGAGTAAGCCTGATGCAAATCACGGGTGTACTCGGTCGCCTCCCGCACACGCTCAGGGCTCGCGCCACTACCCACTAATTTGTCGGGGTGGTGACGGCTCAACAAGCGCCGATAAGCACGCTTGATCTGCTCAGGCGCTGCGCCCACCTCGACACCCAGCAACTTCAGCGCATCCGGATACGCCAGGGTGGCACTGCCCAGCGCGGCTTTCTGAGGTTCATAGTCCTGCGTCAAGGCCTTCACCTTGGCGGCTGACCAGCCCAACGCCTGCCCCCATTGCACAATCAACTCACGTTCATGAGGGCTCGCCCGGCCATCGGCCCAGACCATCCGCAAACACGCACGCAAAACCCCTTCGGCAGCATGCGGTTGCTGCTTGAGGCGACGCAGATAGCGCCCGAGCCGCTCCCGTCCGTTCTTGCCCCGGTTGAACGCTGCAATCGCACGGCGCCGCGCCGGGTCGCTCATTTCCAGGCGCTGCATTTCCTGCCGCGCCTGCTGAATGTGCCCCTCCACCACTCGGCCGTCACTCTTGGCCAGCCGCCCCAACAGCAGGAACAACACCTCATCGTCACGCAACACGGGGCGACCACCCAAGCGCTCACGCACGTGCGCCCAGCTATGCAACTGCAGACGGCGGTCCATCGCCTGACCAAGTAACGCCCCCAGCAAGGCCCCAGGAATGCTGGCAATGGCGAAACCCGCCCCAGCACCAATCACTGTGCTCGGCCACAACATCTCAGCGGCGCTCGCCAGTCATGATGCGTTCGACATCGGCAAGACGCTCAAGCGTGCCCACATCCACCCAATGGCCAGCGAAGTGCTCGCCGCTCACCTGCCCCGTTGTCATCGCCTGGCGCAACAGCGGCGCCAGTTTGAAGGCGCCTGGCTGGCAGTCGGCAAAAAGTGCCGGATCAAGCACGGCAATACCGCTGTAGGTCAGGGTGTCAGCCCCCGCCTCGGCGTCGAGCACCCGGCCATCGACCAAACGAAAATCACCCTTGCCGTGATGCCCGGGGTTATCCACCAGCACCAAATGCGCCAAACCCGCCAAGGGCTGACGCAAGCGGGCGAAGTCAAACTCGGTCCAGATATCGCCGTTAACCAGCGCAAACGGCGCATCACCCAGTAGTGGCAACGCCTTGTAGATACCCCCGCCGGTTTCCAGTGGTTCACCTTCTGCCGAGTACTGAATGCTAAGCCCCCACTGCGCACCGTCACCCAGGTAGTCTTCAATCTGCTGGCCAAGCCAGGCGTGATTGATCACGACATCCTTGAACCCGGCGGCAGCCAGTGCCTTCAGGTGATACTCGATCAACGGCACCCCCGCCACTGGCACCAAGGGCTTTGGGGTATGCAGCGTCAGCGGCCGCATGCGCTCGCCTTTTCCCGCAGCCAGGATCATTGCCTTCATGACCGCACTCCGGCTGCCTGCTGCAACTGCGTGATCAACTCACCGAGTTCAGCAAGCTCCGGACGACGGGCAACCACTGCATCTATATAAGCAAAGAAACGCGGCACATCACCCAGGTAGCGTGGTTTGCCATCGCGGTGGCAGATCCGCGCGAAAATGCCGATCACCTTCAGGTGGCGCTGCACGCCCATCAGGTCACTGGCACGGTGGAAACTGCCAAAGTCGCCTTGCACAGGGATGCCCCGGGCTTGCGCACGCTGCCAGTAATCACGCAACCAACCGGCTACGCGGGCCTCTGGCCAGCTCAGAAACGCATCTTTGAACAGGCAGGTGATGTCATAGGTGACCGGGCCATACACGGCATCCTGAAAATCCAGCACGCCCGGGTTCGGGGTACTGAGCATCAGGTTGCGCGGCATATAGTCGCGGTGCACCAGTACCTTGGGCTGATCCAGCGCACTGTCGATCAATAGACCGCTCACACGCTGCCAGGCCGCGTGTTGCGCCTCGCTGAAGGCAAGCCCCAGTTCCCGCCCCACGTACCACTCAGGGAACAACTCCAGTTCGCGGCGCAGCAGCGCGACGTCATAGCTGGGCAATGGCGCCGTCATGGGTAACCGCTGGAACGCTAACAGCGCGTCAACCGCGTCATTGAACAAGGTGTCGGCATTGTCGGCATCAATGACATCCAGGTAAGTCTGGTTGCCCATATCACTGAGCAGCAGAAAGCCACGCTGCAGATCCTGCGCATAAATGTTCGGGACATGGATGCCGGCACTGGCCAGCAAATGATCGATATCCACGAAGGGCTTGCAGTTTTCCTGGGGCGGCGGTGCATCCATGACGATAAAACTGCGGCCATTGGCCTCCCAACGGAAGTAACGGCGGAAGCTGGCATCGCTGCTGGCGGCAGTCAGGCTGCCTTGCGGCACCTCGCCCCAGCCCTGGGCCTGGAACAGATTTGCCAGTTGTTCATCGAGCCAGACATTCAAGTGTTGCAGGCGTACATCGTGATCGGGCATTACAAGGGTCTCCGACGGCCCTAGCCGTCAAGCGGGTCATGCTTTATTATCCAGCATCTTTTTCAGACCATCGAGAGGCGTGCGGCCCCACACGCGGGCAGATGGCACGCAGGAAGCCCGGACTAATAAGATGGCATTGAAATCCCCCGCGTTTCGTAAAAAATTCCCGTTGCTGGTTACCGGCGGCTTGCTGGCCATGCAACCTCTGGCGACGTCGTACGTGGTCGCCGCAGAACAGTTCGACTGTCAAGTGTCTGCTGCCGGCGGTTGGGACTGCAAGCCCAAGACCACTACTGCCAACTTGCCTCCACGTCCTGTGCACCCAGGCGCCGCCGTCAGCTCGACCGACGAAAGCTCGGCACCCGCTGCCGAAGCGGCTGAAGAGCCGGGCAAAGGCCCGATGCTCGTCACTGAAAGCAAAGGCCGTGTACTGAAATCGCGTAGCGCCGATTACAGCCATCTTGACTGGGTACCCCGTGACAAGCTGACCCCTGCACAACTGGCCGAGACCGGCCCGTACTGTGGTGGCGCCTATGTCGAGCCAACCCGCCCCGGCATGAACGACAGCACCCCGAAAGACGAAGCACCGACCTTCATTGGTGCCAAGGTTTCGCGCTATCAGCAGGAGCAGCAGATCGCTCAGCTCGCCGGTGACGTAGTGATGCGCCAGGGCAGCATGCAGGTCGAGGCCGATGAAGCCAACCTGTACCAGGCTGAAAACCGTGGTGAACTCAAAGGCAACGTGAAGATTCGCGACAACGGCTCGCTGGTGGTTGGCGATCACGCCGATATTCAGCTCGACACTGGCGAAGCCAAGGTCGACAACGCCGAATACGTGATGCACAAGTCACACATCCGCGGTAACGCCCTGTATGCCAAGCGCGCCGAAAACGCCATCATCCGGCTGAAAGACGGTACCTACACCACCTGTGAGCCGAACAGCAACGCCTGGCAGCTCAAGGGCAACAACATCACCCTGAACCCGGCCACCGGTTTCGGCACCGCGACCAACGTCACCCTGCGGGTCAAGGATTTCCCGGTGTTCTATACACCGTACATCTACTTCCCGATCGACGACCGTCGCCAATCCGGCTTCCTGCCACCGTCGTTCAGCACCAGCAGCGACAGCGGCTTCACGCTAGTCACCCCGTACTACTTCAACCTGGCGCCGAACTACGATGCCACGTTGTACCCGCGCTACATGGCCAAGCGCGGCCTGTTGATGGAAGGCGAGTTCCGCTACCTGACCGAGTCCAGCGAAGGCCAATTCGGCGGCGCCTGGTTGAACGACAAGGAAGACGAACGCAAGCTGCAGTCCGACTACAAGGACCAGCGCTGGATGATCAACTGGCAGCACAAGGGCGGCCTTGACTCGCGCCTGATGACTGAAGTCGACTACACCGACATCAGCGATCCGTACTACTTCCAGGATCTGGAAACCGACCAGATTGGCGTTGAAAGCCGCGAATACGTGAACCAGCAGGGTGCGCTGACCTACCGTGCCGAGGATTACACGGCGCGGTTGAACGTGCAGGCCTATGAGCTGGCGACGATCACCCGGATCACGCCGTACGACCGGCTGCCGCAGATCACCTTCAACGGGAAGCTGCCGTACCATCCAGGCGGGCTGGACCTTTCCTACAAGACCGAGTTTGCACGTTTTGAGCGCGACCTGCGCACCGGCAACTTCATTGATGAAAATGGAAATTCCGACCCGTGGTATGACACTCGCGTTTCGGGCCTGGCACGTGCCAATGGTGACAGAATCAACCTGGCGCCACGAATCAGCCTGCCGCTGGAAACCGGTTATGGCTTCCTGAAGCCATCGCTGACCTACGTCTACACCGACTACAACCTGGACCTGGATCAGCGCGGGAAAGACACACTGGCCGATGGCGAGACCTTCAAAAGCTCGCAGAACCGTGACGTCCCTGTCTTCAGCGTGGACAGCGGCCTGTACTTCGACCGCAATACCCAATGGTTCGGCAAGAACTACCGCCAGACCCTGGAACCGCGACTGTTCTACCTGTATGTGCCTTACAAAGACCAGACTGATATCCCAGTCTTTGACACCAGCGAAAGCACCTTCAGCTATTCGTCACTCTTCCGTGAGAACCGTTTCACTGGTTCCGACCGCATCGGCGACGAGAACAAGCTGTCGCTTGGCGTGACCAACCGCTGGATTGAAGAGAACGGTTTCGAACGGCAACGCTTCAGCATTGGCCAGGCCCTGTACTTCAAGGACCGCAAAGTCCAGTTGCCGCGCATTGACTGGCGTGATCGCGAAGATGCCCAAGCGAATGTCTCGCCCTACGCGCTGGAATACCAGTACCGCTTCAACCGCGACTGGCGCCTGAACTCCGACTTCAACTGGGATCCGGACAGCCGCAGCACCCGTTCGGGCAGTGCGATGTTCCACTACCAGCCTGAAGACAACGTCAACAAAGTGGTCAACCTCGGCTATCGCTACCGTAACGATGCCGTCCGCTATGACCAGACCACTGGTAAATGGCAGGTGGGTGGTGGCGACTATGGCAAGCCGGGTGACGCGAACTACGTCAAGGACTACTACAAGATCCAGCAGCATGACTTCTCTGTCATCTGGCCGGTCGTTCCGCAGTGGAATGCCATCGCTCGCTGGCAGCATGACTACAACCGCAACCGTACGCTGGAAGCCTTCGGTGGTTTCGAGTACGACAACTGCTGCTGGAAACTGCGTCTGATCAACCGCTACTGGATCGACTACGACGAGTTCAGCCAGGACGCACCAAGCAACGAAAAAGGCGACCACGGCATCTTCCTGCAGATCGTACTCAAAGGTCTCGGTGGCGTAGTGGGCAACAAGGTCGAGACGTTCCTCGACGAAGGCATTCAAGGTTATCGTACACGTGAAGACCAAGCTTATTGATTGTCTGCGCCCGCTGATGCTGGGCGCTGTATTGCTGAGTTCCGCAGTGCATGCCGCGGTACAGGAACTGGACCGCGTGGTGGCCATCGTCGATAACGATGTGGTCATGCAAAGCCAGCTGGACCAACGTGTGCACGAGGTGCAGCAAACCATCGCCAAGCGCGGTTCTGGCGTTCCGCCAGCCAGCGCCCTGGAGCCGCAGGTACTGGAACGCCTGATCGTCGAGAACCTGCAATTGCAGATCGGCGACCGTTCCGGCATCCGCATCACCGATGAAGAGCTGAACCAGGCCATTGGCACCATTGCCCAGCGCAATGGCATGAGCATCGATCAGTTCCGCGCAGCCCTGGCCCGCGACGGCCTCTCCTATGAGGACGCCCGCGAGCAGGTTCGCCGCGAGATGATCATCAGCCGTGTGCGTCAACGCCGTGTAGCCGAGCGCATTCAAGTGTCGGAGCAGGAAGTGAAGAACTTCCTCGCCTCGGACCTGGGCAAGATGCAGCTTTCTGAAGAGTTCCGCCTGGCGAACATCCTGATCCCGACCCCGGAAAGCGCCAACTCGGCTGCAATCCAGGCTGCGGCCAAGCAAGCCGGTGAGGTGTACCAGCAGCTCAAGCAGGGTGCCGACTTCGGCCAACTGGCTATCGCTCGCTCCGCCAGCGAAACGGCACTGGAAGGTGGTGAGATGGGCTGGCGCAAAGCTGCTCAACTGCCACCACCGTTCGACCGCCTGCTGAGTTCCCTGTCGGTCGGTGATGTTACAGAGCCAGTGCGTACGCCAGGGGGCTTCATCATCCTCAAGCTGCTGGACAAGCGTGGTGGCCAAACCCAGGTTCGTGACGAAGTCCATGTTCGTCACATCCTGATCAAGCCAAGCGAGATCCGCAGCGAAGCCGCAACCAAGCAGTTGGTGGAAAAGCTCTACGACCGGATCAAGGCCGGGGAAGACTTCGCTGAACTGGCCAAGAGCTTCTCGGAAGACCCAGGCTCGGCACTCAATGGTGGCGACCTGAACTGGATCGACCCGAACGCGCTGGTGCCGGAGTTCCGCGAAGTCATGGCAAGCAGCCAGCAAGGTGTAGTGTCCAAGCCCTTCAAGACCCAATACGGCTGGCACGTACTTGAAGTGCTGGGTCGCCGCGCCACCGACAGCACGACTCAAGCCCGCGAACAACAAGCGTTGACCGTACTGCGCAACCGCAAGTACGACGAGGAGCTGCAGACCTGGCTGCGTCAGATTCGTGACGAAGCCTACGTTGAAATCAAGCTCCCCGGCGCGGCCCAGGCCGCCCAGTGAAACGCCAACGTTTCGCCCTGACACCCGGCGAGCCGGCCGGCATAGGTCCAGACCTGTGCCTGCTGCTCGCTGCACACGCCCAGCCTTACCCTCTGATCGCCATTACCAACCGTGACCTGCTCGCCGAGCGGGCCGCGCAGTTGGGCGTGGCCGTCACACTGCTGCCCGTGTCTGCCGATGCGTTCCCGGATACACCTGCCGACGCAGGCAGCCTGTATGTCTGGGATACACCGCTGCAAACCGCTGTGGTGCCTGGGCAACTGGATAAAGCCAACGCAGCCTTCGTGCTGGAAACCCTCACCCGTGCGGGCCAAGGCTGCCTGGATGGCCATTTCGCGGGCATGATCACCGCGCCGGTGCACAAAGGCGTGATCAACGAGAGCGGTATCGCCTTCTCCGGCCACACCGAGTTTCTTGCTGACCTCACCCACACCCAGCAGGTGGTAATGATGCTGGCGACACGCGGCCTGCGTGTTGCACTGGTGACCACTCACCTGCCCTTGCGCGACGTGGCCGACGCCATCACCGAGGAGCGGCTGGAGCGCGTCACGCGTATCCTGCATGCCGACCTGGTGAACAAGTTTGGCATCGCCAACCCGCGCATCCTGGTCTGCGGCCTCAACCCGCATGCCGGTGAAGGCGGCCATCTGGGCCGCGAAGAAATCGACATTATCGAACCGACATTGGCGCGCCTGCGCAGCGAAGGCATGGACCTGCGCGGCCCACTGCCCGCCGATACCCTGTTTACCCCCAAATATCTGGAGCACTGCGATGCAGTGCTGGCGATGTACCACGACCAAGGCCTGCCCGTACTCAAGTACAAAGGGTTTGGCGCTGCAGTGAACGTGACCCTGGGCCTGCCGATCATCCGCACTTCGGTTGATCATGGCACCGCCCTGGACCTTGCCGGAACCGGCAAGATCGACACCGGCAGCCTGCAGGTCGCCCTGGAAACCGCCTATCAGATGGCCGAGACCCGTTTATGAGTGAGCAATATCAACACCGGGCGCGCAAGCGCTTCGGCCAGAACTTCCTGCATGACGCAGGCGTTATCGACCGTATCCTGCGTGCCATTCACGCTCGCCCAGGCGAGCGCATGCTGGAAATCGGCCCAGGCCAGGGTGCACTGACCGCAGGCCTGCTGGGCAGTGGCGCAGAGCTGGACGTGGTGGAACTGGACAAGGACCTGATCCCGATCCTCAACCACCAGTTCGCCGGCCGTGACAACTTCCGCCTGCACCAGGGCGACGCCCTGAAGTTCGACTTCACCAGCCTGGGGGCAGCCCCACACAGCCTGCGTGTCGTCGGCAACCTGCCGTACAACATCTCCACCCCGCTGATTTTCCACCTGCTGGATAACGCCGGGCTGATCCGTGACATGCACTTCATGCTGCAGAAAGAAGTGGTCGAGCGCCTGGCCGCAGGGCCAGGTGGCGGCGACTGGGGACGTCTGTCGATCATGGTTCAGTACCATTGCAAGGTCGAGCACCTGTTCAACGTCGGGCCTGGCGCCTTCAACCCGCCTCCCAAGGTTGATTCAGCCATCGTCCGCCTGGTGCCTCACGAAACCCTGCCGCACCCAGCCAAAGACCACCGGCTGCTTGAACGCATTGTTCGTGAAGCCTTCAACCAGCGCCGCAAGACCTTGCGCAACACCCTCAAGGCGCTGCTCAGCAGCGAGGCGATCGAGGCGGCCAATGTCGATGGCAGCCTGCGTCCGGAGCAACTCGATCTCGCCGCCTTTGTCCGCCTGGCCGACAAACTGGCCGAGCAGAACGGCGCCGAATAAGCCTCCCGCCGGTCAACCGTGCATTCACGGCTGGCCGGCCGCCCCGCCTTTGGCCTAGACTGAAGCAATTGCAGCATTCGCGTTTGCTTAAGGCCCTTTGCATGTCTGATCCTCGCTACCAGATCGACGTCAGCGTCGTCACCCGATTCCTTCCCGAGCAGTCCCAACCCGACAACGACCGTTATGCCTTCGCCTACACCATCACGGTGCAGAACAACGGCCAGTTGCCCGCCAAGCTGATGTCCCGCCATTGGCTGATCACCAACGGCGATGGCGAAGTCGAAGAAGTACGCGGTGCCGGCGTGGTTGGCCAGCAACCGCTGATCGAGCCCGGAGCCAGCCATACCTACAGCAGCGGTGCGGTCATCAGCACGCGTGTTGGCACCATGCAAGGCACCTACCAGATGTTTGCCGAAGACGGCAAACGCTTCGATGCGATCATCGCTCCATTCCGGCTTGCAGTGCCTGGGGCTCTGCACTGATGGCGGTTTATGCCGTCGGCGACCTGCAAGGCTGCCTGCAACCCCTCAAATGCCTGCTGAAGCGCGTAGCGTTCAACCCTGCCGTCGATACGCTGTGGCTGGTCGGTGACCTGGTCAACCGTGGCCCGGAATCACTGGAAACCCTGCGCTTTCTCTACAACATGCGTGACTCACTGGTGTGTGTGCTGGGCAACCATGACCTGCACCTGCTGGCGGCCGGGCACAATATCGAGCGCCTGAAAAAGAGTGACACCCTGCGCGAGATCATCGAAGCCCCAGACGCCAACGACTTGCTCGACTGGCTACGCCAGCAAAAGCTGCTGCACTACGATGAGCAACGCGACATCGCCCTGGTGCATGCTGGCATCCCGCCGCAGTGGAGCCTGAACAAGGCTCGGCGCCTGGCCGCGGAAGTCGAGGAAGTGCTGCGCGATGACACCCGTCTGAAGCCCTATCTGGACGGCATGTACGGCAATGAACCGAACAAGTGGGACAAGAGCCTCCACGGGGTGACGCGCTTGCGGGTTATCACCAACTACTTCACCCGCATGCGCTTCTGCACCAGCGACGGCAAGCTCGACCTCAAGGGCAAGGAAGGGGTCGATACCGCCCCGCCTGGCTATGCGCCCTGGTTCAGTCACAAGGAGCGACGCACCCACGGCCTGAAGATCATCTTCGGTCATTGGGCTGCGCTTGAAGGCCGGTGTGACGTACCCGGCCTGTACGCACTGGACACCGGCTGTGTCTGGGGCGGGTCCATGACCCTGATGAACGTCGACACCGGTGAGCGCTTCGAGTGCGAATGCAGCAGCGAAGGCAGCCTGCGCCCACAACCCTCAATGCCTGCAGCCCCTCAGATGGCTGATCACTCCTGAAGGAACCCCCATGAGCGAATTCAAACGCATCCCTCCCGAGCAAGCCCAAGCGCTGCGTGAGCAAGGTGCGGTCGTGGTCGACATTCGCGATCCACAGACCTACGCCGCCAGCCACATCACAGGTGCTCACCACCTGGATAACCAGTCGGTTGCCGACTTCATCCGCAATGCCGACCTCGATGCCCCGCTGGTGGTGGTCTGCTACCACGGTAATTCCAGCCAAAGCGCAGCGGCCTATCTGGTCAGCCAGGGCTTTTCCGACGTCTACAGCCTTGATGGCGGTTTCGAACTGTGGCGTAGCGTCTACCCCGAGCAAACCGCTCAAGGCGACGCCGAATAATTTTTTTCACGGTCCTCCAGCCCACGTCCCCTGTGGGCTGGCGCCAGATCTGACGAACGGTCGTGGCGAACTTATCACGCAACCACCCTTGACCTCCCCGATTCCGAACTATTCTTAGGCTCAGGCCATCCAAAAAGGGGAGAGCCGGTACACCGGCGTGCGGGTCATCGGTAGCGATTTTACAGGTGTTCTGGGGGGTATGAAGCAATCGGGCATCCGGTTGTTTGCCAGCATCAGCTGACTGATCCGGCGTCGGCTCCACGTATCGAGCGAGGTGACGTCATGAGTATTTTTAGCCACTTCCAACAACGTTTCGAGTCCACCCGTCAGGAAGAACTTTCGCTGCAAGAGTATCTAGAGCTCTGCAAGAAAGATCGCAGTGCCTATGCTTCGGCGGCCGAACGCCTGCTGATGGCTATTGGCGAACCAGAGCTGATCGACACTTCGCACAACTCGAGGCTGTCGCGGATTTTCTCCAACAAGGTTATACGGCGCTACCCGGCCTTTGAAGACTTCCACGGCATGGAAGAATGCATCGACCAGATCGTCTCCTACTTCCGCCACGCCGCTCAGGGCCTGGAAGAGAAGAAGCAGATTCTCTACCTGCTCGGTCCGGTCGGCGGCGGTAAATCGTCACTGGCAGAAAAGCTGAAGCAGTTGATGGAGAAAGTGCCCTTCTACGCCATCAAGGGCTCGCCCGTTTTCGAGTCTCCGCTGGGGCTGTTCAATGCCGCGGAAGACGGCAGCATCCTTGAGGAAGAGTACGGCATTCCACGGCGCTACCTGAATACCATCATGTCGCCATGGGCCACCAAACGCCTGTCCGAGTTCGGCGGCGACATCAGCAAGTTCAAGGTGGTCAAACTCTACCCCTCGATCCTCAACCAGATCGCGGTAGCCAAGACCGAGCCAGGCGATGAGAACAACCAGGACATCTCTGCACTGGTCGGTAAAGTCGATATCCGCAAGCTGGAGGAGTACCCACAGAACGACGCTGACGCCTACAGCTACTCGGGGGCATTGTGCCGGGCCAACCAGGGCCTGATGGAATTCGTCGAGATGTTCAAGGCGCCGATCAAGGTCCTGCACCCGTTGCTTACCGCAACCCAGGAAGGTAACTACAACAGTACCGAAGGCCTGGGCGCGATCCCCTACTCCGGGATCCTGCTGGCCCACTCCAACGAATCGGAATGGCACAGCTTCCGCAACAACAAGAACAACGAGGCGTTCATCGACCGGATCTACATCGTCAAGGTGCCGTACTGCCTGCGCGTCAGCGATGAGATCAAGATCTACGACAAACTCCTGTTCAACAGCTCCCTGGCCAAGGCCCATTGCGCGCCCGACACCCTGAAGATGCTTGCCCAGTTCACCGTATTGTCGCGCCTCAAGGAGCCAGAGAACTCCAACATCTACTCGAAGATGCGCGTCTATGACGGCGAAAACCTCAAGGACACCGATCCAAAGGCCAAGTCGATCCAGGAATACCGCGACGCGGCTGGGGTCGATGAAGGCATGAACGGCCTTTCAACCCGTTTTGCCTTCAAGATCCTGTCCAAGGTCTTCAACTTCGACCCACACGAAATCGCCGCCAACCCGGTACACCTGCTGTATGTGCTGGAGCAGCAGATCGAACAGGAACAGTTCCCAGCTGAAGTGCGCGAGCGTTACCTGCGCTACCTGAAAGAGTACCTGGCGCCCCGCTACATCGAGTTCATCGGCAAGGAAATCCAGACCGCTTACCTGGAGTCCTACAGCGAGTACGGTCAAAACATCTTCGACCGCTACGTGCTCTACGCCGACTTCTGGATTCAGGACCAGGAGTACCGCGATCCGGAAACCGGCGAGATCCTCAACCGCATTGCCCTCAACGAGGAGCTGGAGAAGATCGAAAAACCGGCCGGCATCAGCAATCCGAAGGATTTCCGCAACGAGATCGTGAACTTCGTGCTGCGCGCCCGGGCCAACAACAACGGCAAGAACCCGACCTGGCTCAGCTACGAGAAGCTGCGTGTGGTCATCGAGAAGAAAATGTTCTCCAACACCGAGGACCTGCTGCCTGTCATCAGCTTCAACGCCAAAGCCAGCAAAGAGGATCAACAAAAGCACAACGACTTCGTCACACGGATGGTGGAACGCGGTTACACCGACAAGCAAGTCCGGCTGCTCTCCGAGTGGTACCTGCGGGTCAGAAAGTCACAATAACCCGCAACCGGAGCACCGGTTGTCGTTAGCCCAGAGCCTGTGTCAGCAATATCTGCTACACAGGCTTGAGGGAAGTTGTCGGAAAGCTGGCGGCGTGGTTCAGCCACACTCAGTGCGTACCCGAGCAGTCCGTTTCGGATGTTCTGGCCGATTGACCCGCCAAAGGTTTTCCAAGACGGCTTCATAAGGAGCAGTCATGAGCTATGTGATCGACCGACGTCTGAACGGCAAGAACAAGAGCACGGTTAACCGCCAGCGCTTCTTGCGGCGCTACCGCGACCACATCAAGAAAGCCGTCGAGGAGGCCGTAAGCCGCCGCTCCATTACCGATATGGAGCACGGCGAGCAGATCAGTATTCCCGGGCGCGATATTGACGAGCCGGTGCTGCACCATGGCCGCGGCGGCAAGCAGACCGTCGTCCACCCCGGCAACAAGGAGTTTACCGCTGGCGAACATATCGCCCGCCCTCAAGGCGGCGGTGGCGGCAGTGGACGCGGCAAGGCCGGTAACTCCGGCGAAGGCATGGACGAGTTCGTCTTCCAGATCACCCAGGAAGAGTTTCTCGAATTCATGTTCGAGGATCTCGAGTTGCCCAACCTGGTCAAGCGTCACCTGGCCGGTACCGACACCTTCAAAACCGTACGCGCCGGTATCAGCAACGAAGGCAACCCGTCACGCATCAACATCATTCGCACATTGCGTTCTGCCCATGCACGGCGTATTGCCCTGTCTGGCAGCAGCCGCGCCAAACTGCGCGAGGCTCAGGAAGAACTTGCCCGACTGAAACAGGAAGAACCTGACAATTTCGGCGACATTCAAGCCATAGAAGCGGAAATAGAGCGATTGAGTGCGCGCATTCATCGCGTCCCCTTCCTTGATACCTTCGACCTCAAGTACAACTTGCTGGTCAAACAGCCCAACCCAAGCTCAAAAGCCGTGATGTTCTGCCTGATGGACGTTTCCGGGTCCATGACCCAGGCAACCAAGGACATCGCCAAACGCTTTTTCATCCTCCTGTACCTGTTCCTCAAGCGTAACTACGACAAGATCGAAGTCGTGTTCATCCGCCACCACACCAGTGCCCGCGAAGTGGACGAGGAAGAGTTTTTCTATTCACGGGAGACGGGCGGCACCATCGTTTCCAGCGCCCTGAAAATGATGCAGGAGATCATGGCCGAACGTTATCCGGCCAACGAGTGGAACATCTACGCCGCCCAGGCCTCGGACGGCGACAACTGGAATGATGACTCGCCGATCTGCCGCGAGATCCTCAGCAAGCAGATCATGCCCTTCGTGCAGTACTACACGTACGTCGAGATTACCCCACGCGAGCACCAGGCCCTGTGGTTCGAGTATGAGCGCATCGGCGAGTCCTTCCCCGACACATTCGCCCAGCAACAACTGGTATCGGCCGGTGATATCTATCCGGTCTTCCGTGAACTCTTCCAGCGCAGGTTAGTGACATGACCGCCAGAGAACAGAAGCGCCAACCCATTTCCACGGGGTCCGAATGGACGTTCGAACTCATCCAGGCCTATGACCGTGAGATCGGCCGCCTGGCAGAGCGCTATGCCCTGGACACTTACCCCAACCAGATCGAGGTGATCACCGCCGAGCAGATGATGGACGCCTATGCCTCGGTCGGCATGCCGCTGGGCTACCACCACTGGTCGTATGGCAAACACTTTCTCAGCACCGAGAAGTCCTACAGCCGCGGCCAGATGGGCCTGGCGTACGAGATCGTCATCAACTCCGACCCGTGCATCGCCTACTTGATGGAAGAAAACACCATCTGCATGCAGGCGCTGGTGGTGGCCCATGCCTGCTATGGCCACAACAGCTTTTTCAAGGGCAACTACCTGTTCCGCACCTGGACTGACGCCAGCTCGATCATCGACTACCTGGTGTTCGCCAAGCAGTACATCACCCAGTGCGAGGAGCGGCATGGCATTGATGCCGTGGAAGACCTGCTCGATTCCTGCCATGCCCTGATGAACTACGGTGTAGACCGCTACAAACGCCCCTACCCGATCTCTGCCGAAGAAGAACGGCGCCGGCAAAAGGACCGTGAAGAACACCTGCAGAAACAGATCAACGACCTGTGGCGCACCATACCCAAGAACAGTGACAAGAACAGCGACAGAGACAACGCACGCTTCCCGGCCGAGCCACAGGAGAACATCCTGTATTTCATCGAGAAGCATGCACCGCTGCTTGAGCCCTGGCAGCGTGAAGTGGTGCGCATCGTGCGAAAGATCGCCCAGTACTTCTACCCACAACGGCAAACCCAGGTGATGAACGAAGGCTGGGCTACCTTCTGGCACTACACCCTGATGAACGACCTGTACGACGAAGGGCTGGTGACCGACGGCTTCATGATGGAGTTCCTCCAGTCGCACACCAGCGTGGTATTCCAGCCAGGTTTCGACAGCCCCTACTACAGCGGCATCAACCCTTATGCCCTGGGCTTTGCCATGTACCGCGATATTCGCCGCATGTGTGAAAACCCCACGGAAGAAGACCGTCGCTGGTTCCCCGACATCGCGGGTGGCGACTGGCTCTCGACCATCAAGTTCGCCATGAGCAGCTTCAAGGACGAGAGCTTCATCCTGCAGTACCTGTCGCCCAAGGTCATCCGCGACCTCAAGCTGTTCAGCATCCTTGACGATGACCAACGCGACGACCTGCTGGTGCCCGCGATCCACGACGAAGCCGGCTACCGGACCATTCGTGAAACCCTGGCCGCCCAATACAACCTGGGCAACCGCGAGCCCAACGTGCAGATCTGGAGCATTGACCGGCGAGGCGACCGCTCGCTGACCCTGCGCCATCAGCAGCACGACCGAAAACCCCTGGGGGACTCCACCGAAGAAGTACTCAAACACCTGCACCGTCTCTGGGGCTTCGATATCCACCTGGAAACCCTGCAGGGCGACCAGATCGTCAAAACCCACCATGTGCCGCCCAAAGGCGAACACTCGGACGGCGATTACGGTCGCCTCGACCTGGCCGTCGTACACCTGTAGCGAAGCCAGCCTCCGTTGCTGCCGGACAGGGTATCCTGTGGCATCAACGGAGGTTTTTTAATGCACATCTACAAGGTCGGCGGCGCGGTACGTGACCGCCTGCTCAACAGGCCCGTAACAGATATCGACTGGGTGGTAGTGGGCGCGACAGTCGAGCAGATGCAAGCCTTGGGCTATCGCCCGGTCGGCGCCGACTTTCCGGTTTTCCTGCATCCACGCAGCGGCGAGGAATATGCGCTGGCACGCACGGAGCGCAAGAGCGGGCGTGGCTATGGCGGGTTCACCTTTCACGCAAGCCCCGAGGTCACCCTTGAAGAAGACCTCATCCGCCGCGACCTGACCATCAATGCCATCGCCGAGGACGAACACGGCCAGGTGTTTGACCCCTACAACGGCATCCGCGATCTCGAAGCACGCATCTTACGCCATGTTTCCCCGGCGTTCGCCGAAGATCCCCTGCGCGTATTACGTGTAGCCCGCTTCGCCGCGCGGTATGCCTACCTGGGCTTCACGGTGGCTCCGGAAACCCTTGAACTGATGCGCCAACTCAGCGCCTCCGGGGAACTCCAGGCCCTTACGGCAGAACGCAGCTGGAAGGAAATCTCCCGCGCACTGATGGAAGACCAGCCACAGGTCTTCATTGAGGTGCTCCGGGCGTGTGGTGCGCTGAAGGAGTTGCTGCCCGAGGTCGATGCGTTGTTCGGTGTACCGCAGCCGGCTGCACACCACCCGGAAATCGACACCGGCCTGCACACCCTCGCCGTACTGGAACAGGCGGCCGTGCATCAACAGCCCCTCAGCGTGCGCTGGGCTTGCCTGCTGCACGACCTGGGCAAAGCCCTGACCCCTGAAGCGCAATGGCCACAGCACATTGCCCACGAGCATCGCGGGCGGCCCTTGATCAAAGCGGTCAACCAACGCTTCAAGGCACCGCGAGACTGCCAGGAACTGGCAATACTGGTCGGCGAGTACCACACCCACAGCCACCGAGCTCTGGAGCTCAAGGCGTCGACCCTGCTGGAGCTGTTGCAGAGCTTCGATGTGTATCGCCGCCCACAGCGTTTTGAGGAGTTCATCGCGGCCTGCGAAATGGACGCCCGTGGGCGCCTTGGGCTGGAGCAGCGAGCCTACCCACAAGCGGATTACCTGCGTGGGGCGGCTGCTGCAGCACGCGCGGTCGCAGTCCAGCCATTAGTGCAGCAAGGCCTGACGGGACAAGCCTTGGGTGATGCACTTAAATCAGAGCGACTGAAGGCGCTGAAGGCCTACAAGGACGCGGCCGCACACTAGCACGCCTGATCAGCCTTGGCGGCGCTTGCATCGCCGCCAAGGCTGTCCTGACGCGTCAGCTGCTGACCACGCCACTCGAACGGTACAGGCGCCAACACCTGTTCGATATGCGAATCGGCCCATAACTGAGCCATGGTCTTACCGACCTCCACATGAACCAGTTCGGGGGCAATCAGCGACAATGGCCAGAGCACGAAGGCATTTTTCAGAATTTCGGCACGCGGCAGCACCAGACCATCGAAATTACCGACCAGATCGCCGTACAGCAGCACATCGATATCCAGCGGCAGGCCTTTGCGCTCAGGCGCATAGCGACCGTTGTCGGCCTCAATGAACTTCAACCGACGATCCAGCTCCGTCAGCGGCAAATCGGTCTTCGCTACCACCACCAGATTGAAGAACGGGCCACTCTTGATGCCCACCGCCTGGCTCTCGAACACCGCTGAACAATGCATGTCCACAAGGAACGATGCCAGCGCATCAAGCCCTGCGGTCAAATGCCGTTCTCGCTCGGTATTGCTACCAAGCCCAAGGTAAACCGTGGTCAGAGACATCCGCGCTCAATCTCCACACCCACCCCGCTGGCTTCCGGGACGGCGCCGGGCTTGGTCAGCTTGAGGTGCAGCCAGGGAATCTGAAATTCGTCCATCAGCACCTTGGCCAAGCGCTCGGCAAAGGTTTCCACCAGTTGGAACTGCGCCTGCTCGGCAAAAGCCTGGATGCGCGCCGACACACTGGCGTAATCGAGGGCCAGCGTCAGGTCATCACCTGCGGCTGCCGGGCGATTGTCCCAGGCGAATCGCAGGTCCAGCCGCAAGCACTGGCGAATACCGCGCTCCCAATCGTAAGCACCGATGACGGTATCGACTTCCAGCCCTTCGATGAACACTCTGTCCAAGCACTTTTCTCCGCTGCACGACAAGGGCGCCTTGCGCCGTTAGAATCAGGGCGTCCTCGCCCGGAATAGTTAGCATGTTTTGGTTACTGGCATTGCTCGCCTACCTGCTCGGCTCGCTGTCCTTTGCCATCCTACTCAGCCGCCTGAACGGCTGCCCCGACCCGCGCATGAGCGGTTCAGGCAACGCCGGCGCGACCAACATGCTGCGCCTGGCGGGGAAAAAACTCGCCATCCTGACCCTGCTCGGCGATCTCTGCAAAGGCCTGCTGCCCGTACTGATCGCGCAAGCGCTGGGCTTTGGCTTGCAACAACAAGCCTGGATCGGCCTGTACGCCGTCATCGGCCATCTGTTCCCGGTGTACTTTCGCTTTCGTGGCGGCAAGGGCGTTGCCACTGCCGCCGGCATGCTCCTTGGCCTCTACCCGCCGGCTGCTCTACTGGCCATCAGTGCCTGGCTGCTTACCTTCCGCCTGACCCGTACCAGCTCGCTGGCCGCGTTGATCGCCACACCGCTCACCCTGCCCTTGCTGGCCTGGCGCGAACCTGAGGCACTGCTGCCGATAAGCGTACTGACGATACTGATCGTCTGGCGCCATCGCGGCAATCTACGCGACCTTTTCGCCGGGCGCGAACGACACTTCTGAACCTGAAACATGAATGGCTTTCAGCTTCAAAGCGCTGGCAACTGCTCCATCGGCCAACGCGCCTGCACTGTAATTGCCAGGCTTTCGTGCTGCCCGGCGGCCAAACGCTGGCAGCCGGCATAGGCAATCATCGCCCCGTTATCGGTACAGAATGCTGGGCGCGCGTAATACACATTGCCTTTGAGCCCGGCCAGCATGTCTTCCAACGACGCACGCAAGGCCTTGTTCGCGCTCACCCCACCGGCAATCACCAGCCGCTTGAGGCCGGTTTGCTTCAAGGCACGCCGGCACTTGATTGTCAAAGTCTCCACCACTGCCTGCTGGAAGGCCAGCGAGATGTCGCAACGGGTTTGCTCACCGTCGTCCCCAGCGCGTTGGCATTGCTGCCAGGTGTTGAGGGCAAAGGTTTTCAGGCCGCTGAAGCTGAAATCCAGGCCCGGACGATCAGTCATAGGCCGCGGGAAGACAAAGCGTCCCGGTACACCCTGAGCGGCAAGGCGGGCAATCTCCGGCCCGCCCGGATAGTTCAGGCCGATCAGCTTGGCGGTCTTGTCGAACGCCTCACCTGCTGCGTCATCCAGGCTCTCGCCCAACAGTTCGTAGCGACCGATACCATCCACCCGGACCAGTTGGGTGTGGCCACCCGAAACCAGCAAGGCGACGAACGGGAACTCCGGTGGCTGGGCCTCCAGCATCGGCGCCAACAGATGGCCTTCCATATGGTGTACGCCCAACGCCGGGATGCCCCAGGCAAACGCCAGGGCCTGGGCGCAGGAGGCACCCACCAGCAACGCACCGACAAGCCCGGGGCCTGCCGTATACGCGATGGCATCGATCTCGGTCGCGACACAGTCGGCCTCGGCCAGCACCTGCCGGATCAACGGCAGCATGCGCTTGACGTGATCACGCGAGGCAAGCTCGGGCACCACCCCGCCGTAGACACGGTGAAGGTCGATTTGACTGAACAGCGCGTCGGCCAACAAACCGCGCTCACTGTCGTATAATGCGACGCCGGTTTCGTCGCAGGATGTTTCCAATCCCAGTACTAGCATGGGTCTATGCCTTGTATAGGCTGAATTCGAAGGCGCGCATGATAGTCCCCGCACCCGATGCCGACCAGCGGTTTTCGATCAGAGGCTTTGCATTCCGAGCGTCTAAGGGTTAACATCCGCAACCCTTAAAAACCGACGTTCTCCAGCGCACATTTTTGCCACGAGTACGTTGCCCCGGTACTAAATGAAGGTAGCTCTGGATGCCAGCCGTCAAAGTTAAAGAGAATGAACCCTTCGACGTAGCTCTGCGTCGTTTCAAGCGCTCCTGCGAAAAAGCCGGTGTACTGGCTGAAGTTCGTAGCCGCGAATTTTACGAGAAGCCGACTTCCGAGCGTAAGCGCAAGGCTGCTGCTGCAGTTAAGCGTCACGCCAAGAAAGTCCAGCGCGAGCAGCGCCGCGCCGTTCGTCTGTACTAATACAGACGTTCGACCACGCTTCTGCCTAACCCGGTCTAAACGCCGGGTTGTCGGCAGATGATGTTTTACTCAGGCCTAAACACCTGAGCTGCAGAAACCGCTCGTCGGTTGAAGCAGGCCTTCCAATCGTCAGAACTGGCATCACGCCAGCTGTGCACGTCAACACTGACGAGTCCTCACGGGCTGCAGGCGAGCACACTCTTCCACACTTGTGTTATGAACATTCGACCACGCTCGAATGCGCAGCCGTTCCCGCAGCATTAGCGATTACACTGGTTTATCGCCTGATGATGAGAGTGCCATGGCCGGGCTGATACCCCAAAGTTTCATTGACGACCTCCTCAACCGCACCGATATCGTCGATGTGGTGAGTTCACGCGTCCAACTGAAAAAAGCCGGCAAGAACCTCACCGCCTGCTGCCCGTTCCATAAAGAGAAGACCCCTTCTTTCAGCGTCAGCCCCGACAAGCAGTTCTACTACTGCTTTGGCTGCGGCGCTGGTGGCAACGCCCTGGGCTTCATCATGGACCACGACAACCTGGACTTTCCCCAGGCTGTCGAGGAACTGGCCAAAGCGGCCGGCATGGAAGTGCCACGCGAAGAAGGCCAGCGCGGGCACAAGCCCCGGCAACCGACCGATTCACCGCTCTATCCACTGCTGGAAGCCGCCGCGGAGTACTACCGCCAGGCCCTGAAAAGCCACCCGACGCGCAAATCAGCAGTCGAATACCTCAAAGGGCGTGGCCTGTCCGGTGAAATTGCCCGTGACTTCGGCCTGGGCTTCGCCCCGCCCGGCTGGGACAACCTGTTCAAGCACCTCAGCAGCGATACACTGCAGCAAAAAGCCATGATCGACGCCGGGCTGTTGATCGAGAACGCCGAAACCGGCAAACGCTATGACCGCTTCCGCGATCGCGTCATGTTCCCGATCCGCGATAGCCGGGGCCGCGTCATCGCCTTTGGTGGCCGCGTGCTGGGGGACGACAAGCCCAAGTACCTGAACTCCCCGGAGACGCCTGTATTCCACAAAGGCCAGGAGCTGTACGGGCTCTACGAAGCGCGCAAGTTCAACCGCAATCTCGATGAAATTATCGTCGTAGAAGGCTACATGGACGTCATCGCCCTGGCCCAGCAAGGCCTGCGCAATGCCGTAGCCACCCTGGGCACAGCCACCAGCGAAGAACACCTCAAGCGCCTGTTCCGCGTGGTGCCCAGCGTGCTGTTCTGCTTCGACGGCGACCAGGCTGGCCGCAATGCCGCCTGGCGCGCACTGGAAGCTGCACTGCCGAGCCTGCAGGATGGTCGCAAGGCACGCTTCCTGTTCCTGCCCGAAGGTGAAGACCCTGACACCCTGATTCGCGCCGAAGGCACAGACGCCTTCCGCGCACGGATCAACCAGCACGCTCAACCGCTTGCCGATTACTTTTTTCAACGACTGACCGAAGAGGCCGACCCGCGCTCGCTCGAAGGCAAGGCCCACATGGCCACCCTCGCCGCACCGCTGATCGACAAAGTGCCCGGTGCAAACCTGCGCGCCCTGATGCGTAATCGGCTGAAGGAAATTACCGGCCTCAATAGCGAGCAGGTCGAGCAGCTGTCGCACAGTGCGCCCACCGAAGCGCCGCCCAGCTACGACCCGGGCATCGACTACGGTGCGATGCCCGACTACACACCCGATTACAATGATTTTCATCAGGCCGAATACACGCCACCACAGCAGCAGTGGACACCGAACAAGGGTGGCCAGAAAAAGAAGTGGGACGGCAAGCCCTGGGACAAGAAAGGCAAGCCATGGGAGCGCAATGGCCGCAATCAAGAGGCGCCGCCACGGGTACCGACCGCCGTCGAGCCACCTACGCTGAGCGCTCTGCGTACACTGCTGCACCACCCGCGACTGGCCAAAAAAGTCGAGGACGCCAGCCACTTCGCTGCCGAAGAGCACCATTACGCTCAGCTACTGGTGGCGCTGCTTGAGGCCTTGCAGAAAAATCCTGAGCTACGCTCATTACAGCTGATCGCACGCTGGCACGGCACAGAACAAGGCCGCTTGCTGCGAGCGCTGGCAGAAAAGGAATGGTTGATCGATGCCGACAACCTTGAACAACAGTTTTTCGACACTATAACTAGCTTGTCCGCTCGCCAACGCGAGCGCAGCCTGGAACATTTGCTCAGGAAAGCACGTCAAAGTGAACTGAGCGCAGAGGAAAAAAATCAGCTGCGCGACCTGTTAAGCCGTAATGTTCCCGCACAAAACCCGACCTCAACTGGCGCGTGAGGTCCATGCTCGGGTATAATCCTCGGCTTGTTTTTTTGCCCGCCAAGACCTTCAGTGGATAGGGTGTTATGTCCGGAAAAGCGCAACAGCAGTCTCGCATCAAAGAGTTGATCACCCGCGGTCGTGAGCAGGGCTACCTGACTTACGCGGAGGTCAACGACCACCTGCCAGAGGATATTTCAGATCCGGAGCAGGTGGAAGACATCATCCGCATGATCAACGACATGGGGATCAACGTATTCGAGAGTGCTCCGGATGCGGATGCCCTTTTGTTGGCCGAAGCCGATACCGACGAAGCCGCCGCCGAGGAAGCGGCCGCCGCGTTGGCAGCTGTGGAAACCGACATTGGTCGCACTACCGACCCAGTGCGCATGTACATGCGCGAAATGGGTACGGTTGAGCTGCTGACCCGTGAAGGCGAAATCGAAATCGCCAAGCGCATCGAGGAAGGCATCCGTGAAGTCATGGGTGCGATTGCCCACTTCCCGGGTACTGTCGACTACATCCTCAGCGAATACGACCGTGTAACCGCCGAAGGCGGCCGTCTGTCCGACGTGCTCAGTGGCTACATCGACCCGGATGACGGCATCGCCGCGCCGGCCGAAATGCCGCCACCGGTCGACACCAAAGCCGCTCCGGCTGCGGTCGCTGATGACGACGAGGAAGAGGCTGCCGAAGCCTCCGACGACGAGGAAGAGACCGAAAGCGGTCCGGACCCGGAAGTGGCTCGCCAGCGTTTCGGCGCTGTGGCCGAGCAGCTCGAAGCAACGGTCAAGGTGCTGAAAAAGCACGGTCGAAACAGCAAGCAAGGCATCGCCGAACTGCTGCAACTGGCCGAGCTGTTCATGCCGATCAAACTGGTTCCAAAACAGTTTGAAGTACTGGTCGAGCGTGTACGTAGCGCCCTGGAACGCCTGCGGGCCCAGGAACGCGCAATCATGCAGCTGTGCGTACGTGATGCACGTATGCCACGTGCCGACTTCCTGCGCATGTTCCCAAGCAACGAAGTCGACCTGACCTGGAGCGGCGATCTTGCCAAGCGCAGCACCAAGTGGGCTGAAGCATTGGGCCGCCTGGACGCCGACATCGTGCGTTGCCAGCAGAAGCTGGTAGACCTGGAAGCAGAAACCGGTCTGACGATTGCCGAAATCAAGGACATCAACCGTCGCATGTCGATCGGTGAGGCCAAGGCCCGCCGCGCGAAAAAGGAAATGGTCGAGGCCAACCTGCGTCTGGTGATCTCCATTGCCAAGAAGTACACCAACCGTGGCCTGCAGTTCCTCGATCTGATCCAGGAAGGCAACATCGGCTTGATGAAGGCGGTGGACAAGTTCGAATACCGTCGCGGCTACAAGTTCTCGACCTACGCCACCTGGTGGATCCGTCAGGCGATTACCCGTTCCATTGCCGACCAGGCTCGCACCATCCGTATCCCGGTACACATGATCGAAACGATCAACAAGCTCAACCGTATTTCCCGGCAGATGCTGCAGGAAATGGGGCGCGAGCCGACGCCGGAGGAATTGGGTGAGCGCATGGAAATGCCTGAGGACAAGATCCGCAAGGTATTGAAGATCGCCAAAGAGCCGATCTCCATGGAAACCCCGATCGGTGACGACGAAGACTCGCATCTGGGCGACTTCATCGAGGACTCGACCATGCAGTCGCCAATTGATGTGGCCACTGTCGAAAGCCTCAAGGAAGCAACCCGTGACGTGCTCTCCGGCCTGACCGCACGCGAAGCCAAAGTGCTGCGCATGCGTTTCGGTATCGACATGAACACCGACCACACCCTCGAAGAGGTCGGCAAGCAGTTCGACGTGACCCGTGAGCGGATCCGTCAGATTGAAGCCAAGGCACTGCGTAAGCTGCGCCACCCGACGCGAAGCGAGCATCTGCGCTCCTTCCTCGACGAGTGATGACAAACCCCGGCCCTCGCGCCGGGGTTTTTCTTTTCATGGCATCTGCATTTAAGACTTTCGCCACTATCCCCTAGGCAAAAGCGCCGTCTACACTCGAATCAGACTACCTGTGTGACGAGGCCGCTATGCTCAGATTGCCGGCCATCCTGTTGCTGCTCCAGCTTCTCTGGAGTGCAACGGCCGGCGCCTTGACCCTGACAGACGAAGAACAAGCCTGGCTCAGTGCGCACCCGCAACTGCGCCTAGGCGTCGATGCTTCCTGGCCACCCTTTGAATACCGGGACCAGGAGGGTCGCTACCAGGGACTGGCCGCCGACTACATCACCTTGCTCGAGGATCGCCTGGGGGTCGCATTCAAACCGATCGAACCGATCAGTTGGACTGCAGTACTGGAGGAGGCTCGAAACGGCAAACTGGATCTGTTGCCAGGCATCATGTCGACGCCTGAACGACAAAGCTACCTGTCCTTTACGCGCCCCTACCTGGATTTTCCGATTGTCATTCTTGCCCATCAGGGCGGCGCGCAACCCCACGACCTGAAAGACCTCTATGGCCTGAAAGTCGCCGTGGTTGAGAACTACGCCCCCCACGAACTGTTACGCACCCATCACCCCGACCTCAATCTGGTCGCCCTGCCCAACGTCAGCTCGACCTTGCAAGCCCTGGCGACAGACCAGGTCGATGCGGTGGTCGGCGACCTGGCATCAAGTATCTGGAGCCTGCGCCAGCAGAAGCTTGAAGGCTTGTATGTCAGCGGGGAAACCCCCTATCGCTACCAGTTGGCAATGGCCGTGCCACGCGAGGATAAAATACTCGTCGCAATCCTCGACAAAGTCCTGGCCGACATGAGCCCTGGCGAGATCAGCAATATCCAGGAGCGCTGGGTCGGCAAGGTGTTGGATCGCCGCACAGGCTGGTACGACCTGCTGATGTATGGCTTGCCAGGGATCCTGGTGCTGCTCACCATCCTGGCGGTGGTCATCTGGAGCAACCGCCGACTCAGCTCCGAGATTTCCAGACGCATCGCCCTTGAACAGGAGTTGCGTAGCAGCGAATACCACTACCGCGGCTTGATCGAGAGCCTTTCGGCCATCGCCTGGGAAGCCGACACCGAAGATTTCACCTACAGCTACGTCTCGCCCCATGCAGAAAACCTGCTGGGCTATCCACTCAGCGACTGGCTCAAGCCCGGCTTCTGGAACAGCATTCTGCACCCCGACGACGCGCTTTGGGCACAGGCCTACTGTGACAGCGAGACCGCTGCAGGACGCGATCACAGCCTCGACTACCGGGTGATCACTGCCGACGGGCGTAGCCTGTGGGTGCGCGACATCGTCAGCCTGATCGAACACGGGCACAAGCCGGTCATGCGCGGCTTGATGATAGACATCAGTGAAGCCAAGAATACCGAACTGGCCCTGCGCCTTTCTGAGCAAAAGTTCGCCTCAGTGTTCCAGCAGTGCCCAGACATCCTGGTTATCGCCCGCCTCAGCGACGGCTGCCTGCTTGAAGTCAACGAAGCCTTCGAGGAGCAGCTTGGCCTGAGCCCGGCACACGTCATCGGCAAGACCGCCACCGAGTTGAACATCTGGGGCATCGAAGGCATAGGCCCCAAATTACTGCGGCGCCTGCAGGCCGGAAAGGTGCGCAACCTTGAGATGCTGTTCAAACGTCGCAATGGCCAGGTGTTTACCGGGCTGACCTCGGTCGAGGCCTTCCAGCTGGATAGCACGCCTGCCCTGGTGGTGGCCGTACGCGACATCAGCCAACTCAAGGAAGCCCAGGATCAGCTGCAAACATCCGAAGAGAAGTTCGCCAAGGCTTTCCATGCCTCACCCGACGGGCTTCTTCTGTCGCGCCAGCGAGACGGCAGGCTGATTGAAGTCAACGAAGGGTTCTGCCGCCTGACAGGCTATGACCTGAGCATGACGCTGGACCGCACATCGATTGACCTGGGCATCTGGGTTGACCTCAATGAACGCAAACGCCTGCTGGAACTGCTGGAAAGGGACGGCTTCGTGCGCGACTACACCTGCCATATTCGCCGCAGCGACGGGCAGATTCGCCTGTGTGAACTCTCAGCGCGGCCACTGCCCATCGCCGGCGAAGAGTGCATGCTAACCATCGCGCGCGATATTACCGAGCGCCACCTGATGCAGGAAAAACTGCAACTGGCGGCCACTGTCTTCGAGAATACGGCCGAGGGCGTGCTGATCACCGATACCGAGCAGCGTATCAGTGCGGTCAACCGGGCTTTCAGCGAGATCACCGGCTACAGCGAATTCGAGGCGCTGGGACAGACACCGCGCCTGCTCGCTTCTGGCCAGCACGACAGCGCCTTCTACGCGGCCATGTGGCACCAACTGACCGCCGAAGGCCACTGGCAAGGCGAAATTCAGAACCGCCGCAAGAACGGCGAAGTGTACCCAGGCTGGCTGACCATCAGTGCCGTACGTAATAGCGGCCGGGAAATCACCCACTTCGTGGCAGTATTCGCCGACATCTCCAGCATCAAACATGCCCAGGCCAAGCTCGACTATCAGGCGCACCATGATCCACTGACCGGCCTGCCCAACCGTACCCTGTTTGAAAGCCGGCTACAGGCCGCCTTGAGCTGCACACAAACCTCCAAGGCTCAGGGAGCCGTGCTGTTTCTCGACCTGGACCGCTTCAAGCACATCAACGACAGCCTTGGTCACCCGGTCGGCGACCTGCTGCTCAAAGGCATCGCCCATCGCCTGAAGGAGCAAGTGCGGGATATCGACACCGTCGCCCGCCTGGGCGGTGACGAGTTCATCATCCTGCTTCCCGGCCTGCACCAACCCAGCGACGCCGAACACATCGCCGCCAAGCTACTGAATTGCTTCAGTGCACCTTTCCAGGCGGGCGAACATGAGTTCTTCACCAGCGCCAGCATCGGTACCAGCCTTTATCCACAGGACGGCAGCGACGTTGCATCACTTATCCGAAACGCCGACGCCGCGATGTACCGTTCCAAAGCCAAGGGCCGCAACCGCGTCGAATCCTACACACGCGACCTGACCGCACAGGCCAGCGCGCGCGTCGCTCTGGAGCATGAACTGCGCCGAGCCATTGAACGCGACGAACTGAGCCTGTACTACCAGCCTAAGTTCAGCCTGAAGACCCAAAGCCTGATTGGTGCCGAAGCCCTGATTCGCTGGAGCAACCCCACCTTTGGTGATGTTCCGCCCGAACACTTCATTGCGTTGGCAGAAGAGAACGGCATGATTCTGCAACTGGGCGACTGGGTGCTGGAACATGCCTGCCGACAAATGCAGCAATGGAAAGAGACCTACCTCGCCTTCGGCCCACTGTCGATCAACCTGGCGGGGGCCCAGTTACGTCAGCCCAGCCTGGTCAAACGTATTGAACAGTTGCTCAATACCTACCACCTCAGCGCGGGCGACCTGCAGTTGGAGATCACTGAGAACTTCATCATGAGCCAGGCCGAAGAGGCCCTGGCGATTCTGCACCAACTCAAACGCCTGGGCGTACAGTTGGCTATCGACGACTTCGGCACCGGCTACTCATCGCTCAGTTACCTCAAGCGCCTGCCGCTGGACATCCTCAAGATCGATCAGTCATTCATCCGCGGCCTACCGGACGATCCGCATGACGCAGCGATTGCCCGCGCCATTATCGCCCTGGGCCGCAGCATGCAACTGACCATCATTGCCGAGGGCGTAGAGAACCTTGCCCAACAACGCTTCCTCGCGGCCGAGGGCTGCGAACAGATCCAAGGCTACATCGTCAGCTTGCCATTACCACCCGAAGAGTTTGCCGCGACCTTTCTTCGTATAGCAGTTTCAGATCTTTCGGATGGCACAGCCTGGAAACCCTCGTTATAATCCGCGACCACTGAGGGCCTATAGCTCAGTTGGTTAGAGCAGGGGACTCATAATCCCTTGGTCGCAGGTTCGAGTCCTGCTGGGCCCACCATATGAATCAAGACCTGCAGTTCAGCTGCAGGTCTTGACGCCCCAATCAGACGTTCCCGAGGAACAGTGTCGGTACAGCCCGTACCGATCGTCCCTCGGAGAACGTATGGCAACCCTCGTAAAAACACCTTCAGAAACATGGAAAGCGGTCATTCGTAAAAATGGCTGGCCGACTGCGTCTAAGACTTTCAGAACGGATGACGCTTGAATCTGCCCTGCGGCTTACTTCAGGTTGCCACTGAGAAACTGCTGCAGACGTCCGCTTTGCGGGTTACCCAATACGTCCTCGGGCGCGCCCTGCTCTTCGACCCGCCCTTGGTGCAGGAACAGCACCTGGTTCGACACTTTGCGCGCAAAGCTCATTTCGTGGGTCACCATGATCATGGTGCGGCCTTCTTCGGCCAGGCCCTGGATCACCTTGAGCACTTCGCCCACCAGCTCCGGGTCCAGTGCCGAAGTCGGTTCGTCGAACAGCATGATCTCCGGCTCCATGCTCAGGGCCCGGGCGATGGCAACGCGTTGCTGCTGACCACCGGAGAGGAACGCCGGGTATTGATCGGCGACGCGCGACGGCAGCCCCACCTTGTCGAGATAACGTCGGGCGCGCTCCTCTGCATCCTTCTTGCTGACACCCAGCGCACGGCGTGGGGCCATGGTGATGTTGTCGAGCACGGTCATGTGGCTCCACAGGTTGAAGTGCTGGAACACCATGGCCAGGCGAGTACGGATACGTTGCAGTTCATTGGCGTCGGCCACGCGCATGCCGTGGCGATCATGGACCATTTTAATCGGCTGGTTATCCAGGCTCATGGCGCCGTCGTTGGGCGTTTCCAGGAAGTTGATGCAACGCAGAAAGGTGCTCTTGCCAGAACCACTGGCGCCAATCAGGCTGATCACATCGCCGGTTTTGGCGTTCAGTGAAACGCCCTTGAGGACTTCATGGTTGCCGTAACTTTTGTGCAGGTTTTCAACGGTCAGTTTGTACATGAACAAGCATCCTGAATTAGTGAGCCGGGCCGAGGAAAGACAACCAACGGCGTTCAGCCAGGCGGAACAGGCCGACCAGAGAGAAAGTGACTGCCAGGTAGATCAACGCGGCGATGCCGAACGACTGGAAGGTCAGAAAGGTCGCCGAGTTGGCGTCCCGTGCGACTTTCAGGATGTCCGGGATGGTCGCGGTGAAGGCCACGGTGGTCGAGTGCAGCATCAGGATCACTTCGTTGCTGTAGTAAGGCAGCGAGCGACGCAGGGCCGACGGCATGATCACATAGGCGTACAGCTTCCAGCCCGTCAGGCCGTAGGCCTTGGCTGCTTCGACTTCACCGTGGTTCATGCTGCGAATGGCCCCGGCAAAGATCTCCGTGGTGTAGGCGCAGGTGTTCAGGGCAAAGGCCAGAATGGTGCAGTTCAATGCATCGCGGAAGAATGCATCCAGTAGCGGCTGGGCGCGCACCGCAGCCAGGCTGTAGATGCCGGTGTAGCAAATCAGCAACTGGATATACAGCGGCGTGCCTCGGAACAAGTAAGTGTAGAACTGCACCGGCCAGCGCACCCATACATTGGACGACACCCGGGCAATCGACAACGGCACCGACATCACGAAGCCAAAGAAAATCGAGGCACTGAGCAACCAGAGGGTCATGGCCAGCCCGGTGATGTGGCTGCCGTCCTGGTAAAGGAAGGGGCGCCAGTATTCCTGCAGTAGTTCGATCATCGTACGGCCTCCCGGGTGCCTGCGGCGTAGAAGACATCCAGCCGACGCAAGACGTAATTCGAAGCGGTGGTTATCACCAGATAGATCAAGGCGGCCAGCACCAGGAAGAAGAACAACTGATAGGAGCTTTTACCCGCATCCTGGGCCACCTTGACCAGATCGGCCAGACCGATGATCGAGACCAACGCGGTGGCCTTGAGGATCACCATCCAGTTATTACCGATGCCCGGCAGGGCAAAACGCATCATTTGCGGGAACACCACGAAGCGGAAGCGCTGAGCTCGGGTCAGGCCATAGGCGGTAGCGGCTTCCATCTGCCCGCGGGGTACCGCGAGGATGGCGCCACGGAAGGTCTCGGTGAAATACGCCCCGTAGATGAAACCCAGGGTAATGACCCCGGCACTGAACGGGTTGATCTCGATGTATTCCCATCCCATGAACTCGGTAAACGAGGTCAACCAGGTTTGCAGGCTGTAGAAAATCAGCAGCATCAGCACCAGGTCCGGCACACCGCGAATCAGCGTCGTGTAGAGCTGGGCCGTAACCCTCAGCAGTTTGACGTTTGACAGTTTCGCGCTGGCGCCGATCAGGCCCAGGCCAACGCTTACCAGCAAGCACAGAAAGGATAATTTGACCGTCATCCAGGAACCTTCCAGCAACAGTGGGCCGAAGCCCTTGAGGCTGAAGCCTGACAGTCCGAGATTCTGCAATAGGATTTCTAGCATTGAGCAGCCCTACATCAATCAAAAAAGTGCCCATCCGCAGATGGGCGCAGGGTCATTATTTGCCGCTGTAGAGATTCAGATTGCCAAAGTGCTTCTGTTGGACGGCCGCATAGGTGCCATTGTCGTGCAGAGCCTTGATGCCTTTGTTCAGCAAGGCCTGGAGTTCGGCGTTGCCTTTGGACAGACCCACGGCGGTTTTGGCTGGCAGAAGCGGGCTTTCGACCGGCTCGCTGACCTGGAAGTCGACGCCTTGTGGTGACTTCAGGAAGCCCAGTTCGGCTTGCAGCATGTCCTGGATTGAGGCATCGAGGCGTCCGGAGATCAGGTCAGCGTAGACCTGGTCCTGGTTGGCGTAGGCCTGGGTCTCTACCCCGGCTTTGTCCAGCACGGCCTTGGCGTAGGCTTCCTGGATGGTACCTTGCTCGTACCCGACCTTCTTGCCGATCAGTGAGGCCGGATCGCTGCCGAAGGCCGCACCTTTCTTGAATACCAGCGCAGTCGGCCCAGAGAACAGCTCGTTCGAGAAGTCGATGACTTTCTCACGTGCTGGTGTGACGGTCATGGAAGAGATCACGCCATCGAACTTGTTGGCCTTGAGGCCGGGAATCATGCCGTCGAAGTCGCTTTCGACCCACTTGCACTTGACCTTCAGCTCAGCGCAGATCGCATTGCCCAAGTCGATATCGAAACCCACCAGGCTTCCATCAGCGGCCTTGGATTCGAACGGCGCATAGGAAGGGTCGACGCCAAAACGTAACTCTTTGTACTCCTTGGCCAGCGCAGAGCCGGCAGCCACACACAAAGCCAATGCAGAAAGGGTCAGAAATGTTTTTGTCATTGTTTTTATTCCTAAGGACCAATATGAGCGCTGTGACACATGAGTACTGTCCTGGAGCTCGTATGTCACATTGGAAGAGGTAACACCCAACAGCTCGTGCTCCTGATGAACAGGAAGGCCGAGCGCGCAGGGAAAAGAGTCTAAAAGCAAGCGGGTGCGACGATAAGACGCAAAGTGCATTGATTTGACGAATTATTGGTCATTATGACGAACAATAGTGACGATATAGTGCGCTTGCGCTAATTCGTTAATCACGAGGAGCTCCTGCGACCGAAACAAATCGCCCTGTTAAATTCCCCGGCAAGCCGGTTGTGTTCTTTATTCCTTTTTAAGGTTTGGCCGACAAGCAGGGCATTACCTGACCTGAATTAAGGCACCGCTGCGCAGTCTGCGCTGGAGGCCCACAAGGCCTCGCGACGATCTCCAGCGGCGGCACCTCCGGCGAGCGCAGCCTTCGGTAGCGACTAAAGGAGTTGCGCAGGCAACCCACCTCAAGCACATCCATCCATTGCTGTTCATGACGGCAATCTTTGGCGTGCTAAAGCTCACGGCGTGCCTGTCCGCACACAGCCCGGCCTCGGTATTGGACAGTGAGCCGAATAGCCGACACAATCGGCTCACACCATGAGCCGAATAAGCTCATGCCTGTGATGCAAGCACCGCGTAAATGCGGGCACCCCGCCGCATCCATCGCAGGCAGCCTGCAGGATGCAAGTGCCCTTAACCTGGCACCAAGGCCTTTCAGCCAGCCCAATAGCCCTGACCCAGGGCCTGTATCCGAGATACCCCATGCCTGAAACACGCGCTGCAGCCCTCGACGAAATCGACCGTCAACTCATCGCCCTGTTGCAGATCAACGCCCGTGAAGGCGTGGCCACGCTGGCCCGGCAGTTGGGCATCGCTCGTACTACCGTCACCTCACGGCTGGCTCGCCTTGAGAAAACCAAGGTAATCACTGGCTACGGTGTTCGCCTCGGGCAGCGAGTGATTGATGGCGGCTTGCAGGCGTATGTCGGGATTACCGTGCAGCCACGTTCCGGCAAGGATGTGGTGCGGCGGCTCAGTGCCATGGGCCAGATCCAGCAGTTATGTGCGGTGAGTGGCGAGTTTGACTATGTGGCCTGGCTTCGCAGCGACTCACCGGAGCAACTGGACCAATTGCTCGATCAAATCGGCAACGTCGAAGGTGTGGAGAAAACCACCACCTCGATCATCCTCAGCAGCAAGGTGGATCGCGGGCAGCCGATTTGACCGCCTCGGTCGGCATGGCATGAGCCACGCCGGCGCCCACACAGATCGTCACTTTGTAGCATATCGTCGTCTAAATGACATAAATAAGATCATAACGACGACACTCTGCATCTTAATAACGAAATCCACACCCTCTAAAATGACCGCCAGGCAGTTTCCTATACTCAAGCTCCGCACTCCGCGCAGCCCTGGCAAGGTCAATCATGAACAAGAACAATCGCCACCCCGCCGATGGAAAAAAACCCGTCACTATTTTCGGCCCGGACTTCCCTTTCGCCTTTGACGACTGGATCGAACACCCCGCAGGCCTCGGCAGCATCCCGGCCGAGCGACAGGGTGAGGAAGTAGCGATTGTCGGTGCCGGGATCGCTGGCCTGGTGGCCGCGTACGAGTTGATGAAACTGGGCCTGAAACCGGTCGTTTACGAAGCCTCGAGGATGGGCGGCCGCCTGCGCTCGCAAGCCTTTGAAGGCACTGACGGGATCATTGCAGAACTGGGGGGAATGCGTTTTCCAGTGTCCTCCACGGCGTTCTATCACTATGTGGACAAGCTCGGCCTTGAGACCAAGCCGTTCCCCAACCCGCTGACCCCAGCTTCCGGTAGCACCGTGATCGATCTGGAAGGCCAGACCCATTACGCTGAAAAACTCTCCGATTTGCCCAAGCTGTTCCAGGAAGTGGCCGATGCCTGGGCCGACGCCCTGGAAAGCGGCGCGCGCTTTGGGGATATCCAGCAAGCCATCCGTGACCGTGATGTTCCCCGCCTCAAAGAGCTTTGGAACACGCTGGTGCCGCTCTGGGACGACCGCACCTTTTACGATTTCGTTGCGACCTCAAAGTCGTTCGCCAAGCTCAGCTTCCTGCACCGAGAAGTCTTTGGTCAGGTCGGTTTCGGCACGGGCGGCTGGGACTCGGACTTCCCCAACTCGATGCTGGAAATCTTCCGCGTGGTAATGACCAACTGCGACGATCACCAGCACTTGATCGTCGGTGGCGTCGAGCAGGTGCCGCAGGGAATCTGGCGCCATGTTCCTGAGCGCTGTGCCCACTGGCCCGCAGGTACCAGCCTGAGCTCACTGCACCGAGGCGCGCCGCGGCCGGGCGTCAAACGTATTGCCCGGGCCAGCGACGGTCGCCTGGCGGTGACTGACAACTGGGGAGATACCCGTCACTACGCAGCAGTGCTGACCACCTGCCAGAGCTGGTTGCTGACTACGCAGATCGAATGCGAGGAGTCGCTGTTCTCGCAGAAGATGTGGATGGCCCTGGACCGCACACGCTACATGCAGTCGTCGAAGACCTTCGTCATGGTCGACCGCCCCTTCTGGAAGGACAAGGACCCGGAAACCGGTCGCGACCTGATGAGCATGACCCTGACCGACCGCCTCACCCGTGGCACCTACCTGTTCGACAACGGCGACGACAAGCCGGGGGTGATCTGCCTGTCCTATTCGTGGATGAGCGATGCCCTGAAAATGCTGCCTCAACCCGTGGAAAAACGGGTGAAACTGGCACTGGATGCGCTGAAGAAGATCTACCCGAAAGTGGACATCGCCGGGCACATCATCGGCGATCCGATTACGGTTTCCTGGGAAGCCGATCCGCACTTCCTGGGTGCGTTCAAAGGCGCTCTGCCCGGCCACTACCGCTACAACCAGCGGATGTACGCGCACTTCATGCAGCAGGACATGCCAGCCGAGCAGCGCGGTATGTTCATCGCCGGTGATGACGTCTCCTGGACCCCCGCCTGGGTAGAAGGGGCGGTACAAACGTCACTCAATGCGGTGTGGGGTATCATGACCCACTTCGGTGGCCACACCCATCCGGACAACCCAGGCCCAGGCGACGTGTTCAATGAAATTGGCCCAATTGCCCTGGCCGACTGACGAGAGAACCGCCATGCGTATCGCCGTGTATCAGGGTGCGCCGCTACCAGTGGACGTGCCCGGCAACCTGGAGCGCTTGCATCAGCAAGCGCAGGCCGCTGCTGCCCGGGGCGCCGAACTGCTGGTGTGCCCGGAGATGTTCCTGACGGGCTATAACATCGGCGCCGACGCTGTAGCACGGCTGGCCGAGGCCGAGGACGGCCCCTCGGCCATGGCCGTGGTGGAGATCGCCCAAAGCAACGGCATTGCCATCGCCTATGGCTACCCTGAGCGGGCCGATGATGGTCGGCTGTACAACGCAGTACAGCTGATCGACGCCCACGGCAGCAGCCTGTGCAACTACCGCAAGACGCACCTGTTCGGCGGCCTTGACCGGGCGATGTTCAGCCCGGGCCCGGACCACTTCCCGGTGGTCCAGCTCAACGGCTGGAAGCTTGGCCTGTTGATCTGCTACGACATCGAGTTCCCGGAGAACGCACGACGTCTGGCCCTGGCCGGCGCCGAACTGATACTGGTGCCGACCGCGAACATGGTGCCCTACGACTTTGTCGCCCAGGTCACCGTGCGCGCCCGCGCCTACGAAAACCAGTGTTATCTGGTTTACGCCAACTACTGCGGTGCCGAGGACGCGATCCAGTACTGTGGGCAAAGCAGTATCGTCGGCCCGGATGGCAGCATCCTGGCCATGGCTGGACGCGAGGCCTGTTTGCTGGTCAGTGATCTGGATCGCCAACAGGTCGTACAGGGCCGGGCCAACACCCCCTATTTGCACGACCTGCGCCCCGAGCTGTACGGCGACCCGCGCAAAGGCTGAGTTATCCGCTAGCATGACGGTTCGCGTTTTGCTGGAGCCGTCATGCCTGCCACGTTTGCACACCATACCTTGGCCAACGGCCTGCAGCTCACACTGCGCCATGCGCCACACCTGAAGCGCTGCGCCGCCGCAGTGCATGTCGCTGCCGGTAGCCACGATGCTCCAACGGCATGGCCGGGGCTGGCGCACTTCCTTGAACACCTGTTTTTTCTCGGCAACAGCCGCTTCCCGGCTGAAGACGGCCTGATGCGCTATGTGCAACGCCACGGTGGCCAGGTCAATGCAAGCACGCGGGAACGGGCCACTGAGTTTTTTTTCGAAGTCCCGGTCGCGGCATTCAGCGGTGCCCTGGAGCGGCTGTGCGACATGCTTGCCCAGCCCCGCCTGGACGACCACGCCGCGCAGTTGCGCGAACGCGAAGTGCTGCACGCCGAGTTCATTGCCTGGTCCCGCGACCGCGCCTCGCAGGCACAATTCACCCTGCTTCAGTGCGTATCGGCAGGCCATCCACTGCGCGCCTTCCATGCCGGTAACCGCTACAGCCTGGGTGTACAGCAGGCCGCCTTTCAACGGGCACTGCAGGACTTCCACAAACGCTACTACCAGGCAGGGCAAATAACCTTGAGCCTGGCCGGGCCACAACCACTGACCGAGTTGTTGGCAATGGCCGAAGCCTGTAGCCAGGCCTTCGATCCCGGGCTGAAGACAGCCCAGGCACCCGTCACACCTCTGCAACTGTGCGGCGCACCGGCCCAACCGGCAGGCCTGCTGAACCTGTTGTTCGCCTGTGAACGCTTGCCTACCGGTAGCGAGGACGCAATCGCATTCCTCAGCACGTGGCTGACGGACAGCCAACCCGGCAGCCTGCTCGCACTGTTGCGCGAAAAAGGCTGGATAACGGGCCTCAGTTTCAAAACGCTGTATCAGTATGAGCAGCAGGCCCTGCTGCATGTGCAGTTCACCCTGACGGATGAGCAGCATCGCAGTGACGTTGAACGGCTGTTTTTTGATTGGCTGGCTTTTTTCAACAGCGCCGACCGGACGCCGCTGGTGGAGGAGTACGCCCGACTCCTGGCCTGCCAGCAAGGGCGTGCCGGCGCCCTGCAACTGGCACGTCAAGACAGCACGGGCAACCCACCTGGGACACCGGACAGTGCAGCGCTGAGCGCCCTGCTCAACACGCTACTGGCTCGCACATGCCCGCGTCTCGAAACCTTCATGCCCTGGCAGTTGCCCGAGCCCAACCCATTCCTGGTGAACGCTGATGCCGCCACTCAGGCGTCGTCGGGCACCCCCCACATGGTCTACAACCCTGCCCTGCCAAGCACACGCCAGACCGGCATCCTGTACCTGCGCTGGCAACTCGACTCACGCGGCCACGATAACCTCTACGCACGGCTCAACGGTGCCCTGCAAAGGCTCATCGAACGCGCGGCACAAGCCTGTGTAGAGCTGGAATTCAGCGCCTGCGCACACTACTGGCAGTTGCGCTGCGCTGGCGCACCCAGTGCCGTCAATGCTGTTGTCACGCAAGCCCTGGCGGTGCTGCGCAGCCCTCCAGCGAGTACCTGGCAGACGGCCACGACCCCAGCCCGGGAACCGACACTGATACCCATCCGCCAACTGCTCCGGCAATTGCCGGAGGTTGTTCTGGGGGGAGGGAACACAACCCCGCAGGTGCAAACAGCCACCGACGCAGAGCTTCAGGCCGTGTGGAGCAGCGCACGCTGGCAAGGGCTGGCCACTGGCTTTGCGGCAACCGAACGGCAACCACTGGCGATTCCCGGCAGTGCTGGCAGCCACACCACGCCGCGCCTCATTCGCGGCAGGCAGTGGTACCACTCGACCGATGACAGCGCAGAGCAAGCCCTGCTGTTGTTCTGCCCGGTGGCCGATGAGGCTGCAGGACGCCTGCTGGCACACCTGATCCAGGGGCCTTTCTACCAGCGTCTGCGGGTCGAACTGCAATTGGGTTATGCCGTGTTCAGCGCCTTCCGTCAGGTTCAAGGCCATGCTGGCCTGCTGTTCGGCGTGCAGTCACCGTCGGTCAGCCATAGGCAAATCCTCATGCACATCAACACCTTCATTGATGGGCTAGGACTCTGGCTCAACACTCACGCCAGCGAGCTGGAAGCACAACGTCAGGCCCTGGCGGCGCAGTTCGCTGAATCGAGCATGAGCAACAGCGATGTGGCCGAGTGGGCCTGGCAAGCGCAACTGGCCGGCCATCCCCTGCAGACACTGAAGCCGTTGCAGGCACGCATCAAGGCTGTAGACCTGGCAACACTCGAAGCCGCCGCCGAGGCGGTGCGCCGGGTTGACCAGGGTTGGCTATGCTTGGCCAACGGCCCAGCGCCGTCCGCCGCCTGGCAGGATGCATGCTGATTTTTACGCCAGCGGTAACGGCATTTATCTAAGATTTAACCTTTCAGCTTCGTATTTTTTAGTAAGATAGCGCAATCCTGGCCACCAAACCCCCTTCATTGCGAGGGTGGACTAAATAAGTAGCCACCAACCCCCAGACCTATCCGGAAGGAGTAATCCCATGTGGACCAAACCTGCATACACTGATCTGCGTATCGGCTTTGAAGTGACCATGTACTTCGCAAACCGCTGAGTTTGCTGTCAGTACAACGCCTCGGTCAGCCGGGGCGTTTTCATTTTCAGACGCGGCAGGAGTGGCCATGTACATCCAGATTCTCGGTTCCGCCGCCGGTGGCGGTTTCCCCCAGTGGAACTGCAACTGTGACAACTGCAAGGGCTTTCGCGATGGCACCCTGCGCGCCACGGCGCGAACCCAGTCGTCGATCGCCTTGTCCGATGACGGCGTCCACTGGGTACTCTGCAATGCTTCGCCAGACATCCGCGCCCAACTGCAAAGCTTTGCCCCGATGCAGCCGGCACGGGCACTGCGCGACACGGGCATCAACGCGATCGTCCTGCTCGACAGCCAGATTGATCACACCACGGGCCTGCTCAGCCTTCGCGAAGGCTGCCCCCATCAGGTCTGGTGCACCGACATGGTCCATCAGGACCTGAGCACCGGCTTTCCGCTGTTCAATATGCTCAGCCACTGGAACGGTGGGCTGGTCTGGAACCGTATCGAACTGGAAGGCAGCTTCGTTATCGACGCCTGCCCTAACCTGCGCTTCAGCCCGTTCCCGCTGCGCAGCGCCGCACCGCCTTACTCGCCACACCGCTTCGACCCACACCCAGGTGACAACCTCGGGCTGATGGTCGAAGACCTGCGCACTGGCGGTACCTTGTTCTATGCCCCAGGCCTTGGGCAAGTCGATGACGGGCTGATGGAGAAGATGGCCAGCGCCGACTGCCTGCTGGTCGACGGAACCCTATGGGACGATGATGAGATGCAGCGACGTGGTGTCGGCACCCGTACAGGTCGGGAAATGGGCCACCTGGCCCAGAACGGCCCAGGTGGCATGCTTGAAGTGCTGGAACACCTGCCGACGCAGCGCAAGGTGCTTATCCACATCAACAATACCAACCCGATCCTGGATGAAGACTCGGCCGAACGCGCTGAACTGAACCGCCGCGGTGTCGAAGTCGCCTTCGACGGCATGAGCATCGAGTTGTAGGAGCTGACATGAACGACGCCAAAGCGCTGTCCCCCGCCGAGTTTGAACAAGCCCTGCGGGCCAAGGGTGCCTACTACCACATTCATCACCCGTATCACGTGGCCATGTATGAAGGCCGGGCCAGCCGCGAGCAGATCCAGGGCTGGGTTGCCAACCGCTTCTACTATCAGGTGAATATCCCGATGAAGGATGCCGCGATCCTGGCCAACTGCCCGGACCGCGAGATCCGCCGCGAGTGGATTCAACGCCTGCTCGACCATGACGGCGCACCTGGTGAAGATGGCGGTATCGAAGCCTGGCTGCGCCTGGGCCAGGCCGTTGGCCTTGATCCCGAGCAACTACGCTCTCAAGAGCTGGTGCTGCCCGGTGTACGCTTTGCGGTGGACGCCTATGTCAACTTTGCCCGACGAGCCTGCTGGCAGGAAGCCGCCAGCAGCTCCCTGACCGAACTGTTCGCGCCACAGATCCATCAGTCGCGCCTGGACAGCTGGCCGCAACACTACCCGTGGATCGACCCTGCCGGTTACGCGTACTTCCGAACACGCCTGAGCCAGGCCCGTCGCGATGTCGAACATGGCCTGAGTATCACCTTGCAGCACTACACTACAGTGGAAGGCCAACAGCGCATGCTGGAGATTCTCCAGTTCAAGCTGGACATTCTCTGGAGCATGCTCGATGCCATGAGCATGGCCTACGAACTGAACCGCCCGCCCTATCACACCGTCACCCGTGAACGGGTCTGGCACAAGGGGATTGCCCTATGAGCTTCGATCGCAACCTGACCCCGCGCTGGCGCCCGGGTTACCGCTTCCAGTTCGAGCCGGCACAGAAAGCCCATGTGCTGCTCTACCCGGAGGGCATGATCAAGCTCAACGAAAGCGCCTCGGCCATCGGCCGGTTGATTGATGGTCAGCGCACGGTCGCCGCGATCATCGCCAACCTGGACGAGCAGTTTCCCGGCGTACCCGAACTTGGGGATGACATCGAGCAATTCATGGAGGTCGCCCGTGTCGAACACTGGATCGAGCTTGCCTGAGGTACCCGCTACCCCTGAGGTCGGTCTGCCGCTGTGGTTGCTGGCCGAGCTGACCTACCGTTGCCCACTGCAGTGCCCTTACTGCTCCAACCCACTGGACTTCGCTGCCCAGGGCCAGGAGCTGAACACCGAGCAATGGTTCAAGGTGATGCGTGAAGCGCGGGAAATGGGCGCCGCGCAACTGGGTTTTTCCGGTGGCGAACCGCTGGTTCGTCAGGACCTCGCCGAACTGATCGGCGAAGGCCGCCGCCTAGGCTACTACACCAACCTGATCACCTCGGGTATCGGCCTGACCGAACAGAAGATTGCCGACTTCAAGCACGCCGGGCTGGACCATATCCAGATCAGCTTCCAGGCCAGCGACGAAGAGGTAAACAACCTGTTGGCCGGCTCGAAGAAAGCCTTTGCGCAGAAGCTGGAAATGGCCCGCGCGGTAAAAGCCCACGGTTACCCGATGGTGCTGAACTTCGTGACCCACCGGCACAACATCGACAGGATCGACCGCATCATCGAGCTGTGCATTGCCCTGGAAGCGGACTTCGTCGAGCTTGCCACCTGCCAGTTCTATGGCTGGGCACACTTGAACCGGGTCGGCCTGCTGCCGACACGCGCCCAACTGGAGCGCGCCGAACGCATCACCAACGAGTACCGCGAAACGCTCAAGGCTGCTGGCAACCCCTGCAAACTGATCTTCGTCACCCCGGACTACTACGAGGAGCGCCCGAAAGCCTGCATGAACGGCTGGGGCAGCGTATTCCTCACCGTCACCCCGGACGGCACAGCGCTGCCCTGCCACGGCGCACGGCAACTGCCCGTGCAGTTTCCCAACGTGCGTGAACACAGCATGCAGCACATCTGGTACGACTCGTTCGGCTTCAACCGCTACCGCGGTTATGACTGGATGCCTGAGCCGTGCCGCTCCTGCGACGAGAAGGAAAAAGACTTCGGCGGCTGCCGCTGCCAGGCCTTCATGCTCACCGGCGACGCCAGCAAGGCTGACCCGGTCTGCGCCAAATCGGCCGACCACGGGATCATCCTCAACGCCCGGAAAGACGCCGAACACGCCAACCTCTCCATCGACCAGATGACGTTCCGCAATGATCGAAACTCCCGTGTCATCGCTCGCGGCTGATCGCTTCAGCGCCGAACAGGCGGTAGCCGCAGGCGCCGACTATGCCGAACTCAAGGTCGGCCCGCACGGGTTGTTCTGGAATGCCTTTCGTCCCCAGGACGGTGCTTGCCGGATCTGGCATTGGCACAAGGGCCGCAGCCGCTGCCTGACGCCCGATGGTTTCAGCGTACGCAGCCGGGTCTACGAGTATGGCGGCGGTGCATTCTGCCTCACGGCCAACGGCCTGGTGTTCGTCAACGAAACAGACCAGCAGCTCTATCGGCAAGGCCTCGATGGCGGCCAGCCGCAGCCGCTGACCCACGGCCATCGTCGTTACGGTGATTTGTGCTGGGCAGACGGCAAGGTCGTGGCCGTTGAGGAAACGCACACGCCGGATCAGGTCGAACACCGCTTGGTCGCCATTGGCCACGGCTCACGGGAGGTACTGGCCGAAGGTGCGGACTTCTATGCATCTGCGACCGTGAGCGAGGATGGAGCCCGCCTGGCCTGGATCGAGTGGAACCGCCCCGATCAACCCTGGACCGCCACCCGCCTGCTGTGCTGCCAGCGTCAGGCCGATGGCCGCTGGAGCCCGGCGCAGTGCATTGCGGGTGACGGCGACGAACAGGAATCCCTGCAGCAACCGCGCTTCGACAGCAATGGCCGCCTGTATTGCCTGTCAGACCGTGAAGGTTTCTGGCAGCCCTGGGGTGAAACCGAACAGGGTTGGCAGGCACTCCCCGCCACGGCGGCCGACCACGCTGGCGCCCCTTGGCAACTGGGCGCCAGCACCTGGCGCCCCCTGGACCGTGGACGTTATCTGGCCAGTTGGTTCGAAGACGGTTTCAGCCGCCTGGGCGTGCGCCATCTCGACGGCACGCTAGAAGACTTCAGCGGCACGTTCACCCGTTTTCGCTGCCTGGACCTGGACAACACCTACCTGTATGCCATCGCGTCGTCGGCCACCCACCCACCGGCTGTCATCGCCATCCACCGACGGACGCACCATGTTCAGGTGTTGAGTGGCGGCGTACTTCCGTTACCGGCTGAACGCATCAGCCGACCGCAAACCCTCCGTTACCCCAGCGGTGATGGTATTGCCCATGGCTTTTTCTACCCGGCCATGAACGGGACGTCGCGCCCACCGCTGGTGGTGTTCATCCACGGTGGCCCGACATCCGCATGCTACCCGGTGCTCGACCCGCGTGTTCAATACTGGACCCAACGCGGCTTTGCCGTCGCCGACCTCAACTATCGAGGCAGCAGTGGCTATGGCCGGGCCTATCGTCAGGCGCTGTGCGGGCGCTGGGGCGAAGTCGACGTGGAAGATGCCTGTGCCGTAGTCAGCTACCTGGCCGGGCAAGGCCTGGTGGACCCAACCCAGGCCTTTATCCGAGGCGGTAGCGCCGGTGGTTACACCACCCTGTGTGCGCTGGCCTTTCACAACGTGTTCCGTGCTGGCGCGAGCCTCTACGGGGTCAGTGATCCGCTGGCCCTGACCCGCGCCACGCACAAGTTTGAAGGCGACTACCTCGACTGGCTGATCGGCGACCCCGTGCGGGACATCGAGCGTTACCGACAACGCACACCGCTGCTGCATGCCGCACAAATCAAAGTGCCAGTGATCTTCTTCCAGGGCGAACTGGATGCGGTGGTAGTCCCCGAGCAAACGCGCAGCATGCTCGACGCCCTGAAACGCCGCGGTATTCACGCCGAAGGGCACTTCTATGCCAATGAACGCCACGGCTTTCGAACCGCGGCCAACCTCGCCCATGCGCTGGAGGAGGAATGGAAGTTCTACCGTAAAGTCCTCAGCGCACCTTAGAACGCCAGGCGTGCCTTTGAGCAGCTGACGGCAGATAAAAAAACGCCCCGAGCCAAAACGATCAGGCCCAGGGCGATGCGCAGGAACGCGAGACGGTTCGTAAAATTCGTTAGTGCAGAACGTTGCCGGAAAGGATCAGGTGGTCCAGTTGGTCGGCTACCAGCACTTGTTTGCCAGCGTTCAAGGCTTTTTCCAGCAGGCGTCGCTCGGCGTCACGCCAAGGCTCCTGCGGTTGCTCAGGCCCCAGGTCGATCAGTAGATCGAAACTGTCCAGCCGTGGCATGCGGGCATGGGCGTAGAGGTGGCAGATATGCACCGCTTCGGCGTTTTGCAGCAGCCAGCGGTTCAGTGGCCCATGACGCTGGGCGGGCGAATGTTGCAGGACAAGTACACGCATCTCAGGCACTCGCCTCGCGACGACGGTTCAGTTGCGCGGTATGGACCCGGGCGAATGCCCGCGCCAGGCGCAACAGCATTTCATCAATGTTGCCTTTGCTCACGGTCAACGCCGGCGAAAAACGCAGCACGTTCGCCTGCGGTGCGTTCAACAGCAGGCCTTCCTGCAGCGCAGCCTTGACCACCGCAGCCGCCGAGTCATCCGCCAGTTCCAGCCCCCAGAGCAAGCCCTGGCCGCGCACTTCACCCTGGCCGTAGCGTGCAGTCAGACGCCCCAAACCATCGCGCAGGTGCCGGCCGGCCTCCTGTACATGGTCGAAGAACCCCGACTCCAATACCGTTTGCAGCACCGCCAGGCCAGCAGCGCTCATCAGCGCATTACCGTGATGGCTTCCCTCCAGCTCGCCCGGCTCGGCACAGCAGGCCGTGCCACGTGCCAGCAGTGCGGCCAGCGGCACGCCACCACCCAAGCCTTTGCCCAAGGTCAGAATATCGGCGCGTACACCGTAGGTTTGCTCGGCAAGCAAAGCGCCGCAGCGACCGATACCGGTTTGAACCTCATCAAGGATCAGCAGAATGCCCAGCTCGCGGCACAGACGCTGGACACCCTGCAGGTAGTCCTGGGTCGCCGGAATGACGCCAGCCTCGCCCTGGATCGGCTCGAGCATGATCGCAACCGTGCGCGAGTCGACGGCGGCATGCAGGGCTGCAAGGTCGTTGTAAGGCACCTTGCTGAAACCTGGCACGCCAGGCTCGCACCGGTTGCACGGCGACGGGTCGGAGGCCGACAACGCACCCAACGTACGCCCATGGCAGCTCTGGCTGGCCGTGATGATGTGGTAGGCACCGTTACGATGCAGTTGGCCCCACTTGCGTGCCAGCTTGATCGCACCTTCGCAGGCTTCGGCGCCACTGTTAAGCAGATAGGCCTGATCACTGCCGGTGCTTTCACACAGGCGATTGACCAGTTGCAACAAGCCACGGTTATGAAACCCTGCCCCCGGATTGATCAGCGCCTGAGCCTGGGCACCCAATGCCTGAACCAGTGCTTTGGGGCTATGCCCAAGGCTGTTGACCGCACAGCCCTGAGTAAAATCGAGGTACGCCCGCCCATCACTGTCCCACAGCCAGGAACCCTGACCCCGGACGAAGACTTGTGCCGGGCGCTCTGCCACTGGCATCAGGCATTCACGCGACAACGACTCGACCGGTGCAGTGATCACCGGAGCAGGCTCGTGCTCCTCAAGGGTGGCCGGCGAACGACGCAGGTTGAACAGGTTCATGCGCGTAACCCTTCCAGTGGCAAGCCGAGCAGACGCGATGTCCAGTCTTCGACCTGGCCGGTACGTAGACGCCTCATCGCGATGTCGCGCCAGCGTGACGACAGGGCCGGACAATCCACCAGCTTTTTCAAACCTGCATGCTCCAGGGGTTCACGGAAAAAAGCATGTAACGCCCAGGCTACGGTGAGGCCTGGATAGCTACGCTGAATCAATTCAAAAGGATCTTCGGCGCTGACAAAACCCGGTTTGAGCACCCGGTAGAACCAGCCGCAACGGCCCGTTTGCTGAGCCTGTTCAGGCAAGTCCTGCAGGCCCCAGCGGTGGCTGAGCCGATAACAGGGCGAGCGCGGCTGGCTGATCTGCAACAGCGCGCCCCCCCATCGAAACATGTCGCCCAGGCAAACGGATTCTTCGCTCATGCCGTGGGTCGACAGGTTTTCGCCAAAAGCCGGTGCACACCAGTCGATCTGTGGATAACGTTTGCGCCAATAGGCGTAGTGCTCGGCGGGGTAGTGATGCAAGGCCCGTTCGGGGCCGGTATGGAAGCGTGGGTCGCCGTGTTCATCGCTGCCCAGTCCCTGTGGCCACAACCACAGCCTTCTTGCAACCTGTTCCTTATCAATGTCGGTCAATAAGCCATGACCGATGTTTTTAGCCTTGCCTATGTAAACACCATCCACATACACGGTATTCATCGCGCCCTATGGCCCTGTAAACCTTGTGAATACGGGATAGACTAGGCTTCTTGCAGGCTAACAGCCATTTCGTTTTTCGAGCTTTTTTGATAAGTATCTCTTATGGATTTTCGCCAACTGCGTTATTTCGTCGCGGTCTACGAAGAAGGTCATGTCGGCCGGGCTGCCGAACGCCTGTCACTGTCCCAACCGGCGCTGTCGCAACAGATCCGGCAACTCGAACACAGCCTGGATGTCAGCCTGTTCGAACGCGGCAACAAGCGACTGCTGCCGACCCTGGCAGCGCACACCCTGTACAACCACGCACTGCCCCTGCTCGACGGCCTGCAACGGGCGAGTGACGCCCTGCGTAACTTCAAGGGGCAGTCATTGCGTACCTTGGCCATCGGGGTACTGCAGACCGTACGCCCAAGCCTGGTACCACAGCTGCTCGACCGGGTACGCAAGGCGCAGCCACACCTGGTGGTACAGATCTACGAACTGTCAGGTATGGAAATCGAGCGACGCCTGCTAAACGGCACACTGGATATCGGCATCAGCTACCTGCCGCCGCGCCAGCCGGGCCTGCACGGCTTGATGCTCTATGAAGACGAACTGCAATTGGTGATCCCCAATACCCACCCGTTGCGCGAATTCAAGAAAGTCTCGCTGAAACAGGCCGCCGAGTTACCGATGCTGCTGCTGGGCGAAGAGTTTCAGGTGCGGCAGATCTGGCAGTCGCAGTTGGCCAACCTTGGCCGGCGCCCGCAGGTTCAGGCGGAAATGAACAACATGGGCGGGATTCTAGACAGCCTGCCACACACGTCGCTGGCTACCGTCTTGCCCGGCCGGGCCCAAGAGGTGACGGATGATCAGGAACTGCTCTGGAAGCCGTTGAGCGAGCCACGGGTGCCGCTGAAAGTGGGCTTGGTGTTCCGGGATGCGCAGCGCCAGCAAGCCTCGATCGAGTTGCTGCGTACGCTACTGGAAGAAGAGATCGACCCACGGCACATCGGCGTATCGCCGCTGGACGTGCTGGGCTGATTTAATTGCGGGCATAAGAAAACCCCGCCGAGGCGGGGTTTGCAGACTGTTTCCCTGACATCCATTTCACCCGCCATCCTGGCAGGAATCCTGCGTGTCCCTGTTCTGTACATTGCGCGTCCTGCGCGACGTCCATGTGGTAAAGATTAGCGATGGATCCAATCTTTAGATAGAGGCGAAAAGTCACCACGTCGTGTAAGCCTTTTCCTACACGACGCAGCGAAGCTTAAAACTGCTCGGCATTGAGCAGATAAAGCGACTCGCTACCGGCCTTCACGGCTGCGCTCAACGAGTGGATGCGTGGCAGCAATCGGGCAAAGTAGAACCGTGCGGTCCCCAGTTTGCTGGCATAGAAATCGTCCTGCCCCTGCTTGGCCAGCGCCGTACGTGCCATCAGCGCCCACATGTAGGCATAAGCGACGTAACCGAAGGTCTGCAGGTACTCCACCGACGCGGCACCGATCTCGTTCGGGTTGCTCTTGGCGCGGTCCAGTACCCAGGCGGTCAGTTCGTCGAGGCAACCCAAGGCTGCTGCCAGCGGTTTACTGAATTCGTCCAGCCCGGCGTCTGCCGAGGCGATGAACTGGCGGACCTCATCCGCGAACAACGCGTAATACGCCCCGCCGCTGCCCACGACCTTGCGCCCGATCAGGTCCAGCGCCTGAATGCCGTTGGTGCCCTCGTAGATCTGCGTGATGCGCACATCGCGCACCAGTTGCTCCTGGCCCCACTCACGGATGTAGCCATGGCCACCGAACACCTGCTGACCATGCACCGTCGTTTCCAGGCCGAGGTCAGTGAGGAACGCCTTGGCCACCGGCGTCAGCAAGGCCACCAGGTCCTCGGCACGTTTGCGCACAACCGGGTCTTCGCTGTACTTGGCGGTATCCAGTTGCATCGCCACATAACTGGAGAAGGCGCGGCCACCCTCGTTAAAGGCCTTCATGGTCAGCAGCATGCGCCGCACATCAGGGTGAACGATGATTGGGTCTGCGACCTTTTCCTTCGCTTGCGGACCGGTCGGCGCACGGCTCTGCAGACGGTCGCGGGCGTATTCGATCGCGTTCTGATAAGAACGCTCTGCCGATGCCAGGCCCTGAATACCGACGCCCAAACGCTCGTAATTCATCATGGTGAACATGGCGGCCAGGCCCTTGTTGGGCTCACCGACCAGATACCCTACCGCGTCGTCAAAGTTCATCACGCAGGTGGCAGAAGCCTGAATGCCCATCTTGTGCTCGATGGAGCCGCAATTGACCGGGTTGCGTGCGCCGAGGCTGCCGTCAGCATTGACCAGGAACTTGGGCACCAGAAACAACGAAATGCCTTTCGGCCCAGCCGGTGCGTCCGGCAGTTTAGCCAACACCAAGTGGATGATGTTCTCGGTCAGGTCGTGCTCGCCGCCCGTGATGAAGATCTTCGTACCACTGACCCTGTAACTGCCATCGGCCTGAGGTTCTGCACGGGTGCGGATGATGCCCAGGTCAGTGCCGGCATGGGGCTCGGTCAGGCACATCGAGCCGGCCCAGACGCCGGCATACATGTTTGGCAGGTAGGTAGCCTTGAGTGCTTCACTGGCGTGGGCATTGATCGACAGACAGGCACCGGCCGTCAGCATCGGGTACAGGCCGAAGGACAGGCTGGAAGCGTTGACCATCTCTTCGACCTGGGCAGAAATCACCTTGGGCATGCCCATGCCGCCGAATGCGGGATCACCGCCTACGCCCACCCAACCACCTTCGGCATAGGTGCGATACGCATCGATAAAACCTGCTGGTGTAGTGACGACGCCATTATCCCAACGGCAGCCCTCTTCGTCGGCACCACGGTTCAGCGGCGCGATGCTTTTGCTGGTGACCTTGCCGGCCTCCTCGAGAACGGCCATGGCCGTCTCTTCGTCAACGATATCGGCCAGGCCGGGCAGTTGAGCCCAGAGCCTGGCAACCTCGAAGACTTCATTGAGGACGAAGCGCATATCGCGCAAGGGCGCTTTATAGTCAGCCATGGCAACCTCTCACAGAACCAGTCAGGGGCAGTCCCGAGGGACCGATACTCAGTTAGAAAACCAGTGTACCTGAACAACTTTTGCGAGACATAGGGCCATCTTTTGACCGGATAGTCATATCCGGTCACGCTGTACGAACGGCCCCTCGCTTGTTTTGCAAACCGTAGGCGACCACGCAGTTACGGCCCGCGCCTTTGGCGCTGTAGAGCGCCTGGTCGGCCGATTTGAGCACTTCGTCAGGCGAGCGATGCTCCATCTGACGCTCGGCGACACCGATACTGATGGTCACCGACACACTGGCGGCCGCAGCAGCACCGCGGCGCTGGCGCCCCTGAGTATCGTCCTGCGGGCGGCTATCCGGATTACGCAGCAAGATATTGTAGTTGGCGATCACCTCGCGCACGGCTTCCAGGTGTGGCATGCACTCCTCGATGCTCTTGCCGGCAAATACCAGGCAAAACTCCTCCCCGCCATAGCGGTAGGCACGACCACCACCAGTGACCTTGGACAACTTGCTGGCCACCAGACGCAGCACCTGGTCCCCGACATCGTGACCGTGGGTGTCGTTGAATTTCTTGAAGTGGTCGACGTCTGTCATCGCCAGCACATAGGTACGGCCCAACCGCTGCATCCGCTCATTCAATGCGCGACGCCCCGGTAGCCCGGTCAACTCGTCGCGGAAGGCCATCTGATAGGCTTCATGGGACACCGCTGCGGCAATCATCAACATCACCTGACTGCACATGATGTTGAGGGTAAACGGCAAGATGAACGTCTTTGGCAGCATCCAGAAAATGCCGATCAGGCCAATGATCTGCGCCGCATGCAGCGGTCGTGGCTGACGCAGGTACTGCACCACCAGCAAGCCGAAGGCGATCAGGAACACCGGGTACGCCATCTGGATCAGGCTCATCCATTGGCCATGCAACGATGGCCAACGAATCTCCGCCAGCCACGCCAGCAAGGGCTGCGGGAAGCTCTGCTCAAGCCCCAGGGCGACACTGCCAAAAGCCAGCAACACGGCAAAGCGCGCCACCATATCCTGGAACAGGTGCGTACGCTCCTGCCAGGCGCCAAACAGCCCGAACAGCAAGGGCAGTAACAGGCACACTAAATGGAAGACAACGGCCGCATCCTCACGGACCCGCCCATTGTCTCGATAAAAGTCAGTCTGAGTATCCAGCAGGAAGTAGGCGATATAGACCGTGACCATCAGAAACAGCTCACGCTGACGTCGGTAAACCGCGCAGTAGGCACCGCCAAGCAGCAACACCAAGGTTGGCAGCACATTGAACAGCGATGTGAAGAAAACACTCAGGTCCCGCACATAGGCCGCCGCCAGTCCGCAGAGCAGAAGGAACAGTGATGGCAGAAAGTGACTGAGGCGTACAGCAGATAAACGAAACAAGGGAATCTCCGACCCGGCAGATCAACAATGGCATTGTGCCTCTAGTGCATCGGCAACGCACATGAATAGATGAATGTTTACCTGCACTTTCATTTAACGGCAGCGCGAGATGGGGTTTAAGGCTTCCCTCCTGTTCGTCCACACAAAAAAAACCGCCTGCCGGTCAGGGCAGGCGGTTTTTCAGTTCAGCCACTCACTCAGTAAGCGAGGCCGAAATCTTCCTCTTTCATGTCCATCAGGTTATTGGCACCTGACAGCATGGCTTCAACATGAGCACGGGTACGCGGCAGGATGCGCTGGAAGTAGAAGCGCGCAGTTTGCAGCTTGGCGGTGTAGAACGCAGTTTCGCTGGTACCAGCGGCCAGTTTCTCAGCAGCCAGGCGCGCCATGTCAGCCCAGAAGTAAGCCAGGCAGGCATAACCGGAGTACATGACGTAGTCCACCGAAGCGGCACCAACTTCTTCACGGTCTTTCATGGCGGCCATCCCGACTTTCATGGTCAGCTCACCCCACTCCTTGTTCAGCTTGGCCAGCGGTTCAACGAACTCCTTGACCGCATCGTTGCCCTCCTGGCCCTGGCAGAACTTGTGGACGATCTTGGTGAAGCCCTTCAGGGCCTCGCCTTGAGTCATCAGCACTTTACGGCCCAGCAGGTCCAGCGCCTGGATACCCGTGGTGCCCTCGTACAGCATGGAGATACGGCTGTCGCGCACGTTCTGCTCCATGCCCCACTCGGCGATGAAACCGTGACCGCCGTAGATCTGCACGCCGTGGTTGGCGGCTTCAAAACCGACTTCGGTCATGAAAGCCTTGGCGATCGGGGTCATGAAAGCCAGCAGCGCGTCGGCTTTCTTCCTTTCTTCCTCGTCCTGGCTGTACTTGACGATATCGACCTGTTTGGCGGTGAAGTAGACCATCGCCCGGTTACCTTCGGCGAAAGCCTTCATGGTCAGCAGCATACGCCGCACGTCCGGGTGAACGATGATCGGGTCAGCGGCTTTATCCGGTGCTTTCGGCCCGGTCAGCGAACGCATCTGCAGGCGGTCGCGTGCGTACTTCAGGCCACCCTGGAAGGCCACTTCAGCGTGAGCCAGGCCTTGCAGCGCAGTCCCCAGACGTGCGGTGTTCATGAAGGTGAACATGCAGTTCAGGCCCTTGTTGGCCGGGCCGATCAGGTAGCCGGTCGCGGCGTCGAAGTTCATCACGCAGGTGGCGTTGCCGTGGATACCCATCTTGTGTTCGATGGAACCACAGGCCACGGCATTGCGTTCGCCCACACCACCATCAGCGGTAGGCAGGAACTTCGGCACGATGAACAGCGAGATGCCTTTGGTGCCAGCAGGGGCGTCGGGCAAGCGTGCCAGAACGATATGGACGATGTTATCGGCCATGTCGTGCTCACCGGCGGAGATGAAAATCTTGGTGCCGGTGACTTTGTAGGAGCCATCAGCCTGAGGCTCGGCCTTGGTGCGCAGCATGCCCAGATCGGTGCCGCAGTGCGGCTCGGTCAGGCACATGGTGCCGGTCCACTCACCGGAAACCAGCTTGGTCAGGTAGGTGTGTTGCTGCTGGGGCGTGCCGTGCTCGGAGATCGTGTTCATCGCGCCATGAGACAAGCCAGGGTACATGCCCCAGGACCAGTTGGACTCACCGACCATTTCGCTGATCGCCAGGCCCAGCGACTCAGGCAAGCCCTGACCACCATGCTCGACGTCATGGGCCAGGCTCGGCCAGCCACCTTCGACAAACTGCTGGTAGGCCTCTTTGAAGCCGGTCGGGGTTTTCACGCCCGACTCACTCCAGGTACAGCCTTCCAGATCACCCACACGGTTCAGTGGGGCCAGTACCTGTTCACAAAACTTGGCGCCTTCCTCAAGGATGGCATTCACCATGTCTGGAGTGGCGTCCTGGCAAGCCGGCAGGCTCTGATAGTGCGCTTCGTAGCCGAGCAACTCGTCACGAACAAAGCGAATATCACGCAAGGGGGCTTTGTAATCAGGCATAGCGATAAACCTCTGCTGATGGATCCTGGATAGGGAGACCGTGACACACCGACCAGCTCTTGGCGACTTTCGGTCAAACAGTTGTTTGAAACATACGTTTACGCCAATGGGTTGTCAAGCATCGTCCAGAGGGCAAATGCGCCATCTCAAACCGCTGCATGGCCCTCGTTACACCCGCTACACGCGCACGAACGAGCGCCTGGCGACAAGGCCAAGGCGCTGATACATAAAGCGTAGTAGAGGGGGCGAACGCAGACAGACCGGGGGGCGGTCAGGCGTAGGTATCGATCAGGGTGCCGAGCATTTCGTCGGAAGCTTTGGCCACTTTGACACCGAGTTCAACCTGGAACTTGCCCAGGGCCAATTCGACGGTGCTGGTGGCGAGGTCTTGTTGCTGGCTGCGATCGACCGAACGCAGACGCTCAGCCTGATAGTCGCTGGACTGGCTGGTGGCGGCACGCTCGACGGTGGTATTGGCGATCTGGCTGGCTGCCTGATCGACACGGTTCTGCCCCGTCTGAATAGCCCCCAGACCGGCATAGAACGCTGAGTTGCCTGAGATTTCCATTTCGACACTCCATGACGCTAACTGCAGATACCGCCTATTGAAGCAGACCTCAAGGAAAAAGGCCCGTCAAAAACACTAATAGCACATTGCCCTTCAATAGCCTGTAGTCAGTCCAGCAGATCCAGTTGCAGGAATTCAGCCACGGCGTCAGCCGTGACGCTCTTGAGTTTAGGGACGCGCCCCAGGCAGGGTGCCGGCAACCGCTCCGCCAGGGTTGCAAGGTTCTCTTCCAGTCGCGATGTGCGCGGATCGACGACGTTGGCCACCCAGCCGGCCAACTGCAGGCCATCGCGCGCGATGGCTTCAGCACTGAGCAGGGCGTGATTGATGCACCCCAGGCGCACGCCAACCACCAGAATCACCGGCAGTTGCAGGGCAATGGCCAGATCAGAAAGGTTGGCCTGATCAGACAGCGGTACCCGCCAACCGCCAGCCCCTTCAATCAGGGTGAAATCTGCCCGTTGCGCCAACACGTGACGCATCGGCGCGAGCAACCCCTGAACCGTCAATGCCACGCCCGCCTCACGCGCCGCCAGATGCGGTGCGATGGCCGGCTCAAAGGCGAAAGGGTTGACCTGCTCGTAGGGCAATACAATCGAACTTTGCGCCATCAGCGCCAGGGCGTCGGCATTGCGCAAGCCCTTGGCGCTGACCTCACAGCCCGAGGCAACCGGCTTGGCACCCAGCGTGCTGAGCCCCGCCTGGCGGGCAGCCTGAAGCAAGCCGGCGGCGATCGTAGTCTTGCCGACGTCGGTATCGGTACCCGCGATGAAATAGGCTGCGTTCATTTCACACTCCACCTTCCAGAGGTTTCTGCAGCACCCCGTAGACCACCTGATAGGTCGCCGGCAGGCCTTGGGGCTGACGGAACCGCTCGTATGCCTGCAGCAAGCCCTGCATGCGTGCGCGTCCCGTCAAGCCGGTGGGCCGGCCCGGGTTGAGATTGTGTGCGCCCAAGGCCTTGAGCTCATGGGTCAGGCTGCGCACATCCGGGTAGTGCAAAACATGCGGACGGCGCTCCAACGCCAGCACCGGCATGCCACTGGCCAGGCACAGGCGCTGATAGTCCTCAAATGGCCGAAAACGGTTGACGTGAACCAGCCCGTCCACCGCCTGCCAACTGTCGCGCAGCTCCTGGAGCGTACCGACACACAGGCTGGCAAACGCCAGGACACCGCCCGGCTGCAACACCCGCCGGGCCTCACTGAGCACACCTGCAAAGTCACCACACCACTGCACCGCCAGGCTGGTGAAGATCAGCCCGACGCTGGCCTCGCGCAGCGGCAAACGCTCGGCATCACCAGCAACATGGTAGTGCGCACCGCCCTGTTCGCGGGCATGACGAAGCATGCCTTCGGCAATGTCTACCGCCAGGCCGACACGTTGCGGATAACGCTGTTCCAGCATCCGGCTGAAGTAGCCCGTGCCACTGCCCAGGTCGAGCCAGTTCGACGGCTGTAACGACGCAGGCAATTGTTCCAGCAAGGCGTTCCCCACATCGCGCTGCAACTGCGCAACGCTGTCATAACTGACTGCGGCGCGGGAAAACGACGCGGCTACCTGGCGTTTGTCAGGCAAGGCACCGGGCAAGGCCGGCCGGGATAGATCAGTCATCACCGCTCTCGTGCAGAAAAGCCTTTATCGCACAGGCCAACTCGTGGGGTGTCTCCACCAAGAAGCCGTGCGCGCTGTCTTCGATCAAACCGACTTCAACGTCGGGTAACACATTCAGCAGCTCGCGCGCAGCTTCAGCAGGCACCAATGCATCGCTCCCGGCAAACAGGTGCAGCTGCGGCCCGCCAAACGACTGCAATGCTGTACGGGTGTCCAACTGCGCCAGCAGTTCCAGGCCAGTCACCAGAAACTCCTCACGCGTCTGCGGCATACCGGCCGTCAACAGCCGCGCCAGCGTGCGTGGTTCCTCTGCACCCTGGCTGCACAGCGAGACAAAGCGTTTAAGGGTCACCTGAGGGTGATGGCGGCAGCCGTCGAGAAACGTCTCAAAGGTGGCGGGCGCCATCCCGTGCGGCCAATCCGGGCGAGCGACAAAACTGAGGTTGCTGGCCAGGGTCAGTACGCCGCAGCACTCATCACCACGACGAGCGGCCAGTTCAGCCGCCAGCATTCCACCCAGCGACCAGCCACCCAGCCAGGTGTTACGTGGCAGGCTACGGTCCAGGGCCGAAAGCCACGCGTGCGGATCACTGGTGTCGAGTTGCGGTAACGCATGCACCTCAACCTTGAGCGCCGGGTCCAACGCGCGCAGAGCCGCAGCCAACGGCTCCAGCGCCGCGGTTCCCAGGCCCCAGCCTGGCAGCAGTATCAGACGGTCACGCATCGACAGGCTCCAACAACGGATAACACTCGGCCAATGCATTCAACAATAGCTGCACCTGTGCCTGACTGTGGGCCGCTGTCAGGGTAACGCGCAACCGCGCACCGCCTGCAGGGACCGTCGGTGGTCGAATGGCAGTGACCAGCAGGCCGCGCTCACGTAACAACTGCGACAACCGAACCGCCCGAGCACTGTCGCCTATCACGATCGGCTGGATCGGGGTAAAGCTGTCCATCAGCGTCAAGCCGATCTGCTCGGCACCACTGCGGAATTGTTGGATCAATGCCGCCAGGTGCTCTCGACGCCACGTTTCTGTACGCAGCAGCTCCAGGCTTTTCAAGGTGGCGCAGGCCAGCGCCGGTGGCTGACTGGTGGTGTAGATATAAGGGCGGGCGAACTGGATCAGGCACTCGATTAGCTCTTCACTGCCCGCAACAAATGCTCCCCCGGTGCCGAAGGCTTTTCCGAGGGTACCGACCAGCACTGGGACGTCATCCAGGCCCAGGCCAAAATGCTCGACAACGCCACCGCCCTGGCGCCCCAGGGTACCGAAACCATGTGCATCGTCGACCATCAACCAGGCACCGCGCGCTTTCGCCGCCTTGGCCAGCGCGGGCAGGTCAGCCACATCGCCGTCCATGCTGAACACCCCGTCAGTGACCACCAGGGTGTCGCCCTGGGCTTTCTCCAGACGGCTGGTCAGGCTCAGGGGGTCGTTATGCAGGTAGCGATTGAAACGCGCACCACTGAGCAGCCCGGCATCAAGCAACGATGCGTGGTTGAGGCGGTCCTGCAGCACCGTATCACCCTGCCCGACCAATGCCGTCACAGCGCCCAGATTGGCCATGTAGCCGGTGGTGAAGAGCAACGCCCTCGGGCGCCCGGTGAACTCGGCCAAGGCCTCTTCCAGCGCGTGATGCGGGCCGCTATGACCGATCACCAGGTGCGAAGCACCGCCACCGACACCCCAGCGCTCGGCACCGTCACGCCAGGCAGCAATCACATCGGGGTGATTGGCCAGGCCCAGATAGTCGTTGCTGCAAAAGGCCAACAGCGGTTGACCGTCGACCACCACGCTGGGGCCTTGCGGGCTCTCCAGCAACGGTCGCTGCCGGTACAGGGACGCGGCGCGCCGTTCTTCCAGGCGCGCACGAAGATCGAAGCTCATCCGCACCTCAAACCGAGGCGGCGTTGTAGAACAGCTCGCTGCTCTTCTGCTCGATCAGGGCCTGCTCGATAGCCGCCTGATGAACCTCATCGGCATGCTCCTCGCGGGCCTCGGGCTGGATACCAAGGCGTGCAAACAGTTGCATGTCCTTGTCGGCCTGCGGGTTGGCAGTGGTCAGCAGCTTCTCGCCGTAGAAAATCGAGTTGGCGCCCGCGAAGAAGGCCAGTGCCTGCATTTCTTCGTTCATGGCTTCACGGCCAGCCGACAGACGGACGTGGGACTTGGGCATCAGGATGCGGGCAACGGCGAGCATGCGGATAAAGTCGAACGGATCGACAGCCTCGGCATTCTCCAGCGGCGTACCGGCGACCTTCACCAGCATGTTGATCGGTACCGACTCCGGGTGCTCTGGCAGGTTGGCCAGTTGAATCAGCAGGCCAGCGCGGTCGTCCAGCGACTCGCCCATGCCGAGAATGCCACCGGAGCAGATCTTCATCCCCGCATCGCGCACATACGCCAGGGTTTCCAGGCGCTCGCCATAGGTACGGGTGGTGATGATGTTGCCGTAGAACTCCGGCGAGGTATCGAGGTTGTGGTTGTAGTAGTCCAGCCCGGCTTCGGCCAGGGCCTGGGTCTGCTCACGGTCGAGCTTGCCCAGGGTCATGCAGGTTTCCAGGCCCATGGCCTTGACCCCTTTGACCATCTCCAGCACATACGGCATGTCCTTGGCCGACGGGTGTTTCCAGGCGGCGCCCATGCAGAACCGGGTAGAACCGATAGCCTTGGCCCGCGCGGCTTCCTCCAGCACCTTCTGCACTTCCATCAGCTTCTGCTTGTCCAGGCCGGTGTTGTAGTGACCGGACTGTGGACAATATTTGCAATCTTCCGGGCAGGCACCGGTCTTGATCGACAGCAGGGTCGAGACCTGAACACGGTTAGCGTTGAAGTGCGCGCGGTGTACGGTCTGCGCCTGGAACAGCAAGTCATTGAACGGCTGTTGGAACAGGGCTTTAACCTCAGCCAGGGTCCAGTCGTGACGAAGAGTTGCAGTTGTGCTGGCGCTCATGGGCGATTCCTTGTTTAGGCTTGACTGGCGCCGGGACAGGAAAGCCCGCCAGCGCATCACGGAGTGTTTGCATGATTAAGGAAGCCCCATGCACTGTCAACCGAAGCTTAAACAGCTGGTTTACAAGTGGTTAAATAATAACCACAACTGTTTGTTATGCGATGAACCTGCCCACGCCCCCATCCCCATCTGCGTCGCCTGCGAGGCTGAGCTGCCCTGGCTTGATGAACGATGCCGGGTGTGCGCCTTGCCCTTGCCGATGACAGGACTGGTCTGCGGGCAATGCAATCGCCGCCGCCCGGCTTTCCAGCAGGTTGAAGCCCCTTGGCACTATGGGTTTCCAGTGGATGCACTGATCACCCGCTTCAAATACCACCGGCAATGGCCGCTGGGGCGACTGCTCGCCGAACTGCTCGGCAACTGGCTGGCCTACCGTTTCGCCGAAGGCCTGGCGCAGCCAACGCTTCTGTTACCTGTACCGATGGCCACACGCCGGTTGCGTCAGCGCGGCTACAACCAAGCGGGAATGCTGGCCAAGTGGCTCGGCACACAACTGGACATTACCTGCGATGAACACCTGCTGGTGCGCACGCTCGATACCCCTGCGCAACAGGGCCTGAACGCCCGGACCCGCAAACGCAACCTGCGCCAGGCGTTCGCAGTGACCGATGTGAAGGCCGTGGCCGGCCGTCACCTGGCCTTGGTCGATGATGTACTGACCACCGGTGCCACCGCCCAGGCCTTGGCGAGCCAGCTGCTCAAGGCGGGGGCTCGACGGGTTGATGTGTACTGCCTGGCGCGCACGCCAAAACCGGGCAGCGCTTGACTTGGCACAAGCGGGCGGGCACTTTCGCAGCGATCACCGCCACCCTGCGTAGCCATTCATGTCCCTGCCCGCCCTGCTCAACCAGCACCTCGTCAAACGCCCGCAACGTATCGCCCTGCTGCAGCACATCGCCGAGCAAGGCTCGATCACGCGGGCGGCAAAAAGCGCCGGCATCAGCTACAAGGCCGCCTGGGATGCCATCGACGAGCTGAACAATCTGGCTGGCACGCCACTGGTCGAACGCAGCGTCGGTGGCAGGGGTGGTGGCGGTGCGAAACTCACCGAGGAAGGCGCTCGGGTACTGCGCCTGTATCAGCGCCTGCAAGCCTTGCAGGCGCAAATTCTCGAAGCCACCGAAGACGCGGCGGATCTCGACCTGCTCGGTCGGTTGATGCTGCGCACCAGCGCACGCAACCAACTGTACGGCAAGGTACGCGCAATAGAGGCTCAGGGTCGCAATGACCTGATCGAGCTGGCACTGGCCGACAACCTGAGCCTCAGCGCACAGATCACCCATGACAGCACGCTGCGCCTGGAGCTGACCCCCGGGGCCACTGTCGTTGCGCTGATCAAGGCTGGCTGGCTGGAGTTGTTGGCGGCCAATACCCAGCCTGAAGCAGGCTACAACTGCCTGCTGGCGACCGTCGAGGAGCGCCTCGACGATGCCGGAGGGCCCAGCGAAGTGCGCCTGGTGCTGAGCAACGGCCAGACCCTCTGCGCCCTCGCAGAAGCCGAGTGGCTGAATGAGTTGCATGCAACGCCTGGCAGCCTGTTACAGGTTCAGTTCCCGCCGGCCTGTGTACTGCTGGGAACCCCAGTCTAAAATTCGACACATTACCGTCACACAGGCTGACTAAGGTGACTGCCAAAACAGCAGGAAGCCGATCATGACCCTTTTAGACGAAAACCAGCCTACCGATCTCGAACAGATGGTCGGCCTCAGCCGACGCCGCTTCATCGGTGCCGGCGCCCTGTGTGGCGCAGCGTTGTTCCTTGGCGGCGGCCTGCTGAGCCGCAGCACACTGGCGCAGAGCGTCAAGGCCGCCAACGACAGCCTGCTGGGTTTTCCGACGATCCCTGCCGCAACCACCGACAGCATCAGCCTGCCGCCCGGCTACAACGCCTCGGTACTGATCAGTTGGGGCCAGCCGCTGCACACCGACAGCCCGGCGTTCGACGCCTCGGGCAATGGCAGCGCCAAAGCGCAGGAACTGCAGTTTGGCGACAATAACGATGGCATGAGCCTGTTCCCCTTTCCTGGCGATGAAAACCGGGCGTTGATGGCCATCAACAACGAGTACACCAACTACCGCTACCTGTTCCCTCACGGTGGCCAGCCAACCTCCGCCGAAGATGTGCATAAGGCCCAGGCTGCCGAAGGCGTGTCGGTGATTGAGGTGCAACGCAGCAATGGCCAGTGGCAGTTCGTCCAGGGCTCGCCCTACAACCGCAGGATTCACGGCAATACGCCAATCCGCATGAGCGGCCCGGCCAGCGGCGATGCCTGGCTCAAGACCGCTGCCGACAACAGTGGCGGCAAGGTACTGGGCACCTTCCAGAACTGCGCCAACGGCAAGACGCCATGGGGCACCTACCTGACCTGCGAAGAAAACTTCACCGACTGCTTCGGCAGCAGCAACCCCCAACAGGCATTCGATCCGGGCCAGAAACGCTACGGTGCTTCGGTCGCCAGCAAGGACATCGGCTGGCACCTGCACGATCCGCGCTTCGACCTGGCGAAAAACCCCAATGAACTCAACCGGCATGGCTGGGTCGTCGAAATTGACCCCTTCGACCCACATTCAACGCCGGTCAAGCGCACAGCCCTGGGCCGCTTCAAACATGAAAATGCGGCACTAGGCGAAACCCGCGACGGCCGGGCAGTGGTCTACATGGGCGACGATGAACGTGGAGAGTTCATCTACAAATTCATCAGTCGCGACCCCATCGACCACAAGAACCCCACTGCCAACCGTAACCTGCTCGACCACGGCACCCTGTATGTCGCCCGCTTCGACAACGGCGACGGCAACCCCGACCAGCCGAAAGGCAAGGGCCAGTGGCTGGAGCTGACCCACGGCAAGAACGGCCTGAACGCCGCCAATGGCTTCGCCAATCAGGCTCAGGTGCTGATCCATGCGCGCCTGGCGGCCAGCCTGCTTGGCGCCACACGCATGGACCGCCCGGAATGGATTGTGGTCAGCCCCAAGGATGGTCAGGTCTATTGCACCTTGACCAACAACGTCAAACGCGGCGAAGAAGGCCAACCCGTAAACGGACCGAACCCCCGTGAGAAAAACATCTACGGGCAGATACTGCGCTGGCGCGAAAGCGCTGACGACCAGGGTGCGATGACCTTCGACTGGGACCTGTTCCTGATTGCCGGCAACCCTGGCGTTCATCCCGGCGACGCGAAAGCCGGCTCAGCCAACATCACCCCGCAGAACATGTTCAACAGCCCGGACGGGCTGGGTTTCGATGCCGACGGACGGCTGTGGATTCTCACCGATGGCGACTACAGCAATAGCGGTGATTTTGCCGGCATGGGCAACAACCAGATGCTCTGCGCCAACCCGACGACCGGCGAGATCCGGCGCTTCATGGTCGGCCCGGTGGGCTGTGAAGTCACCGGTATTGCCTTCGCGCCAGACCAGCGCACGCTGTTCGTAGGTATCCAGCACCCAGGCGAAAGTGGCGGCTCGACCTTCCCCGAGCACCTGCCCAACGGCAAGCCGCGTTCATCCGTCATGGCGATCCGCCGGGACGACGGCGGCATCATCGGCGCCTGAGGCGAACCGCAACACAGCCCCTGCAACTCCGCGCGCGCAGGGGCATGTAGCGCACCCCAACGAGATGCATCGCATCCGGCGGATTGCGCTACCATGCCAGGCATGATGCGGCTGCCTGCCGCACGGCAGGAGCGCGTATGTCACACCCCTTCGATACCCTCACCCCCGACCTGGTGCTGGACGCCGTGGAAAGCACCGGTTTTCTAAGCGATGCCCGGGTGTTGGCCCTCAACAGTTACGAGAACCGCGTCTATCAAGTCGGCATCGAAGACGCCGAACCGTTGATCGCCAAGTTCTACCGGCCCGGACGCTGGAGCAACGAGGCCATTCTCGAAGAGCACGCCTTCACCGCCGAACTGGCCGATTGCGACGTGCCGGTGGTCGCGCCACTGGTTCACAACGGCGCCACCCTGTTCGAACACGCCGGTTTTCGCTTCACCCTGTTCCCACGGCGTGGCGGGCGGGCGCCCGAACCGGGCAATCTGGACCAACTCTATCGCCTCGGCCAACTGCTGGGGCGCTTGCACGCCGTAGGCGCTACCCGCCCGTTCCAGCACCGTGAAACCCTGGGGGTGGATAACTTCGGCCATGCTTCGCTCGCCACCCTGCTGGAAGGCAACTTCGTCCCCAAAAGCCTGCTGCCCGCCTATGAATCGGTCGCACGCGACCTGCTCAAGCGCGTCGAGGCTATCTACGCGCAAACGCCACACACGCTCATCCGCCTGCATGGCGACTGCCACCCCGGCAACATGATGTGCCGGGATGAGGTGTTCCATATCGTCGACCTGGATGACTGCCGCATGGGCCCGGCGGTTCAAGACCTGTGGATGATGCTTGCCGGCAGTCGGCAGGAGCGCCTGGGGCAACTGGCTGAACTGATGGACGGCTACAACGAGTTCCACGACTTCGACCCGAGGGAACTGGCCCTGATCGAGCCACTGCGCGCCTTGCGCCAGCTGCACTACAGCGCCTGGCTGGCCCGGCGCTGGGACGACCCGGCCTTCCCGCGTAGTTTCCCCTGGTTCGGTCAGGAGCGTTACTGGGGCGACCAGATCCTTGCACTACGTGAACAACGGGCCGCACTGGATGAAGAACCGCTGAAATTGTTCTGAAACCTGAAGCAGTCTGTCTACAATGGCGACTGCTTTTAGTTAGCTGCCTAAGCAAGGAATCTGCATGCACGCCGTCAACCCGCGCCGCGGGTACATCCTGGGCCTGACCGCCTACATCATCTGGGGCCTGTTCCCCCTCTATTTCAAAGCCCTGCAAGCCGTTCCGGCCGTCGAAATCATTGTTCACCGGGTGCTCTGGTCGGCCTTGTTCGGCTCACTGTTGCTGCTGGTCTGGAAACACCCCGGCTGGTGGCGCGAGCTACGCGAAAACCCTGGCCGGCTAGCGACCCTGGCCCTGAGCGGCGCGCTGATCGCCGGCAACTGGCTGACCTATGTCTGGGCCGTGAACAACGACCGCATGCTTGAGGCCAGCCTGGGCTACTACATCAATCCACTGGTCAACGTTCTGCTGGGTATGCTTTTGCTAGGCGAACGCCTGCGCCGCCTGCAATGGCTCGCCGTAGGCCTGGCAGCATTCGGGGTGGCGCAACAGGTGTGGCAGGTCGGTAGCCTGCCGTGGATTTCACTGATACTGGCAATGAGCTTCGGTTTCTACGGCCTGATCCGCAAAAGGGCGCCCGTTGCGGCACTGCCCGGGCTGGTCGTGGAAACCTGGATGCTAGTACCGCTGGCACTCGGCTGGCTGCTGCTCAACCCGCACGCCAACAGCGCACAGGTCAGCTTCTACGGCAGCAGCGAAGCCCTCTGGCTGATTGCAGCCGGGCCGGTCACGCTGGTGCCGCTGGTCTGCTTCAACGCCGCCGCGCGCCACCTGCCCTACACCACCTTGGGCTTCCTGCAGTACCTGGCGCCGACGCTGGTCCTGCTGCAGGCGGTATGGCTGTTTGGCGAACACCTGTCGAGCAGCACGCTGGTAGCGTTCATCTTCATTTGGGCCGGCCTGGCGCTGTACAGCGTCGACAGCTGGCTACGCCTGCGCAAAAATAGCTGATCAAAAAATATACAGATCGCTGCAGACCACACAGCACGTGGCCTGCAGCAACCTCTCCCAAGGTTATCCACAAGCTGATCCCCGTGCTTTGTGCACAAGCCCCTGAATCTGCTCATTTTTTGCTCAAACCTCCACAGGCCGCAGCCGGCTCGGCGCGGCCAGGAGGCTCCCCAGGTTATCCACAGGGGCATCCCCGGTAAAACGGGATAACTACTCTTCCGGTCGTAACGTGAGCTCTACCATCAGGTCGTCTGCCAGTTCTTCCAGGTGCTTCTGTAGCTGTTCGAGCGGCAAGGTCAGCGGCAGCGCCAACAACGCTTCCGCATAAAACAGCGGCTCACTGCTCATGGGGGCCGGTCGCACATCCGTGTTCAAGCGCTCGACGTTGATCCCCAGTTCGGCCAACAAACGCGTGATATCCCGAACGATGCCTGGCCGGTCGTTGCCAACCAGCTCCATCGCGATGGGCTTCCAGGTGCACGAAGGCTCGATGCCGCTTTCGGCGATCAGCACGCGAATACCCTGGCTGGCCAGCGCCTGCAAGGCTTCGACCAACTCATCATAGGACTCCGCTGGAACAGCCACGCGCAAAATCCCGGCAAACTGGCCGGCCATCCGCGACATCCGGCTCTCGAGCCAGTTGCCATTATGCTCGGCAATGCATTCTGCGATGCGCTCCACCTGACCCGCCTTGTCGGCGGCAATCACTGTCAATACGAGATGATTCACGCGGCAGCCCTCTGCGTTTAACGGTTCGATTCGCCCGAATTGCCAAGGCGCCGAGAAAGTATAGGCAAGGCGCGGCAACCTGCCGCAGCCGTCCCAAAAGACAAATCGTGTACTGTTTTAAGATTTATCTGGAACAATCTCTCTGTTTTTTGAGAACATGTTGTCTTCCAGCGTGACCCCATGCGACCAAACGGTCGCAGAACGACGTATTTAGTCTAATTTTCACAACCGCCGCGCATCATGTAGTATGCCGCAGCGCGGACTACAAAACGTTGATTCGATGTCTGCCAAGGCGCCTGTGAAAATACGCAACCGCCCGCCAGCACGCCTGGCAGGCTGCACCCAGCCGCCCTCCGGGCAAGTTCTGGTGCCGTGTTTAGAGAAGCGCTACAGGCTTTAAATAGAAGAGCTGAATAGCTGAGCAGAGTGAGGCAAGCAATGACTGAACACGTTCAAGTCGGTGGCCTTCAGGTCGCCAAAGTCCTGTTCGACTTCGTGAACAACGAAGCCATTCCTGGAACCGGTATCAACGCCGAACAGTTCTGGGTGGGTGCGGAAAAGATCATCAACGACCTCGCTCCAAAGAACAAAGCCCTCCTGGCCAAACGTGACGACCTGCAGGCGAAGATCGACGCCTGGCACCAGGCACGCAAAGGCCAGGCACACGATGCTGCGGCCTACAAAGCCTTCCTTCAGGAAATCGGCTACCTGCTGCCAGAAGCGGCAGATTTCCAGATTTCCACCGAAAACGTCGATGACGAAATCGCTCGCATGGCCGGCCCACAACTGGTGGTTCCGGTCATGAATGCGCGCTTTGCCCTGAACGCATCCAACGCCCGCTGGGGCTCGCTGTACGACGCCCTGTATGGCACCGACGCCATCAGCGAAGCGGGTGGCGCGGAAAAAGGCAAAGGCTACAACAAGGTTCGTGGCGACAAGGTCATTGCCTTCGCCCGCGCCTTCCTCGATGAGTCCGCGCCACTGGCAGCCGGCACCCATGTCGACGCCACCGCCTACCGTATCGAAAACGGAAAACTGGTAGTCGCCCTCAAAGGTGGCAGCAACAGTGGCCTGCGCGATGATGCACAACTGATTGGCTTCCAGGGTGATGCGGCGAAACCGACCGCCATCCTGCTCAAGCACAACGGCCTGCACTTCGAGATCCAGATCGACGCCAACACCCCTGTCGGCCAAACCGACGCAGCGGGTGTAAAAGACATCCTGGTCGAAGCTGCCCTGACCACCATCATGGACTGCGAAGACTCCGTCGCTGCGGTCGATGCCGACGACAAAGTGGTGGTCTACCGCAACTGGCTCGGCCTGATGAAAGGCGACCTGTCTGAAAGCGTCAGCAAAGGTGGCCAGAGCTTCACCCGCACCATGAACCCGGACCGCGAGTACAGCACGCCTCAGGGTGGCACGTTGAGCCTGCACGGTCGTTCGCTGCTGTTTGTGCGTAACGTTGGTCACCTGATGACCATCGACGCCATTCTCGACAAAGACGGCAACGAAGTACCAGAGGGCATCCTCGACGGCCTGATCACCAACCTGGCAGCGGTGCACAACCTCAACGGCAACACCTCCCGCAAGAACAGCCGTACCGGCTCTGTGTATATCGTGAAGCCGAAAATGCATGGCCCTGAAGAAGCCGCATTTACCAATGAACTGTTCGGTCGCATCGAAGACGTTCTGGGCTTGAAACGTAATACGCTGAAAGTCGGCATCATGGACGAGGAGCGTCGTACCACGGTCAACCTGAAGGCCTGCATCCAGGCTGCCAGCGAGCGTGTAGTGTTCATCAACACCGGTTTCCTTGATCGCACCGGCGATGAAATCCACACCTCCATGGAGGCTGGCGCCATGGTGCGCAAAGGCGACATGAAAACCGAGAAGTGGATCGGCGCTTACGAGAACTCCAACGTCGATATCGGTCTGGCCGCTGGCCTGTCAGGTCGTGCACAGATCGGTAAAGGCATGTGGGCCATGCCGGACCTGATGGCCGGCATGCTCGAACAGAAGATCGCTCACCCGCTGGCTGGCGCCAACACTGCCTGGGTGCCGTCGCCAACGGCTGCTGCGCTGCACGCGCTGCATTATCACAAGGTCGACGTCTTCGCCCGCCAGGCGGAACTGGCCAAGCGTGCACCGGCTTCGGTCGACGACATCCTGACCATCCCGCTGGCCGCCAATACCAACTGGTCCGACGAAGAGATCCGTAACGAGCTGGACAACAACGCCCAGGGCATCCTCGGTTATGTTGTGCGCTGGATCGACCAAGGCGTTGGCTGCTCGAAAGTGCCGGACATCAACGATGTAGGCCTGATGGAAGACCGCGCCACCCTGCGGATTTCCAGCCAACTGCTGGCCAACTGGTTGCGTCACGGTATCGTCAGCGAAGCCCAGGTCATGGAGAGCCTCAAGCGCATGGCCCCCGTGGTTGACCGGCAGAACGCCAACGACCCGCTGTACCGCCCACTGGCACCAGACTTCGACAACAACATCGCCTTCCAGGCGGCAGTCGAACTGGTGGTAGAAGGTACCAAGCAGCCGAACGGCTACACCGAGCCGGTCCTGCACCGTCGTCGGCGCGAGTTCAAGGCGCGTAACGGCCTGTAACGCCATCGCCAGCACTGCCTCCCACCAGGGGGCGGTGCTGGCGGCGACGCACGCCGCCTCACGTTCAATTCACGCCCAACTCCCGCCGCACCAGCGCCAGCAACGCCTCCATATCGATCGGCCCGAGCAGAAAGTCCACTACGCCCAGGCGCATTGCCGAGATCGCATCCTGCACATCAGCCTCGTCCGAGGTAATCACGATGGGCAAAGCCGCCCGTTCCGTCCCCCGAATCAACCGAATCAACCCCAGGCCATCGACCGGGGCCATATGCAGGCCCGTGATCAGCAGGCCGATTGTCCGATCCTTCTTCAGCCGCTGAAGTACCGCTTGGCCGTCATCCAGCACCAGGCACTGCACGCCATGGCTGGAGAGCTGCGCAGCCAGCAGGTCAGCGGCATTGCGCGGGTCATCGACAATCAATACTGTCAGGGCTGCCGGTGCCGGTGCCTGCATGACCGCACTTAGCGCCTCGCGCTCGGCGTCACTCAAGATACTTTCATGATCGGTCATCACGGCTCCATGCACGTAGAAAATTGCCCACTGGAACAAGTTCAGACTGCATTCGGACGCCTTGCAACCTGCCTTTCATCACTTAATGGATGGCCTGCAGCCCGCTCCTGACGCCAATCAACCTGCCTATGCCGCGTTTTTTAGACTTACGTCCAATGGGCACTGCCGGGCCTGCGACCGACCATGGAGGCAGACAAGAACAATCTTCGGCGCTGCGCCGCCGAGCCCAGAGATGTGGTCGAACACATGAGTAAAATGGACGCCTTCGCCCAAGCCGGCAAGACGGCAGTCATGCAGAACATTCAGGGAACCATGCAGTTCCTGCAGCGTTTCCCTCCATTCAACCAGATGGAGAACGCTCATCTGGCCTATCTGGTTGAACAGTGCCAGTTGCGTTTCTATGCTGCCGACGAAAGTATCATCAAGCCCGCCGATGGGCCTGTGGAGCATTTCTACATCGTCAAACAGGGGCGTGTGGTCGGCGAACGCCCGCACACCGCCAAACGCGGCACTGAAACCACCTTTGAAATCACCAGTGGCGAGTGCTTCCCACTGGCGGCGCTGCTGGGTGAGCGTGCGACCCGTACCGAGCATCTGGCCGCCGAGGACACCTTCTGCCTTCGGTTACCTAAAGCCGCGTTCATTCGTCTGTTCACGCTGTCTGACGTGTTCCGGGACTTCGCCCTGCGTGGGGTCAGCAGCCTGCTGGATCAGGTCAACCAGCAAGTCCAGCGCAAGGCCGTCGAAACCCTGGGCACTCAGTACTCGCTGAACACCCGCCTGGGTGAGCTGGCAATGCGTCACCCGGTGGTCTGCGGCCCCGAGACAGCGCTGCGCGAAGCAGTACGGCTGATGCATGAACAACAGGTTGGCAGCATCGTCATCGTCGACCCCCAGCGTGCACCGATTGGCATCTTCACCCTGCGCGACCTTCGCCAGGTGGTGGCCGACGCCAGCGCCGACTTCGCCACGCCGATCGAACAGCACATGACCCACGCGCCGTTCTTCCTCAGCCCCGAGGCCAGTGCCTTCGATGCGGCCATTGCAATGACCGAGCGGCACATCGCCCACGTTTGCCTGGTGGAAGACAAACGCCTGTGTGGCGTGGTGTCCGAACGTGACCTGTTCTCCCTGCAACGGGTGGATCTGGTGCACCTGGCCCGCACCATCCGCAACGCACCACGCATCGAGAACCTGGTATCGATGCGCGGCGAGATCGGTCAACTGGTCGAGCGCATGCTGGCCCACGGCGCATCCTCGACCCAGATTACCCAGATCATCACCTTGCTCAACGACCATACGGTCTGCCGCGTCATCGAGTTGGCGCTTCAGGACAAAGGCGATCCGGGTGTGCCGTTCAGTTGGCTGTGTTTTGGCAGCGAAGGGCGACGCGAGCAAACCCTGCATACCGACCAGGACAACGGCATTCTCTTCGAGGCACGCGATGCGGCCCAGGCCGAAGAGATCCGCAGCAAGCTGTTGCCGCTGGCACTGCACATCAACCAAGGCCTGGCCCAATGTGGATTCACCCTGTGCAAAGGCAACATCATGGCCAGCAATCCACAGCTGTGCCTCTCACGCGCCGAGTGGGCCCGCCGCTTCGCCGCCTTCATTCGTGAAGCCACGCCGGAGAACCTGCTGGCCTCAAGTATCTACTTTGACCTTCGGGTGGTCTGGGGCGACGAAAGCGCCTGCGAGCAACTGCGTCAGGGCATTCTTGAGCAGGTAGCCGACAACCGTCTGTTCCAGCGCATGATGGCCGAAAACGCCTTGCGTCAGCGCCCACCGGTTGGCCGTTTCCGGGACTTCGTCCTGACGCGCCAGGGCGACGACAAGGCCGCAACACTCGACCTTAAGGTTCAGGGCCTGACACCGTTCGTCGACGGCGCACGCCTGCTCGCGCTGGCCAATGGCATCGGCGCCAACAACACCCTGGAGCGCCTGCGCCAACTGGTTGCCAAGGACGTCATCGACCCGCTGGACGGTGCGGCCTATGAAGAGGCCTACCACTTCATCCAGCAGACCCGGATGCAGCAACACCAGTTGCAAACCCGGCATCACCTGCCCTACTCCAACCGCGTCGACCCGGACAGCCTGAACCATCTGGACCGACGCATCCTGCGTGAATCCCTGCGCCAGGCCCAGCGCCTGCAAGCCAGCCTGACCCTGCGGTACCAGTTATGAGTCTGTTTGCCTGGCTGCGTCCCCGCCAGCCCCACCTTAACGAACAACAAGCGCAGCGCCTGGCACAATTGCCTGGCGCTGCCGCCCTCGACGAGCGCCCGCTAGACGAACAACGCTGGGTTGTTCTCGACCTGGAGACCAGTGGGTTGAACGTCAACCGTGACCAGGTACTGTCGATTGGTGCGGTAGTCATTGAGGACGGCGCCATCGACTTCAGCCAACAGTTTGAGCGCACCCTGCACCGACACGACCACAAACTCAGCCCCAGCGTACTGATCCATGGCCTTGGCCCCAGCGCCATTGCTGCCGGTTGCGACCCCGCGCAAGCCTTGCTTGACCTGATGGAGTTTGTTGGCGAAAGCCCGATACTGGCCTTTCATGCACCCTTTGATCAGCGCATGCTCAGCCGCGCCCTTAAAGACAGCCTGGGTTACCGCCTGCAACACCCTTTCATCGATGTGGCCGAACTGGCCCCCCAGCTCAACCCCAACGCCACCTTGCGTGAAGCCGGGCTTGATGACTGGACCTACTACTTCGGCCTGGAGGCCAGCGAACGCCACCATGCCAGTGCCGACGCCATGGTCACTGCCGAACTGGCCCTGATCCTGTTCAACCAGGCAAAACGGCAACACATCGACAGCCCCTTGGCGCTTGAACAGCGGCTAAACGGCTGGCGCCGGCGTCAGCAGCAGCGTCAGCTCTTCTAAGCAAGCACGCTGACGCTCAGGCAAGCGTCGGCAGTTCCCGATCCAGCCGCTGGTACAGGGCGCTGTCCGTGGGCCAGTTGCGCAGCAACCGCGCCCGGTCACGGGCAAATGCCGGGGCGAAGCTGAGCTGGGTCGCATGGTGGCTCATCGCATCCAGGTCAATCAGCGCCCAACGACCATCCTGCCAGAACAGGTTATGCCCCTTCAGGTCACCATGGCTGATGCGCTCATGGATCAAGCGCTCCAACAACTGCTGCAGGGCATGCAACTGCTCCTGAGGCACGTCGCCGCGCTCGACATACGGCGCGAAGCACTCGACCAGGTCAGGCCCGTCCATGTACTCGGTCACCAGGTAAGCACGACCACGCAAGCCGCAGGTCCGCCGTTCCAGTACCGCCAACGGCTTCGGCGTGGCGATGTCCAGAAACGCCAGGCGATGCCCTTCAATCCATGAATGCCAGGCACGGCTCGGACGCCAGAAGCGCTTGAACCAGTGAGCGGCATTCTTGATGTTGTAGCGCTTGATCACCAGACGACGGCCATCGACCTCGACCCGAGCGACACTGGCAGCCCCTCCGGTCTTGTACATATGCCCCTGTTCGATCAAGGTATCGACCTGCTCCAGCACAGCGCTCATCGCGGCCAACTCATCGCGGCGCACGGCCCGCAAGCCGGAAAGCCCGCGCTCGACGCTAAACAGCGTGCATTCACGGCCGGCCTTGTCCAGGTAGTCCTTCAGCCGCCAGGCACGCACCTTGTCGGTCTGTTTCTGCAGCGCTTCCAGTACCAGCGCATGTTCACCATTGGCCAACAGGTAATGAACCAACAGTTCTTCGATGTACGGCTCAAGACGCTTGGGCAACTGCGCAAACAACACCCCAAGGTTCTGCAGCACCCGATCACGCGACAGCGGTTGGCCTGGGGTTTCGGCCTTGATACCGGCACCGTCGATCAGGTACAGCTGGCCGTTGTGACGCAACAGGTTGTCCAGGTGCAGGTCTTCCTGCCAAAGGCCCTTGGCATGCATCTGCGCCACCGCAGCCAGTGCCTCGCCCAGCACCTGCTGTTGCTCGTCTGCCAGCAACGGCAGGTTCTCCACTTCGGCCCAGGCGTCGGCCAGGCTGAGTGCACCCTCAAGAAACTCGAACAGCAGCCAGCCACCCTCGCCCTCGCGCAGGCCATCTGCCAACAGCCGCGGCGTGGTCAGCCCTTGCGCGGCAAGCAAGCGCACGCCCTCCAGCTCACGCTGAAAGTGCCGCGCAGCGCTGTTGCCCACCAGCAGCTTGGCCAGTACGGGCTTGCCACGCCAGACCCCGGCACCGACATAGCGTTGCCCAGGCAACACCCGCAATAGCGTGAGCAGTTGCAGATCGGCAGCACCGGCTGCATCGGCCAGGGAAATGCTCAGTGGCAGCGTCGGGCGACGTCCGGCGCTCTTGAGTTCAGACAATTGCATCAGCGAGCCTCTTTAATACAGCGGCGGCGCGTCAGGCGCTCCAACCAATTATCGACCAAAGCGCTGTCTGCTGGCTGTTTCAGATAAGCCCCCAGCAGCACACGCACATCGCCTTCGCTCCAGGCCTGGGCACGCCGCAGCAATGGTTCCAGGTCTTTCAGCCGGTCGCGCATGCCAAACAACAACGGTCGCGTTTTCTCCAGGTCAATCAGCCGTGCCTGCCAGCCATCACGGCGCTCACGCAGAAAAATATGCTTGGGATAGAAGCAGCAATGCACCTGACCGGCACGGTGCAGCTTACGCGCGGCTCGTCCACACACCTGAAGAATGCCCTGACGCTTCGACGCCGACAGCTGCGGCCACTTTTCCAGCAGGCTTTCCAGGTCGCTCCAGTCGTCCAGTGCACGGGTCATCAGAATAGCTCGACGCTCACCGCGAATACGCCGCTCACCGTAGTAGACCGCCTGCAACGCAGGGATGCTCAGGGCCTGGTAACGGCTGATATTGCGAAACTCGCGGGCAAACGTCGGCTCACCGAATGGCCGGTGCAAGGTGCGAGTCAGGTAGTTGCTCTGACGCTTCAGGTAGTAGCCCTTCCCCTCAAGCTCCAAGCGGTAAACGCTGCTCCAGCCACCACGCCCGGTATTGGGCTCATCGACCGCATCGAGCTGCAGTGCCCAAAGTTGGTCGAAATCGCTCAGGCCATGACGGGCGAGCAATGCCAACTCGCCACTGGCCAGAAAATCGCTCATTCACGTCCCTCAAAAAACCTGACAACATGCCGAATGCGCCGCTTGTCCGCCGCATCGAGCCGCTTGCACCCACGGTACTGCAGGTAGAAGCGCAATCTTTGGGTAGCCGACAACTGATACTTGGCCACTTTATCCAGGCATGCCAAATCCTTTGTAATCCGGTAGCGCAGCATAAAGCCCCACCAGAAGTCGCCCGTCGGGCAGTCGATCAGGAACAACGTGCCCTGATCATCGACCAGCAGGTTGCGCCACTTAAGGTCGTTGTGGGTAAAACGCTGGTCATGCATGCAGCGGGTATGCCGCGCCAGCTGTTGACTCAGGTGGTCAACCCAGGCGCGGTCACGCAAGCGCGGGTCACGGCGTTCCGCCAGCGCCGACAAGTCTTCGGTATGCGGCAACTCACGGGTAATCATCGCCCCGCGGCTAAAACTCAGGCCGTTGCGCTCCAAGCCCCAGGCGATCACTTCGGCGGTAGGGATGTTCCACTTTGCAAACTGCCTGAGGTTCTGCCATTCCGCTTTGATCCGTGGGCGCCCGAGGTAACGGCGCAGGCCTTTGCCAGCACCGACATAGCGTTTGACGTAATAGTTGATTCCGTCGCGCTGAACCCGGATCACCTCGCTCAACAGATCGTGCGTCAAGCGCTCACCCTGAAGCGCGAAGACCGCATCGATACTGCCAAAATCGGCTGCGAGTGCCGCATAGGCAGGGTCAAGTGTCCAACCCGCCATCAGAGCGCATCCCCATACCGTTGCTTGCGCGCATAGAGCTTCTGGGCCTTGCCCTCCAGCCAGCGCAACAAGGCGGCTTCTTCGGCCAGAACCTGACGCAATGGCTGCTGAAAATAGCCGCGCAGGAAACGCAGCTTGTCGCGCGGAGTCAGGCCAATGTCCAGAGCCGAGAAGTACAGCGCTGCCAGGTCTTTGTCGCGCCAGCGCCGGGAGATCTGCGCGCGGGTTTGAGCGCGGTGCAGGTCGATCACCGAAAGCTTGAAGTCATCCGCCGTCACTGGACGGTCGGTGTGCAGCAGGAAGTGACAGATGTAGCAGTCACGGTGATTGACCCCTGCGCGGTGCATGGTGCCGGTCATGCGCGCCACTTCGGCAATCAACGCCCTTTTCAGGCGCGGCTCTGGTGGCTGCTGGGTCCAGTTCAGGCTGAAATCTTCCAGGCTGACCGTGGGCGCCAGTTCCTCCGTCACGATGAACGAGTGCTGAGTCGCAGGGTTGCTGCCACGCTCACCATAGGCCACTGCGGTCATGGTGGGGACGCCGACCTGGTGCAGGCGCTCAATGGCGCGCCATTCCTGGCCAGCACCGAGCACCGGCAGCTTGGCCGTGAACAGGTTCTTGAAGATCTCACCCCAGCCAATGCCACGGTGAATCTTGACGAAATAACCCCGCCCTTCGACCTCGGTGCGCAGGGTACGGCGGCCTTCCAGCTCGCGGTACACCTGACCTTGCAAGGCTTCAACAGCCTCGAAGGCATCGCACCCGGCCCACAGGCGCTTGAAGGGTTCAGCCAGTTTCAGCTTCATGCGCGCTCCTGCGCCAGAATCACATCGGCGGCATGCTCGGGCATGCTGTACAAGTCGGCACTGTCGGCAAACGCCAAACCATTACGCGCCCAAGCGGCGCGAGCGGTGTTGTCTTCAAGCATGCGTTGCAGGTACTGGTTAAGCTGCTCCTGCTCGAAGGGCTCATCGAGTACCAGGCCGCTGTCAGCCTCGGCAATGTAATGGGCATAACCACAGACCGCCGAGACCAGCACCGGCAAACCCGCCACCAGGGCTTCCAGCAACACCGTCCCGGTGTTCTCGTTGTAGGCCGGGTGAATCAACAGGTCGGCACCGAGCAGGAAGCGCGGAATATCGCTGCGCCCCTTGAGAAACTGCACGTGCTCACCCAGGCCCAGCGCCGTACTCTGCAGCTGGAACACCTTGGGGTCGTCCTGACCGATCACCATCAGCCGGGTACGTTTGCGCAAGTCCGAAGGCAGTGCCGCCAGGGCTTTCAGGCTGCGATCGACACCTTTGGTCTTGAAACCCGAACCGATCTGCACCAGCAACAGTTCATCTTCCGACAACTTGAACTCACGGCGAAACGCCGCACGAATCTCTGCGGCGTTGGCCGGCGCCCGGCGATCCTGGGAGATGCCCGGTGGCAGCAAGTGGAAACGTTGCAGCGGCGTGCCGTAGTGTTTGATGAACAGTGGTTGTTGCACTTCGGAGATCATCAAGATTTCAGTCTTGGACTCTGGCGCAAATACCGCCCGCTCGTACTCGGCAAAATGCCGGTAGCGGCCCCAACGCCGGTACAGCGAGTTACGCAGGGTCTGCGCCTTGTCCTCGAAGCAGCCGTCAGCCGCATAGTAAACGTCCAGGCCGGGCATCTTGTTGAAACCGATCAAGCGATCGACCGGGCGTTTGGCCAGGTCGGCCGCCATCCAGGCACTGAGCTTTTCATTGCGTCGGTGGTTGAACAGCGCCTTGACCGGCGCCACCAACACTTCAAAGCCCGGAGGTACATCGCCCTCCCAGATCAACGTGTAGACACGGATCTGGTGCCCGCGACGCTGGCACTCCAACGCAATGCGCATGAAGTCGCGTTGCAGGCCACCGAACGGGAAATACTTGTAGAGCACAAAAGCCAGTTGCATCAACGAACATCCTCAGCCAGCAGCAGCGCGCTCAATCGGCCCGCGACGTGCTCGGGATTCAAGCGAGTGAAACACAACGGCCACTCGCGTTTGAGATCGAACCGACGCTGATCGTCAGCGCTCGGTTTGTAGGTGCATTTCTTCTGCAGGCAGGGCGCACAGGGGAAATTGCTCCCCAGGTGTATCTGCGCCTTGCCATAGGCACCGGTGAGCCCAGGGTTGGTCGGCCCGAACAAGGACAGGGTTGGCACATCCAGCGCTGCCGCCAGGTGCCCAAGGCCGGTATCTACCGCCACACAGGCCCTAGCCGACGCCAACACCCGGGCGACACCGGCCAGATTCAGTTTCGGCAAGACCTTGGCATTGCTCAACCCTTGGGCAATACGCTCGGCGCGCGCACGCTCAGCCGGGTTCCCCCACGGCAGACGCACCTCGACACGCAGGCGGCCCATGCGCTCGGCCAGCTCCCGCCAGTAGGCCTCAGGCCAGTGCTTGGTGTCCCAGGTGGTGCCATGCAGAAACACCACGAACGGTGCCGCGATGCCTTCCTGCAAGCGGGCACGATCAAGGCCATAGTCACCCAAACCGGAAGGCAGGTCGTAGCCCAGCGACAAGGCGAACAGCTGACGCACCCGCTCGACCGCGTGCTGGCCATTGGCAACCGACAGTCGACGGTCATAGAACCGGCTCGACAGGCCTTCGCGGGCCGAATAGCGGTCAAGGCCAGCTACCGGCGCCTTGACGTAGCGGGTCAACCAAGCGCTCTTGACCAAGCCTTGAGCATCGATCACCAGGTCGTACTGGCGTTCACGCAGACGCTGCTTGAACTGGCGCCATTCGCCGCTCTTGAAGGTCTGCCAGAGGTTCTTGCGCCAGCGGCGAATAGCCACCGGAATGACCTTGTCCACCGCAGGATGCCAACTGGGGATCTCGGCGAAACCCTCTTCGACCACCCAGTCGAAGCGGATGCCGGGAATCGCCCGGGACGCATCGGTCAGCGCCGGCAACGCGTGAATCACGTCACCCAGAGAAGACGTCTTGATCAGCAATACCCGCACTTAGTCGACCTCGGCCATGACATCAATCAACGTCGGGCCGTTCAACCGCTGCAGCGCGGCAGCCACGGCATCCGGCTCCAGCTGGCGCAGGCAATTGTAGTGACCAAAGCGGCAGGTCCGCTCGAAACACGGGCTGCACTCAAGGCCCAGGCGAACGATTTCCACCTGATCGGCCAACGGCGGGGTGAAGCCCGGCGAGGTCGAGCCATAAACCGCCACCAGCGGACGGTTAAGGGCCGCAGCCACATGCATCAGGCCAGAGTCGTTGGACACCACCGCGTCACTGCAGGACAGCAGGTCAATCGCCTCGGCCAGGGAGGTTTCGCCACTGAGGTTGGTCGATTCCTCGCGCAGCCCAGGGATCAGCCGCTCACGGATCGACTCGCCCACCGCATGGTCGTTCTTCGAGCCAAACAGCCACACCTGCCAGCCTTCACGGATCTTGATTTCAGCAACCTTGGCGTAATGCTCGGACGGCCAACGCTTGGCCTCACCAAACTCGGCGCCAGGGCACAAGGCCAATACCGGGCGATCCAGGCTCAGGCCGAACTTGGCCAGCGCGGCCTCTCGGCTTTCGGCCTCGATGCGCAGGTTCGGACGCGGGTAGGGTTGGGGTAGCTCGGCACCGGCCGGATACGCCAGGGCCATGAAGCGCTCGATCATCAACGGATAGCGTGCCTTGTCGAGCGTGCGCACATCATTGAGCAGACCGTAGCGGAACTCGCCACGCCAGCCGGTACGCCGAGCGATGCCGGCAAAGAACGGCACCAGCGCCGACTTCATCGAATTGGGCAACAGAATCGCCTGATCGTACTCGCCAGCCAGGGATTTACCGATACGCCGACGGGTCGCCAACTCCAGCACGCCGTGGCCGAGCGGGAAGCTCAAGGCCTTGCGCACTTCAGGCATACGCTCAAGGATCGGCCGGCTCCATTCAGGTGCCAGCACATCGATCACACACTCGGGGTGATGCTGCTTCAGGCAATGGAACAGGGTCTGTGCCATTACCATGTCGCCCACCCAGCTGGGCCCAATGATCAAAATTCTCATGCTTTATCCAGAAACGATCAGGGAGGCTGCAGCCTGTTCATCAACAGCCTGGCCTCCCCTCTTTATAATCAGGCTTGATCCGACCAGTGTACGCCATGTGGTCGCAGCAGGCCTTCCATCGCCTGAATCAACGGCTCGAACCCCTCACTTCAGACCCAACTCAGCCCAGATACGCCGCACCTCGCGCCGCTCGCTGACGAACTGCCCGGCATCGATGACCCCGGCCTGTTTCTGCAAGGCCTGGCGATGTGCAGCCGAACGGAATGCCTTGTAGACCTCACGCAGCAGCACCGCATCGCTGACCGGCATCAGCCCGGCTTCCTCAAGCCCTTCAAGGATGCGGATGTTATCGGTGTAACGCAGCAAGGCCGGATGCTTGTCAGACCAGGCCAAAGCGGCGTATTGCACCATAAATTCGATATCGACGATACCACCGGCGTCCTGCTTGATATCGAAGGGCATACCGGCGTCATAGGCATTGGCCGCCGTACCGGCAGCCGTCGCCTTGGTCCCGAGGTTGTCGCGCATCTTGGCGCGCATCTCACTCACTTCGGTCTGCAGTTTACCCAAGTCGCGGCTCTGACCGAGGATACGGGCACGTACGCCCTCGAACGCTGCGCCGACCTGCGGGCACCCGACCAACACACGGGCACGCACCAGCGCCTGATGCTCCCAGGTCCAGGCCTCGTTCTGCTGATAACGCTCGAACGCGCCCAGCGAACTGACCAACAGCCCCGAGGCGCCGGACGGGCGCAAGCGCATGTCGACATCGTACAACTGGCCGGAGTTGGTCTGAGTGGTCAGCAAGTGGATGATCCGTTGCCCCAAACGCGTGAAAAACTGCGCGCTGTCGATCGGTTTGGCACCGTCGGTTTCGGCTTGCGGGTCGCCGTCATGGATAAACACCAGGTCCAGGTCCGAGCCGTGGCCCAACTCGATACCGCCCACCTTGCCGTAGCCCACAATAATGAAGCCCGGATCGCAGAGGCTACCGTCGCTGCGTTTAGGCTGGCCATGACGGGCCACCGTCTGGCGCCAGGCCAAGGCCAGCACCTGATCGAGGATCGCTTCAGCCAACCAGGTCAGGTAGTCACTGACCTTCATCAACGGCAGGTTGCCGGCAATTTCCGACGCAGCAACACGCAGGCTGTGCGCCAGCTTGAAGTGCCGCAGCGCCTCCATCTGCTGCTCCAGGTCATCCTCGGGAATACGCGTCAGCCGCTCACGCAGCTCGGCAGCCAGCTCCGGCGCATGAGGCGGGCTGAACAGGCGACCTTCATTGAGCAGCTCATCAAGCAGCAGCGGGAAGCGCGCAATCTGCTCGGCAATCCAGGGGCTGGCGGCACAGAGGGTCAGCAAGCGCCGCAAGGCGCCTGGGTTTTCAGTCAGTAGAACCAGATAGGCGGAACGCCGCGCCACCGCCTCGACGAGCGGCAATACCCGCTCCAGTACCAGATCGGGATCAGCATGCTCCACCGCTTGCGCCAGCAGGCGTGGAATAAAGGCATCCAGGCGCTCACGACCCAGGCGCTGCATGGCACGCAACTGTGGGCTCGCGCGCAGACCGGCCAGTTGTTTCAGCGCCTTCGGCCCGTCGACGAACCCGGCGTCCTGCAACTGACGACAGGCGGCCTCCTCATCCTGTACCTCTTCCCACAACGGCAGCCATTCGCCTCCGACCACCTCTTCACCGGCTTCGCTGTCCTCGTCGGGGTCGGCAATGACCTGACGGAAATGCCAGTCGATGCGCCCACGCCAGTACATCAACTGTTCATGGAACGCCGCCCAGTCGGCAAAGCCAAGCATAAAGGCGATCCGGGCACGGTCCAGCTCACTGTCAGGCAGCATTTGTGTCTGGCGGTCGGCAATCGCCTGAATGGCATGCTCGGTATAACGCAGGAACTCATAGCCCTCGCGCAGTTCGGCAACCACCGCAGGCGGCAGGTAGCCCTGCCCTTCAAGGGTTGCCAGCACCTTGAGCAGCGGCCGCTGCTGCAGGCTCAGGTCACGCCCGCCGTGAATCAACTGGAACGCCTGGGCGATAAATTCGACCTCGCGGATACCGCCAGCCCCCAGCTTTATATTGTCGGCCATGCCCTTGCGCCGGACTTCCTGCTGGATCAACTGCTTCATGGTGCGCAGCGCTTCGATCGCCGAGAAGTCCAGGTAACGCCGGTAAACGAATGGCCGCAGCATTTCCTGCAACTGCGCGCCAGTGGTCTGATCGCCAGCCACTACCCGCGCCTTGATCATCGCGTAGCGTTCCCAGTCTCGACCCTGGTCCTGGTAGTACTGCTCAAGGGCATTGAAGCTGAGCACCAGCGCGCCAGCCGAGCCATAAGGGCGCAAACGCATGTCGACCCGGAATACGAAACCGTCGACGGTGACCGGGTCCAGCGCCTTGATCAGGCGTTGACCAAGGCGGGTAAAGAACTCCTGATTATCCAGCGAACGTTTGACCCCTTCGGTTTCCCCGCCTTCCGGGTAGGCGAAGATCAGGTCGATATCCGAAGACAGGTTCAGCTCGACCGCGCCGAGCTTGCCCATGCCAAGCACCACCATGTGCTGCGGCTCGCCGCTACGGTGGCCGATGGGTGTGCCGAACTGCTGGCACTGACGCGGGTACAGCCATTGATAGGCCTGATCGATGGCCGCATCGGCCAGGTCGGAAAGGTCACGGCACGTCTGCACCAGATCGGCCTGGCGATTCAGATCACGCCATATGATCCGTACCTGCTGGCGCGTGCGCTGTCGGCGCAGGTTGCGCGCCAACTCGTCTTCCGTCGTGGCCGCCTGGGCCGCTGCAGCCACCTGGGCGCACAACTCACCGGCAGCGAACGGGCGGTCCAGTTCGCCACTGGCCAGCAGGTCCAGGAGCATCTGCGGGTCTCGCAGCACCTGTTGCAGGACAAAGTCACTGGCCGCGCAAACCCGGTCAAACTGCTGCCAGCGTTCTGGGCTCCAGTCGTCCAGTTGCAGGCCAGCGTCTGCGACCGCACTGCGCAGCGACTGTTTATTGCGCTCGACCAGCGGCGCGAAGGAAGCGGGCAACTCGGCCAGCGAAGGCAAGCTCATGGTCTATCCTTGAACGGCGTGAAAAAGTGGTGGGCTGCAAGGCACGTAAAACAAGGCCTCGGACAGACTGTCGTACAAAAGTTATAAATAGCTGAAAAAACCGATTTCTTGGTAGAAAACATCGCAGCAAACCCTTTGATGACGGAGCTTTTACCACCCGTATCGATTTTTCCCACAACCCGAGCAGAGGCCACGAGCCATTTTTCTGTAGTTTTACTACTATCATTTCGCCTCAAAAGCATGAAATGCCGATTGATTTGTAGTAAAACTACACAGCGCCGGGACCCTATCCGGTAATCCAAGAATTCATGTCGCCTGCCCACAAGGCCAGGCGCCAAAAAACTCAGGCCACCGATTCTGGTAGCCTTTCCGCCCTGGAGCAAGCCATGCAAGACCTCGATCCCGTCGAAACCCAGGAATGGCTGGACGCCCTGGAGTCGGTTCTCGACAAAGAAGGCGAAGACCGCGCTCACTACCTGATGACCCGTATGGGCGAGCTGGCAACCCGTAGTGGTTCGCAGCTGCCATATGCCATCACCACGCCATACCGCAATACCATTCCCGTCACCCACGAAGCACGCATGCCTGGCGACCTGTTCATGGAACGCCGCATTCGCTCGCTGGTGCGCTGGAACGCGCTGGCCATGGTAATGCGTACCAACCTGAAAGACTCGGATCTGGGCGGCCACATCTCCAGCTTCGCCTCCAGTGCCACCCTGTATGACATTGGCTTCAACTACTTCTTCCAGGCCCCGACCGATGAACACGGCGGCGACCTGATCTTCTTCCAGGGCCACGCCTCGCCGGGCGTCTACGCCCGCGCGTTCATGGAAGGCCGCATCAGCGAAGATCAGATGAACAACTTCCGCCAGGAAGTCGATGGCAATGGCCTGTCGTCGTACCCGCACCCATGGCTGATGCCTGACTTCTGGCAGTTCCCGACTGTTTCGATGGGCCTGGGCCCAATCCAGGCGATCTACCAGGCACGCTTCATGAAGTACCTGGAAAGCCGTGGCTACATCCCTGAAGGCAAGCAGAAAGTCTGGTGCTTCATGGGTGACGGCGAGTGCGACGAGCCGGAATCCCTGGGCGCAATCGCCCTGGCCGGCCGCGAGAAGCTGGACAACCTGATCTTCGTCATCAACTGCAACCTGCAGCGCCTCGACGGCCCGGTTCGCGGCAACGGCAAGATCATCCAGGAACTCGAAGGCGTGTTCCGTGGCGGTGGCTGGAACGTCAACAAAGTCGTCTGGGGCCGTTTCTGGGACCCACTGCTGGCCAAGGACACCCACGGTATCCTGCAGCGCCGCATGGACGAAGTCATCGACGGCGAGTACCAGAACTACAAGGCCAAGGACGGCGCGTTCGTCCGTGAGCACTTCTTCAACACCCCAGAACTCAAGGCCATGGTCGAAGACCTGTCCGACGACGAGATCTGGAAGCTCAACCGTGGTGGCCACGACCCGTACAAGGTCTATGCAGCCTACCATCAGGCGGTCAACCACAAAGACCAGCCGACTGTCATCCTGGCCAAGACCATCAAGGGTTACGGCACCGGTGCAGGCGAAGCCAAGAACACCGCGCACAACACCAAGAAGGTCGACATCGACAGCCTGCGGCTGTTCCGCGACCGCTTCGACATCCCGGTCAAGGATGACGAGCTGGAAAACCTGCCGTTCTTCAAACCGGAAGAAGGCAGCGCCGAAGCCCGTTACCTGAGCGAGCGCCGTGCCGCCCTGGGTGGTTTCGTGCCTCAGCGTCGCGCCAAGAGCTTCAGCATCCCGACGCCGCCACTGGAAACCCTCAAGGCAATCCTGGACGGCTCGGGCGACCGTGAAATCTCCACCACCATGGCCTTCGTGCGGATCCTCGCGCAACTGGTCAAGGACAAGGAAGTCGGCCAGCGCATCGTGCCGATCATCCCGGACGAAGCCCGTACCTTCGGTATGGAAGGCATGTTCCGTCAGTTGGGCATCTACTCCTCGGTCGGCCAGCTCTACGAGCCAGTCGATAAAGACCAGGTGATGTTCTACCGCGAAGACAAGAAGGGCCAGATCCTCGAGGAAGGCATCAACGAAGCGGGCGCCATGTCCTCCTTCATCGCTGCCGGTACCTCGTACAGCTGCCACAACCAGCCGATGCTGCCGTTCTACATCTTCTACTCGATGTTCGGCTTCCAACGTATCGGCGACCTGGCCTGGGCCGCTGGCGACAGCCGCACCCGTGGCTTCCTGATCGGCGGTACCGCCGGTCGCACCACGCTCAACGGCGAAGGCCTGCAGCACGAAGACGGTCACAGCCACATGCTGGCTGGCACCATCCCGAACTGCCGCACCTACGACCCGACCTATGGCTATGAACTGGCGGTAATCATCCGCGAGGGCATGCGCCAGATGATGGAAGAGCAGCAGGACATCTTCTACTACATCACCGTGATGAACGAAGCCTACACCCAGCCAGCCATGCCGGCCGGTGTCGAGGAAGGCATCATCAAGGGCATGTACCTGCTCGAGGAAGACACCCGCGAAGCGGCGCACCACGTTCAACTGATGGGCTCCGGCACCATCCTGCGTGAAGTACGCGAAGCGGCGAAGATCCTGCGTGAAGAGTTCAACGTCGGCGCTGATGTCTGGAGCGTTACCAGCTTCAACGAACTGCGTCGCGACGGCCTGGCCGTAGAGCGCAGCAACCGCCTGCACCCTGGCCAGAAGCCGAAGACTACCTACGTCGAAGAGTGCTTGGCTGGCCGTAAGGGCCCGGTCATTGCCTCCACCGACTACATGAAACTGTTCGCCGAGCAGATTCGTCAGTGGGTACCGAGCAAAGAATTCAAAGTCCTGGGTACCGATGGCTTCGGTCGCAGCGACAGCCGCAAGAAACTGCGTCACTTCTTCGAAGTCGACCGCAACTTCGTAGTGCTGGCTGCCCTGGAAGCCTTGGCCGACCGTGGCGATATCGAACCGAAAGTGGTGGCTGAAGCCATCGCCCGTTTCGGCATCGACCCGGAAAAACGCAACCCACTGGACTGCTGAGGAGTATTTCTAAGTGAGCGAACTCATTCGCGTACCTGACATCGGCAGCGGTGAAGGTGAAATCATTGAGCTGTTCGTCAAAGTTGGCGACCGCATTGAAGCCGACCAGAGCCTGCTGACCCTGGAGTCCGACAAGGCCTCCATGGAGATCCCGGCTCCGAAAGCCGGCGTGATCAAGGCCCTGAAGGTCAAGCTGGGTGATCGCCTGAAAGAAGGCGACGAGCTGATGGAACTGGAAGTCGAGGGCGCCGCTGCGGCGCCTGAGGCTCCGGCCGCAGCACCTGCAGCCGCCCCGGCACCTGCTGCAGCGCCAGTCGCCGCAGCCGCGCCAGCAGCTGCACCTGCGGCTGCCACTGTTCAGGACATCCATGTTCCGGACATCGGCTCCTCGGGCAAGGCCAAGATCATCGAAGTACTGGTCAAGGTCGGCGACAGCGTCGCAGCTGACCAGTCGCTGATCACCCTGGAATCGGACAAGGCAAGCATGGAGATTCCATCGCCTGCTGCTGGCGTGGTCGAAGCGATCATCGCCAAGCTGGACGACGAAGTCGGCACTGGCGACCTGATCCTGAAGCTGAAGGTTGCAGGCGCAGCTCCGGCTGCCGCCCCGGCGCCGGCCGCAGCACCCGCCAAGGCCGAAGCGGCTCCAGCTGCAGCACCTGCTGCAGCGCCAGCAGCGGCGGCCAAGGTCGAGGTGGCACCTGTCGCCGCTCCGGCTGCCAACAACGGTGCCAAGGTTCACGCCGGCCCTGCCGTGCGTCAACTGGCCCGCGAATTCGGCGTCGAGCTGAACGCTGTTTCGGCCAGCGGCCCGCACGGTCGTGTCCTCAAGGAAGACGTGCAGGCGTACGTCAAGGCCATGATGCAGAAGGCCAAGGAAGCGCCTGCCGCCGGTGCAACCGGTGGTGCAGGCATCCCGCCGATCCCGGAAGTCGACTTCAGCCGTTTCGGCGAAGTCGAGGAAGTGGCGATGACGCGCCTGATGCAGGTTGGTGCCACCAACCTGCACCGCAGCTGGCTGAACGTGCCTCACGTTACCCAGTTCGACTCGGCCGACATCACCGAACTGGAAGCCTTCCGCGTTGCGCAGAAAGCCGTCGCCGAGAAAGCGGGCGTCAAGCTGACCGTGCTGCCACTGCTGCTCAAAGCCTGTGCACACCTGCTCAAGGAACTGCCAGACTTCAACAGCTCGCTGGCACCAAGCGGCAAGGCCATCCTGCGCAAGAAATACGTGAACATCGGCTTTGCCGTGGACACCCCGGATGGTCTGCTGGTTCCGGTCATCAAGAACGTCGACCAGAAGAGCCTGCTGCAACTGGCTGGTGAGGCTGCGGCCTTGGCTGAAAAAGCCCGGACCAAGAAGCTCTCGGCTGATGACATGCAGGGCGCCTGCTTCACCATCTCCAGCCTCGGACACATTGGCGGCACCGGCTTCACGCCGATCGTCAACGCGCCGGAAGTGGCGATCCTCGGTGTCTCCAAGGCCACCATCCAGCCAGTCTGGGATGGCAAAGCCTTCCAGCCGAAGCTGATGCTGCCGCTGTCGCTGTCCTACGATCACCGCGTGATCAACGGCGCCGCAGCAGCACGCTTCACCAAGCGTCTGAGCGACCTGCTGGCCGACATCCGCACCATGCTGCTGTAATCGCTACACCCTGTCTCCCTCTGCCGGGGGAGACAGACCCTTTTTCGAGCTGCCACGCTCGTACCTCAACCCCGCCAATTTGGCGGGGCTTTTTTTGCCTGTTACTTGTGTGTTGCAGCCGTAATGGCCGAGTGCTCGTAGAGCTGTCCAGGCCACAGCCCCCATGCCCCTCGCCCCAACGCCCCCTCGCTTCAGAAACTGTCGATACGGCCGATAACCTGAAAAGTCGTAACCACGTGTTGCGCTTGTCAGCCAGCACGGCATGATGCAACCTTGCGGCACGCATTTTTCCACGAGTTCCAGGCCACTGCGCATTCGTACCTTTGAAGCGAGCTCTCCATGAAAAGCCAACCCGATGCCGCCAGCCGTATGGTGGCCGAGGTAGTAACGCAATTGCCCGTGCCTTCGCGGCTCGGCATGCTGCGTTTCGAGCGGCTGAATGAAGCCAGTTGGGCCATGCTGTTTCTCGACCCGAGCTGCGAACGCCAGTTCGGCATGCCTGCCGTCGACCTCTGCGCCCTGATCGGTTCGCCTTACGCGAGCCTGATGGAGCCTGAGGCGCGCTACAAACTGCACGACGCCATTGAGCTGCAACTGAGCCAGCGCAACCATTACCTGGTGCGCTACACGCTGCACACAAGCGTAGGGCCGCTGCACCTGCTGGAAGTTGGCGAAGCGTACAAACAGCACAATCGGCACCTGTTGCGCGGCTACTTGCTGGTAATCGACGGGCAGCCTGGCGATAGCCCAGAGCTTTCGCCCAGCGAACTGGAAACCCGTAACAACCGCCTGCAGATCGCCCTGCAACTCAACCAGCAAGCGCAACAGGAACAGCTCGAGCATCTGGAGCGGGTGCGCGCCCAGCAGGACCTGATCCTGCGCCTGGCCCGACAGCGTTACAGCGCCGGCAACTCGCTGCAGGAGGCCGCCGAACTGATCACCCGCAGCGCCTGCGAGATCTACAAGGTCGACTGCGCAAGCATCTGGAACCTGGAAGACCAGCGCCTGGAGCCTATCTCGGCCTACTACCGCGATACCCAGGAATACCGCCTGCCCGAAGCGTTCGACGCCAGCCAGTTCCCCAACTACCTGGAAGCCCTGCACACCAGCCGTGCCATCGACGCCCACAATGCCAACCACGATCCGCGCACCCGCGAGCTGGTTGATCACCTGCGCCAGCACAACATCAGCGCCATGCTCGATGCCAGTATCCGCATCGACGGGCAGGTGGTCGGTGTGCTGTGCCTGGAGCATAGAGGCTCGACACGCACCTGGCAGTCGGACGAACTCGCCTTTGCTGGCGAGTTGGCCGACCAGTTCGCCCAGGTCATCAACAACCACAACCGCCGCACGGCCACCAGTGCCCTGCACCTGTTCCAGCGCGCCGTGGAGCAAAGCGCCAACGCCTTCCTGCTGGTCAACCGCGATGGCGTGGTCGAGTACGTAAACCCAAGCTTCACGGCGATCACCCAGTACAGCGCCGAAGAGGTCCATGGCCACCGCCTGTCAGAGCTGCCGGCCCTGGAAAACCTCAACGACCTGCTCTTCGATGCGCCCTCCAGCCTGGCCATGAACAACAGTTGGCAAGGCGAGTTCAAAAGCCGGCGCAAGAACCTTGAGCCGTACTGGGGACAGTTGTCGATCTCCAAGGTCTATGGCGATAACCGCGAACTGACCCACTACATCGGCATCTACGAAGACATCACCCAAACCAAGCTGGCCCAACAGCGTATCGAACGCCTGGCCTACACCGACAACCTGACCACCCTGGGCAACCGGCCCTCATTTATCCGAAACCTGGACGAGCGATTTAACTGCGACAGCGACCGCAAGATCAGCCTGTTGCTGGTGGACATCGACAACTTCAAGCGGATCAATGACAGCCTTGGTCATCAGACCGGCGACAAACTGCTGATCAGCCTGGCCCGACGCCTGCGCAACAGCCTGAGCCCCGGTGGCAGCCTGGCGCGGTTTGCCAGTAACGAATTTGCCGTACTGCTCGACGATACCGACATGGAGGGTGGCCAGCAGGTTGCGCAACAGTTGCTCAAGACCCTCGACAAGCCACTGTTTGTCGATAACCAGTTGATCAACGTCACCGCCTCGGTCGGCCTGGCCTGCGCACCGCTGCACGGGCGCGACCCGCAAACCCTGATGAAGAATGCCGGGCTTGCGCTGCACAAGGCCAAAGCCAACGGCAAGCATCAGGTCCAGGTTTTCACCGAAGCGCTCAACGCCGAAGCCAGCTACAAACTGTTTGTCGAGAACAACCTGCGCCGGGCGCTGACCCAGAACGAACTGGAAGTGTTCTACCAGCCTAAGGTCTGCCTGCGCAGCGGTCGCCTGCTGGGCATGGAGGCGCTGCTGCGCTGGAACCATCCGGAAAAGGGCATGATTCGCCCAGACCAGTTCATCAGCGTCGCCGAAGAAACCGGCCTGATCATTCCAATCGGCAAGTGGATCGCCCGTCAAGCCTGCCGCATGAGCCAGGAGCTGGCAAGCGAAGGCCTGGGCAACCTGCAAGTGGCCATCAACCTGTCACCCAAGCAGTTCTCCGACCCGGACCTGGTCGCCTCGATTGCCAAAATCCTCAAAGAGGAAGCCCTGCCGCCGCACCTCCTGGAACTGGAGTTGACCGAAGGCCTGTTGCTTGAAGCCACCGAAGACACTCACCGCCAACTCGACGAGCTCAAGCGGTTGGGCCTGACCCTGGCCATGGACGACTTCGGCACCGGCTACTCGTCACTGAGCTACCTGAAGAAGTTCCCGATCGACATCATCAAGATCGACCGCAGCTTCATCAACGAAATTCCCGACAACCAGGACGACATGGAGATCACCTCAGCCGTGGTCGCCATGGCCCACAACCTCAAGCTCAAGGTGGTTGCCGAAGGCATCGAGACCGCTGAGCAATTGGCATTTCTGCGCAGGCACCGTTGCGATGTCGGCCAGGGTTACCTGTTTGACCGGCCCATCTCCGGCCACGAGCTGCTGGATAAACTCAAGCGCTACCCACGCGGCCCAATCGCCTGACAGCCGTGTAACACTCGGGCACACTACAGGTCTAAGCCTTATCGACGCCGCCTCGCGGCCGTCCCATCTGACATAGAGGAGTGGGTTCATGGTCTTGCGCTCTGAAATCCTGACAAACAAAAGCACGCTACCGACTGAAAAGCAGGCCCTGCCGGGCCGCGAACAACACGTGACCTTACCCGAGTATCACTTCGTCAACGGCAATCCACTGCTGGGGCCGTTCACGGGCAATGTGGAATTCGCCATTTTCGGCCTGGGTTGCTTCTGGGGGGCAGAACGCCGTTTCTGGCAACGCGAAGGCGTGGTCAGCACAGTGGTAGGTTACGCGGGTGGCGTCACACCGAACCCGACCTACGAGGAAGTCTGCTCTGGCCTGACCGGCCACGCTGAAGTGGTGCTGGTTGTCTATGAGCCGGAAAAGGTCAGCTACCAGGAACTGCTAACGATGTTCTGGGAGCTGCATGACCCAACACAGGGGATGCGCCAGGGCAATGACATTGGCACGCAGTATCGCTCGGTGATCTATACCACCACCCCTAGCCAGCTGGAACAGGCCCTGGCCAGCAAGCACGTGTACCAGGCCGAACTGACCAAGGCCGGTCGGGGCACCATCACCACTGAAATCGCCGAGCACTCGATCGTGTACTTCGCCGAAGCCTACCACCAGCAGTACCTGGCCAAGAACCCGAATGGCTACTGCGGCATCGGCGGTACAGGCATCTGCATGCCGCCCAGCCTGCAAAACAACTGAGGAACTGACATGTCCGCACCGAGCATGACGCTGTTTTACTCGCCGTTCTCGCCGTTCGTCCGCAAGATCATGGTCTTGCTGCACGAAACCGGGCAACTGGACCGGGTCGCGCTGCAGAGCGTCAACATCAGCCCGACCCAGCCCGACGCGACGCTGAACCAAGGCAACCCGGCCGGGAAAATCCCGGCCCTGCGCCTGGCGGACGGCTCGGTGCTGCATGACAGCCGGGTGATCTTCGAGTACCTCGACCTGCAGCATGTCGGCAACCCACTGATCCCACGTGAGGGCTCCGCACGCTGGCAGCGCCTGACCGTTGCCTCACTGGCTGACGCAATTGCCGAGGCAGCCGTGCTGACCCGCTACGAGACCTTCCTGCGTCCGGAAGAAAAGCGCTGGGATGCCTGGGTCGATGCACAACAGGAGAAGATCCGGCGCGGCCTGGCCCAACTGGAACAGGCGCACATCGCTGAACTCAGCGCGGCATTCGACGTCGCAGCCATTGGTGTCGCCTGTGCCTTGGGTTACCTCGACCTGCGCATGCCACAGTTCGGCTGGCGCAGTGCTCAACCGAAACTGGCGGCCTGGTACGCTGACGTCAGCCAGCGGCCATCACTCCAGGCCACTGAACCACCCAAGGCCTGATCGGCGGCCTGCCTGCGATACCTGTGGGAGCCGGGCTTGCCCGCGATCACCCCACCGACGTCATCGCAGGCAAGCCTGCTCCAACAGATCCCGCGCCAGCCTGTAGGAGCCGGGCTTGCCCGCGATGCAGACGCCGCGAACTCACGGGCACCCCACCGACGCCATCGCAGGCAAGTCAGCTCCAACAGAGCCCGCGTAACCTGTAGGAGCCGGGCTTGCCCGCGATGCAAACACCGCGAACTCGCGATCACCCCACCGACGCCATCGCAGGCAAGCCAGCTCCAACAGAGCCCGCGCCAGCCTGTAGGAGCCGGGCTTGCCCGCGATGCAAACGCCGCGAATTCGCGATCACTCCACCGACGTCATCGCAGGCAAGCCAGCTCCAACAGAACTCGCGCCGGCTGTGGGAGCGGGTCTTGCCCGCGATGCAGACGCCGCGAACTCACGGGCCCCCCACCGAGGCCATCGCAGGCAAGCCAGCTCCAACATAGCCCGCGCAACCTGTAGGAGCCGGGCTTGCCCGCGATGCAAACGCCGCTAACGCACTGACACCGCGCCGAGGCCATCGCAGGCAAGCCAGCTCCAACAGAGCCCGCGCCAGCCTGTAGGAGCCGGGCTTGCCCGCGATGCAGACGCCGCGAACTCGCGATCACCCCACCGACGCCATCGCAGGCAAGCCAGCTCCAACAGAGCCTGCGCCAGCCTGTAGGAGCCGGGCTTGCCCGCGATGCAAACGCCGCGAACTCGCGATCACCCCACCGACGTCATCGCAGGCAAGCCAGCTCCAACAAAGAGCGGGCAGCCTGTGGCAGGCTTGCCTGCGATAGCGCCTGAAGACATGAAATTGCTGGTAGATAACCTGTTCTAGGAAACATCCTACGAGCGCTGTCAGCACCCATTGGCTTGTCTTGGAAATGTTGCCCACCTACGCTGCCCGAGTCGCTGACAACTCGGCGAACTGGCGTGGAAACCTGGACCGGTAATGTGGCGGCTGTCGTTATGGCGGCTGTGCGCGGGAGACCTTCGGGTCTGCCGGGGTTACCTGATGCATCCGGTTTTCCACCCCGCGTACAGCTGCCACCTCTTCGTGTGGAAACGGAAGGGTGCAGCTACACCTGCATCAGGAACTTTCCATGAAGGAAATCGTTCCAGATCCACCCCACGAAACCATCGCAGGCAAGCCTCCCTTAGGTACAGCATGAACGTTGCGATAGCGCCTGATGACATGAAATTGCTGGCAGATAACCTGTTCTAGGAAATATCCTACGAACGCTGTCGGCACCCATTGGCTTGTCTTGGAAATGTTGCCCACCTACGCTGCTCGTGTCGCTGACAATTCGGCGAACGGGCGTGGAAACCCGGACCGGTAATGTGGTGGCTGTCGTTATGGCGGCTGTACGTGGGAGACCTTCGGGTCTGCCGGGTTACCCATTACCCTGGTTTTCCACCCCGCGTACAGCTGCCACCTCTTCGTGTGGAAACGGGATGTGTCCAGCTCAACCGTAATGGGAGCTTTCCATGAAGAAAATCGTTCCAGATCCACCCCACGAAACCCTTGCCCCAACCGCCAGCACGCTCTTCGGCCTCTGTGGTGCCGGCCACGACCCTATGTTTCTCGTGCGCCCCGGTATCGAACCCCATGACGCGCTGGTGCATGTCTCTCTGTTCTTGCGCGGCGCCTACGACACGGCTCATCAGGCCAGCGACACCGCCGACGAGTCGGCCAAGGGCTTTCTCTGGTCCACGATGCATTCGGTAGAAATGGCCAAGGGCCTGGTCGACGCCTTGCTCGACGGGATCGAGGTGCGCGCCCTAAGCGAACGCTCAGGCTGAAAACACCCGACCACTGGCGGTCAGTCAGCACGGAACAATCCTGAGGCAGGCCAGTCAAATGACCGTTTCCCGCCGTTAAGGCTCAAGAGGTCATTTGATGAAGCGCTTTGCCCTGGTAACCCTGATGACCCTGGCCGCCAGCCCGGTCTTTGCCTTTAACCTCAGCGATGCCGCCAATGCCGTCTCGGCCATGCAAGGCACAGACAGCGAAGGCCCTGCCGTCATTGCTGCGCCTGCGTCGGCGAACCTACTAAACACTTTGGGCAGCCAGTTGAACATCACCCCCGAACAAGCCGTGGGTGGCACGGGCGCGTTGCTTGGCCTGGCGAAGAACCAACTGAGTGGTGACGAGTTCTCGCAGCTGACCCAAGCGGTCCCAGGGCTTAACCTGCTCACCGGTGATAACGCGCTGGGTGGCTTGAATGGCTTGATCGCGCTGATGGGCAAGAGCGACGGTCAGCAATCGGCGCTGAGCAATGCCTTGGGCAATGTGAAAGACACCAACGACCTGAACAACGCCTTCAGCCTGTTGGGCATGGACACCGGCCTCATTGGCCAATTTGCCCCGCTGTTGCTGCAGTTCCTTGGCCAGCAAGGCGTGGCCAATTCGTTGTTGCAGAACCTGGGCACCATCTGGGGTAGCCAGGCAGCACTGCCTTCAGCCTGACCGGCGGGCGCGGTTTGCGCGTGAGGGGGGCTGTGGTAGCCTCCCGAGCCGTTTTACAAGGATAGGTAACTGCAATGTTCATGGATGCTCTGAAGATGTCCTTGCCGGCTGAGGCCGTGCTCGGTTTCGTCGTCTACATGGGTGGCGCCGCTGCGCTGTTCGCGCTCTATGCGCTGATCTATACCCGTCTTACGCCCTATAACGAACTGCGCCTGATTCGCGAAGGCAACACGCCTGCCGCTGTTGCCCTGGCCGGTGCGCTGGTGGGCTTTGCCATTCCGGTGGCCAGTGCTGTCTCTCATTCCATTTCGCTGCTGGACTTCCTGCTCTGGGCGGTGATCGCGGCGGTGGTGCAACTGTTGGCATTCGTGGTGGTGAACCGCTGTGTCAAAGGCATGGCCGAGCGCATCGCTCGTCAGGAGATGGCCTCGGCCATCCTGTTGGCTGCGGTCTCGATCAGTATCGGGTTGCTCAATGCTGCCTGCATGACACCCGCCGCCTGATCAGGGAGCACCGCGATGAAACGCAGTAAACGAGTACGGCTGATTGCGCTGGGCAGTCTGCCGCTGGTGCTGTCTGCCTGTGGTGAACGACCGACCCGCGTGGTCAGCGAGGTGAAGCGCTTTCAGGACGTCGACCATTGCGCCATGACCGGGATCAACCGTCAGGTCTGTCTGCAGGCCTGGTTGGGCGCGCAACAGCACCATTACGCCAATGCGCCGCGCTTCGTGAGCCTTGAGGCTTGCGAGGAGGTTTTCCAGGAATGCGATACGCGCAACTTTGCCGGCAATTTCGTGCCACGGATGGAAGGCTTCGCCTTGACCGTCGACCGGCAGGTGTATGCCGATGGTAGTGACGACACCTCAGGAGCTGGGTCGACGTCGACGGGCGGCACCCGGTTCTACGACTACACCGACACCGAGCCGCATTATTCCACTGAGGCGATCTACCACGAGCGTGATGGCCGCAATGCGTTCAAGGTTACTTCGTTGACCGAGCAGGTCGCCGCAGGCAACCAGTACGCCGGGCTTGATCCGAACCACCCGACGTCGACGCCCTTCAGTTCCTTGCCGCATGCGCTGGACGGTACTCACCCCGCGACGGTGCCGGCTGGCAGCGCGCTGCACCCGACAGCATTGGCGCAATCGCCCCGGCCATTCGCCATCGGCAGTCACAATGGCTTTGTATCGCGTGCCTCGGCGCGTGGTGGCTTTAGCTCCTGAGGTGCGCAGATGAAACGTATAGCGGTTGCCCCGCGCCCGGGCTGGAAAGCCACCGCCGAGCATTTCGGTTTCAACTTCCATACCTTCGATGGCGAACCGTATTGGGATGAAAGCGCCTATTACCAGTTCAGCCTGCGACAGATCGAGGATGACCTGGAGGAGCCGACCCGCGTGCTGCATGAGCTGTGCATGGCGCTGGTGGCTGAGGTGGTGGAGAGCGACGCCTTGCTCGACCGCCTGGCGATCCCGACGGCTTACCATGAGTTGATTCGCCGTTCCTGGCGCGACGGGCACCCGCATTTCTACGGGCGCATGGACCTCTGCTATGACGGTTCTGGCCCGGCCAAATTGCTGGAGGCCAACTACGACACGCCCACCTCATTGTACGAAGCGAGTTTCTTCCAGTACCTCTGGTTGGAAGAGCAGATGCGCCGTGGTGTGTTGCCGGGCGATGCCGACCAATTCAACAGCCTGGAAGAGAAGCTGACCCAGGTCATGACGGCCAACCGCTTTGCTACACCGTTCTATTTCGCTTCGGTGAAGGGCTCGGTGGAAGACCGTGGCACGGTGGAATACCTGCGCGACATCGCCGCGGGTGCCGGGCTCGATGCGCGCCTGGTTGACATGGAAGACATCGGCCTGAGCCGGGGCGGGCAGTTTGTCGATCCGGTCGGTGCGCCGATTCCAAGCCTGTTCAAGCTCTACCCTTGGGAAGAGATCTTCAACGACCCGTTCGGCCCGGCGATTGCTGGCAGCGGCACCTTGTTCGTTGAGCCGCCCTGGAAAGCGATCCTCTCCAACAAGGGCATGCTGGCGTTGCTCTGGGAGCGTCACGAGGGTCATCCGAACCTGTTGCCGGCGTTTATCGAGCCGACACCCGCCCAGCCCCTGGAAAAGGGCTGGGTGCGCAAACCGTTTTTTTCCCGTGAGGGGGCGAACGTGGAGATTCATACCGGCCAGGGGCAGCGTATCGTCGAAGACGGCCCTTACGGCGGTGGGCCAAGCATCATCCAGCAGTTCCAGGCGTTGCCACGCTTTGGCGACAACTACACGGTAATCGGCAGCTGGATGGTCGGTGATCTACCGGCCGGTATCGGTATTCGCGAGGACAATTCGCTGATCACCAAGGACAGTAGCCGCTTCCTGCCCCATGCGATTATCGGTTGAATCAGCGCAGCTCGGCGCGCAGGGCCTCGATGCGGGCGTCCTTGTCGTGCCAGAGCTGGTTGACCCAGTCCTGCACGGTCTGACGGAACGCTGGGTCGCTCTCGTAGTCGCCAGCCCACAGGGCCGGGTCGAGTTCGCGCACCTGGATATCAATGATCACCTTGGGCACTGAACCGCTAAGCAGGTCCCAGAAGCCTGGCGCTTTGTTACCGGGGTAGACCAGCGTGACGTCGAGCAGGGCGTCGAGTTGCTCGCCCAGTGCAGCCAGCACGAACGCAACACCACCGGCCTTGGGCTTGAGCAAGTGGCGGTAGGGGGAGTGCTGTTCGAGGCGCTTGGCCTCGCTGAAGCGGGTACCTTCCAGGTAGTTGACCACGGTGACCGGCTGGCGCTTGAACAGCTCGCAGGCGGCCTTGGTGATTTCCAGGTCATGCCCCTTGAGGTGCGGGTGCTTGGCCAGAAAGGCCTTGCTGTAGCGCTTCATGAACGGGTAGTCCAGCGCCCACCAGGCCAGGCCCAGCAGTGGCACCCAGATCAGCTCCTTCTTCAGGAAGAACTTGAAGAACGGAATGCGCCGGTTCAAGGCCTGGATCAACGCCGGAATATCGACCCAGGTCTGATGGTTGCTGACGGCCAGGTACGAGGTGTCCAGGCGCAAGTCGGCGGCACCTCGCACGTCCCATTGGGTGGGGATGCACAGCGCGAAGATCAGTTTGTCGATTTCGGCCCAGGTTTCGGCAATCCACTTCACCGCCGTGGAGGCGTAGTCGCGGTAGTGGCCGGGGAGCACCAGCTTGAGCAGGGCAAATACGGTGAGCGGGCCAATCAGTGCCAGGGTGTTGAGCAATAGCAGCAAGGTCACGAGACTGCCGGTCAGCAGGCGGCGCATAAAGAACTCTTATTCTTGGGTAAGCGGTCAGTAATGATAAGCAGCGGCGGGGTTTACGCCAAATATGGCGGCCCGCTCTTGGCAGACAAATGTTTCACATTGTCTTTAATACCCTGTGACACCGAACCTATGCTGCCTCTGTAGTCTAATCACTGTCTTTTCTCAAGGAAGCCAACCCGGTGAAACCCTTACTCGCATTGCTTTCCCTGTTGGCCCTGCCGGTGATGGCCGCCGAGCCGACCCTGTATGGCCGTTATGAATACATCGCCTTGCCGGAGATCGGCGAAACCCTCAAGGCCAAGATGGACACCGGGGCATTGACGGCGTCGTTGTCGGCCAAGGACATCGAGCGTTTCCAGCGCGACGGTGAAGATTGGGTGCGTTTTCGCCTGGCCACCAAGGATTCAGACGGTAAGGTCTACGAGCACAAGCTGGCGCGTATCAGCAAGATCAAGAACCGTGCGGATGAAGAGGATGATGGAGGCGAAGGTGCCGACGTGACCAAGCGCCCGGTGATTGATCTGGAGCTGTGCCTTGGCGATACCAAGCGCACCGTTGAAGTGAACCTGGCCGACCGCAGCAGTTTCAACTACCCATTGCTGATCGGCGCCAAGGCTCTGCGCGAGTTTGGCGCGGCCGTGAACCCGGCGCGACGCTTCACGGCGGGTAAGCCTGCATGCTGATGGTCTAGCCTTGTACAGGTCGGCCTTGCCGACGATAGGAGCGCCGGGTTAATGGCTGACACCACCGCGACCCTATCGCCGGCAACGCTGGCCTTTGTGGAGGTATAGAGTTTCTGGGCCTTGTCAGCCACACCTGAATCTCTTACAAGTGGCGACCGATTACCGCCAGGCCTGGATGCCATGCCCCATATCTTGATTGTCGAAGACGAAGCGGCCATTGCCGATACCCTGATCTACGCCCTGCAGGGTGAAGGCCACAGCACTGAGTGGGTGACGCTGGGGAACGCGGCACTGGAGCAGCAGCGTCTGCGTCCGGCTGATCTGGTGATTCTCGATATCGGCCTGCCGGATATCAGTGGCTTTGAAACCTGCCGCCAGTTACGTCGCTTCAGCGAGGTGCCGGTGATGTTCCTCAGTGCCCGTGACGGTGAGATCGACCGTGTGGTGGGCCTGGAGATCGGTGCCGACGATTATGTGGTCAAGCCCTTCAGCCCGCGTGAAGTCGCGGCCCGGGTTCGGGCGATTCTCAAGCGCATGGCGCCGCGTACCGAGGCGTTGGGCAGCCTTGAGCCCTTTGTGCTCGACACCGTGCGTATGCAGATCAATTACCGTGGTCAGCCGTTGGGCCTGACCCGGCACGAGTTTCGTCTGTTGCAGTGCCTGCTGGAGCAACCGGAGCGGGTGTTCAGCCGTGAGCAGTTGCTCGATGCGGTCGGGGTGCCGGCCGATGCCGGGTATGAGCGCAGTATCGATACCCATATCAAGAGCGTGCGCGCCAAGCTGCGTCAGGTGGCCGGCGAGGCAGAGCCCATCCAGACCCACCGCGGGCTGGGCTACAGCTATAGCCCGAGCCATAGCTGATGCGCCTGGGGATACGGATTTTTCTGGTCTACTTCCTGTTTGTCGGCCTGACGGGCTACTTTCTGATCAACACCGTGCGCGAGGAAATTCGCCCTGGTGTGCGTCAGTCTGCCGAGGAAACCCTGGTGGACACCGCCAACCTGCTGGCCGAGATCCTGCGCGCGGACGTCAAGGCCGGCACCTTGGGCCAGAGCCAGTTGCCGCAGGTGCTCCAGGCCTATGGCCAGCGGCAGCCGCGAGCGCAGATCTGGGGGCTGCCCAAGACCGAGGTCAACCACCGCATCTACGTGACCGATGCCAAGGGTATCGTTCTGCTTGATTCCAGCGACCTGGCAGTGGGCCAGGACTACTCGCGCTGGAACGACGTCTACCTGACCCTGCGTGGGCAGTACGGCGCCCGCTCGACCCGCAGCGACCCTGACGATCCGGCGTCCTCGGTGATGCATGTCGGTGCGCCGATTCTGGATAACGGCACGATCATCGGTGTGGTCACGGTGGCCAAGCCCAACAGCTCGCTGCAGCCCTATATCGACCGCTCCGAACGCCGTTTGCTGTACCTCGGTGTCGGTCTGATCGCCCTCGGGTTGCTGGTGGGGGCCGGGTTGTCCTGGTGGTTGGCGACCTCATTGCAGCGCCTGACCCGTTATGCCCTGGCAGTCAGTGAGGGCGAGCGTGCGGAACTGCCACATTACCGTGGTGGCGAGTTGGCACAGTTGGCCGGGGCTGTGGAGCGAATGCGTACCCAGCTTGAAGGCAAAGCCTATGTCGAGCGCTATGTGCACACCCTGACCCATGAGCTGAAAAGCCCGCTGGCGGCCATTCGCGGTGCCAGCGAGTTGCTTCAGGGGCCAATGCCGGAGGCTCAGCGGCAACGCTTTGCCGGCAACATAGAAAGCGAAAGCGCGCGGATGCAGCAACTGATCGAGCGCCTGCTCAACCTCGCGCAGGTGGAGCAGTTGCAGAGCCTTGATGCGCAAGAGTGGGTGCCACTGGCGCGGATGGTCGACGACCTGTTGCTGGCCCACAGTGCCCGTATCGAAAGTGCCGGCCTGCAGGTGCGGCAGCGTTTGCCGCATGAACTCCAGCTGCTCTGCGAGCCGTTCCTGATGCACCAGGCGATTGCCAACTTGCTGGATAACGCGCTGGACTTCACCCCTCCAGACGGGATGCTGCTGTTCGAGCTGGAACGGGACGGGCAGCGTGTTGCGCTGAGCCTGTTCAACCAGGGCGAGGCGATTCCCGACTATGCGCTGGGGCGGCTCAGTGAACGCTTCTATTCCTTGCCGCGCCCGCGTACAGGGCGCAAGAGCACCGGGCTTGGGCTGAACTTTGTCGAAGAGGTGCTGCAACTGCACGGCGGTTCGCTGGACGTCGGCAATGTCGAGGGTGGTGTGCGGGTTCGCCTGTGGCTACCGGCCAACCGATTCAACTGAGGCTTCACCGCATCTACACAAAGTCTCCATATTCGCTCCCTCAAGGCTCCATAACGCTGACACACACTCTGTGGCATCGAAACCGGAGCCTTGAGCATGAACCGAAACCTAAGCCTGAAACTGGGCGCTATCGCCTTTTTGATTGTGTTGTTGCTGGTACCGTTGCTGATGATTGGTGGGCTGATCCAGGAGCGCCAGTCGCTGCGCGACGGCGTGGTGCAGGACATCGCCCAGAGCTCCAGCTTCAGCCAGACGCTCAGCGGCCCATTGCTGGTGGTGCCGTACCGCAAGATTGAGCGGCAGTGGAAAACCCCGGAAGGGGGTGGCGCACTCTATCAGGACGTGAAAACGGTCAACGGCCACTTGTATTTCCTGCCGGAGACCTTCGATCTGAACGCCAGGATCGACACTGAGCTGCGTTCACGCGGCATCTACGAAGCGCGCCTGTACCACGCCGAAAACCGCATCAACGGCCAGTTCCAGATTCCGGTGAAGCTGGGTTTAGGCAATGATTTTGAGGACTACACCTTCGATGCGCCGTTCCTGGCGGTGGCGATCAGCGACATCCGCGGCATCGAGAAAGGCCTGAAGCTGGACCTGAACGGCCAGTCGATGGATTTCCAGCCGGGCACGGGCCTGAGCTGGTTGGGTGCCGGGGTGCATGTGGCACTGCCCGCGCTGGACAGCCGCAACGAGACCGTTCTGGATTACGCCTTTGATGTCAGCCTGCAAGGTACCGGGAAACTGCAAGTGTTGCCGGTGGGGCGTAGCAGCAATGTGACCATGGCGGCCAATTGGCCTCACCCCAGTTTTGTCGGTAACTACCTGCCGAGCAGTCGCCTGATCGACAGCCAGAGCTTCACTGCCAATTGGAAGACCTCGTTCTTCTCCACCAACATGGAAGACGCCTTGAGCCAGTGCGTGAACAACGAGTCTTGCCTGGAGTTCAAGGAACGCGCCTTTGGCGTGAGCTTTATCGACCCGGTGGATCAGTACCTCAAGAGTGAGCGGGCGATCAAATATGCGTTGTTGTTCATTGCCCTGACCTTTGCCGGCTTCTTCCTCTTCGAAGTGTTGAAAAGCCTCAGTGTTCACCCGATCCAGTACTTGCTGGTGGGTGTTGCCCTGGCGTTTTTCTACCTGCTGTTGCTGTCGCTGTCCGAGCACGTGGGCTTCGGCCCGGCCTATGCGATTTCGGCCAGTGCTTGCGTGTTGCTGATTGGTTTCTACCTGAGTCATGTGTTGCACAGCCTGGGCCGAGCGCTGAGCTTCAGCGGGGGACTGGCGGTACTGTACGGCATGCTCTATGGCTTGCTCAGCGCAGAGGACTACGCCTTGCTGATGGGATCGTTGCTGCTGTTCGGCCTGCTGGGTGTATTCATGATCCTGACCCGGCGCCTGGACTGGTACCGGGTAGGGCAGGGCAAGCTGCAATGAGCGGTTTACGCGAGGAGCGTTGTGCCGGGGCGGCGCTGGCGATAAATATCGCCAGGCTGTTCAGCCCTTGTTGGAGCTGGCTTGCCTGCGATGGCGTCGGTGGGGTGTCCGTGAGTTCGCGGCGTTTGCATCGCGGGCAAGCCCGGCTCCTACAGGCTGGCGCGGGATCTGTTGGAGCAGGCTTGCCTGCGATGGGATCGGTGGGGTGTCAGTGAGCTCGCGGCGTTTGCATCGCGGGCAAGCCCGGCTCCTACAGGCTGGCGCGTGCTCTGTTGGAGCTGGCTTGCCTGCGATGGCGTCGGTGGGGTGTCAGTGAGCTCGCGGTGTCTGCATCGCGGGAAAGCCCGGCTCCTACAGGCTGGCGCGGGCTTTGTTGGAGCTGGCTTGCCTGCGATGGCGTCGGTGGGGTGATCGAGAGTTCGCGGCGTTTGCATCGCGGGCAAGCCCGGCTCCTACAGGCTGGCGCGGGATCTGTTGGAGCTGGCTTGCCTGCGATGGCGTCGGTGGGGTGCCCGTGAGTGCGCGGCGTTTGCATCGCGGGCAAGCCCGGCTCCTACAGGTTGTGCGGGCTCTGTTGGAGCTGGCTTGCCTGCGATGGCGTCGGTGGGGTGTCCGTGAGTACGCGGTGGCTGCATCGCGGGCAAGACCCGCTCCTACAGGTTACGCGGGCGCTGTTGGAGCTGGCTTGCCTGCGATGGCTTCGGTGGGGGGTCCTTGAGTTCGCGGTGTTTGTATCGCGGGCAAGCCCGGCTCCTACAGGTTGCGCGGGCGCTGTTGGAGCTGGCTTGCCTGCGATGGCATCGGTGGGGTGTCCGTGAGTTCGCGGCGTTTGCATCGCGGGCAAGACCCGCTCCTACAGGCTGCGCGGGTTCTGTTGGAGCTGGCTTGCCTGCGATGGCGTCGGTGGGGTGTCCGTGAGTGCGCGGCGTTTGTATCGCGGGCAAGCCCGGCTCCTACAGGTTGCGCGGGCGCTGTTGGAGCTGGCTTGCCTGCGATGGCGTCGGTGGGGTGTCAGTGAGTACGCGGTGGCTGCATCGCGGGCAAGCCCGGCTCCTACAGGCTGCGCGGGCTCTGTTGGAGCTGGCTTGCCTGCGATGGCGTCGGTGGGGTGTCCTTGAGTTCGCGGCGTTTGGCTGCCACAGCAGGCTTACCTGCGATAGGCTCAACACGGTCTCAGGGGGTACGCGGCGCCTGCCTAACCAGGCGCAACGCCGCAAGCACCACGGCAAACACGGCCATACTGGCGGTGTACAAGACCAAGGCCGGAATCCCGAACAGTAATGCCAACACCGCCATACGCCAGCCGGCACGCCCCGGGATCAGCATCGCCAGCAGTGCCAGGCTCAACGCCGTCCAGGCCAGTACCCGCCAGTGGATCATCAAACCCAACGTCGAACGCACCTGACACGACCAGGTCGTCGCCTGTTCCAGGCAAAGGCCAACCCACTGTGGGTCTTCCATCAACACGTAACGCACCCCGTAGCTTGCGGCCAGCCACAACGGCAGCAAAACCAGCAAAGCGACAAACGGTAACAAGCGGGGCATGCGCAACTCCAAAATCCTGAAAATCGGCACCCAGCATAATCGTCCAAACGGTCTATGCAAGGCGAAAGCGCCAGCCTGGGCTACTTTACCCGTATGACCAATCAAACCTGTTGTTGCAGCAACAGATGCCGCAACGGCACTATCGGCTGCGATGAATGCAACACCGCTTGGCAACTTTGCCAGCCTCAGGGTTGTCCTAACCTGCGCATTTCGCTTGTATTTTCCGGGGACTCGTCATGCTTCGATCACTGCACCTTGCCACTTTGTTGGGTGGCCTCCTGCTGAGTGCGTGCGCCTTGGCGGCCGATATCGATGCCGCCAGCTACGGTTACCCACTGACCAATCCCTTTGAAGCGACCATCGCCTCGACCCCGCCCGAGCTGCGCCCGGAGCTGCCCAGTGATGAGGATATCCGTCAGTCCGATTACAGCCTGAATCTCAGGCCTGAGCGGGCGTTCAGCCTGCCCGACAACTTTTGGCCCGTGAAAAAACTGCGCTATCGAATGGCCCGTCAGGACCACCCCGCACCGCTGATTTTCCTCATTGCCGGCACCGGTGCGCCTTACAACAGCAGCCTCAACGAGTACCTGAAGAAGCTCTACTACAAGGCCGGTTACCATGTGGTGCAGTTGTCGTCGCCCACGAGTTTCGACTTCATGACCTCGGCTTCGCGCTTCGCCACCCCCGGGGTTTCCAAGGACGACGCCGAAGACATGTACCGCGTGATGCAAGCAGTAAGGGCTCAGCACTCACATTTGCCCATCACCGACTTCTACCTCACCGGCTACAGCCTCGGCGCCCTCGACGCGGCGTTTGTCAGCCATCTGGATGAGACCCGACGCAGTTTCAACTTCAAGCGCGTACTGCTGCTCAACCCACCCGTGAACCTCTATACCTCCGTCAGTAACCTCGACAAGTTGGTGCAGACGCAGGTCAAGGGCATCAACAACAGCACCACGTTCTACGAGCTGGTGCTGGGCAAGCTGACCCGTTACTTCCAGCAAAAGGGCTACATCGACCTCAACGATGCCTTGCTCTACGACTTCCAGCAGTCGCGCCAGCATTTGTCCAACGAGCAGATGGCCATGGTGATTGGTACCTCGTTCCGCTTTTCCGCGGCCGATATTGCCTTCACTTCGGACCTGATCAACCGCCGCGGCCTGATCACCCCGCCCAAGTACCCGATCACCGAAGGCAGTAGCCTGACGCTCTTCTTCAAGCGCGCCCTGCAGTGCGACTTCGACTGCTACCTGACTGAGCAGGTCATCCCGATGTGGCGTGCCCGTACCGATGGCGGCAGCCTGCTGCAACTGATCGATCAGGTCAGCCTGTATGCCTTGAAGGACTACCTCAAGGGCAGCTCGAAAATCGCCGTGATGCACAACGCCGACGACGTGATCCTCGGCCCCGGCGATATCGGTTTTCTGCGTAGCACCTTTGGTGACCGCCTGACGCTTTACCCACATGGAGGCCATTGCGGCAACATCAATTACCGCGTCAACAGCGACGCCATGCTGGAGTTTTTCCGTGGTTAAAAAACTTCTATTCCTATCGGCGCTGTTCACCGCCGGCCTGGCCCAGGCCGACGGCCCTTCGAACCAGACGCGTACGGCGGACGCGGATGGTTTTACCCAGCCGCTCAAGACCCTGAAGTTCAACCCAGGCCTGGACCAGCGCGAATTTGAGCGTTCGACGCTCACCGCCCTGAACGTCTACGACCCATGGGAGTCCTGGAATCGCCGGGTGTACCACTTCAACTACCGCTTCGATCAGTGGGTGTTCCTGCCCGTGGTCAATGGCTATCAGGCGATTACGCCGGGCTTCGTCCGTAGCGGCGTGAGCAACTTCTTCAGCAACCTGGGCGATGTACCTAACCTGTTCAACAGCCTGTTGCAGCTCAAGGGCAAGCGCTCGATGGAGGTCACCGCGCGCCTGTTGCTGAACACCACGATTGGGGTCGCAGGGTTGTGGGATCCGGCCACCAAAATGGGCATTCCGCACCAAAGCGAAGACTTCGGCCAAACACTGGGCTTCTATGGTGTGCCCGAAGGCCCCTACCTGATGCTACCGATCCTCGGCCCGTCCAACCTGCGTGATACCGGCGGGCTGGTGGTGGACTATAGCGGCGAGACGCAGATCAACTTCCTCAACGTTGCCGAGGTCAGCAGCAATCACCCGGAACTGGTCGTGCTACGCGCGGTCGACAAGCGCTACACCACCAGCTTCCGCTATGGCCAGACGAACTCGCCATTCGAATATGAGAAGGTGCGCTACGTTTACACGGCAGCACGGCAACTGCAGATCAATGAGTGATCAGAGCCCGAGAAACCGGCTGAGCTGCGAACGCTTGGCCAGGGCATCGCGCCGCCCCAGTTCAATCAGCTCACTGCAGTAGCTGGCCTCGAACAGCAGGTAGCTGAGCACTCCGGCGCCGCTGGTCCTGGTCGCCCCCGGCCCACGCAGGAACAGGCGCAAAGCCGCTGGCAACTCGCGCCGGTGACGGGCTGCGATTTCATCCAGCGGCTGGCTGGGCGCGACCACCAGCACTTCCACTGGCGTCAACCCCAAGTGCTTGGGGCGTCGCTCGGACGGCAACAGGTGGCTCAGGTGGTTAAGCCGCTGCAGTAACTCCAGGTCGTCTTCCAGGCTGTCAATGAAGGTGCTGTTGAGCATGTGCCCGCCAATTTGCGCCAAGCTCGGGTGCTGGCCTCTGAAGCTGCGCTGATGCGGGTGAGGTACCGATGGCTGCTGGGGGTTACCACTGACCCCGACCACCAGTACCCGGTTCGCACCCAGGTGCAGTGCTGGGCTGATCGGCGCCGACTGGCGCACTGCACCATCACCATAGAACTCCTGGCCCAACATGACCGGCGCAAAAAGCAAGGGGATCGCCGAGCTGGCCAGCAGGTGCTCGATGGTCAAGCGCGTGGGCATGCCGATGCGTCGGTGGCGCAACCAAGGGTCGATAGCACCACGCCCCTGATAGAAGGTCACGGCCTGCCCCGACTCGTAACCGAAGGCGGTCACCGCCACGGCGTGCAGGTGTTTTTGCTCGATCGCCGTGGTAATGCCATTCAGGTTCAAATGCGTATTGAGCAGACCGCGCAACGGGGAGCTGTCGAGCAACGCAACCGGTACTGGCCTACCCAGCCCCAACAGGCTGTGAAAGACAAAGCGCGCAGCCTGGCGCACCACGCCTGGCCAATCACTGCGCAGCACCTGACTGCTGCGAAAGCCTTGCCAAAGCTCGGTGAGCTTGTGAATCGTCTCGGAAAACTGCATGGCGCCGCTGGCCAGGGTGACGGCATTGATGGCGCCGGCCGAGGTACCGACAATCACCGGGAAGGGATTGGCAGCACCCGCTGGCAATAGATCGGCAATCCCGGCCAGCACCCCGACTTGATAAGCGGCACGGGCACCGCCGCCGGAAAGGATCAGACCGGTGACCGGTTCTGCTGCTGCCATGCTGTTGCTCCCTGAGAACTCGCTGGAAAGTCCGTACATGGACTAACGCCGTTTTTCGTAAAGCTTCGGCGCCCCTGGTGGCCGCGATTTGAAGCGTCGATGCGCCCAGAGATACTGCTCAGGGCATTCACGGACCGAGGCCTCAACCCACTGGTTGATGCGCAGGCAATCGGCTTCTTCGGTCTCACCCGGGAAGTCAGCCAGCGGCGGATGGATCACCAACCGGTAGCCGCTACCATCGGCCAGGCGCTGCTGGGTAAAGGGGATCACCCTGGCCTTGCCCAGGCGGGCGAACTTGGTGGTTGCCGTCACGGTCGCAGCCTGAATGCCGAACAGCGGCACAAACAGGCTCTGCTTGGCGCCGTAGTCCTGGTCTGGCGCGTACCAGATCGCCCGGCCGGCACGGAGCAGTTTGAGCATGCCGCGCACGTCTTCACGCTCCACCGCCAGCGAGTCGAGGTTGTGCCGCTCGCGCCCCTGGCGCTGAACAAAGTCGAACAGCGGGTTCTTGTGTTCGCGGTACATGCCGTCGATGGTGTGTTTCTGGCCAAGCAAGGCCGCACCGATCTCCAGCGTGGTGAAATGCAACGCCATCAGGATGGCGCCCTGGCCATCACGCTGCGCGGCCTGCAGGTGTTCCAGCCCTTCGATGTGCGCCAGGCGTGCCAGGCGGGCTTTTGGCCACCACCAGCTCATGGCCATCTCGAAGAATGCGATACCGGTGGAGGCGAAATTTTCCTTGAGCAGGCGAGTCCGCTCGTCGGACGACAGCTCGGGGAAACACAACTCGAGATTGCGTGCGGCAATACGCCGACGCTCGCCAGCGACGCGGTACATGGCTAGCCCGAGGCCACGGCCGATAGCCAGCAATACCCGGTAAGGCAACTGTACGATCAACCAGAGCAGGCCCAGGCCCAGCCACAAAGGCCAGAAGCGCGGGTGCAAAAAATACGGACGAAAACGCGGGCGATCCATTCAAGATTCCGGAAAGACAAAGGCCGCGCATTCTACAACGGTTCGGTGCGGGTTGCGGCTAACGAACGATCTCGTTATAAGTCTGGGCACTTTTTCGTAACAAGTCGCCCGATGCAGACCATGAGCCAAACTCAGACGCCCGACCAAGAACCCGTGTTCCAGCTCAAGGGCAGCATGCTCGCCATTACTGTGCTTGAGCTTGCGCAAAACAACCTTGAGGGCCTGGATCGGCAATTGGCCGCCAAGGTTGCCCAGGCCCCCAATTTCTTCAGCAATACGCCGCTGGTACTGGCCCTGGACAAGTTGCCCGCCAGCGAGGGCGCCGTAGACCTGCCGGGGCTGATGCGCGTCTGCCGTCAGCACGGCCTGCGCACCCTGGCGATTCGCGCCAGCCGTATCGAGGACATTGCTGCCGCGATAGCCATCGACCTGCCCGTGCTGCCGCCTTCCGGCGCCCGTGAGCGGCCCGTGGAGCTGCCAGAGCCGGTGGTCGAGAAGAAAAAGCCCGAACCACCGGCAGAACCTGCGGTAAAACCGACCAAAATCATCACTTCGCCTGTACGCGGCGGCCAACAGATCTATGCTCAGGGCGGCGACCTGGTGGTGATTTCATCGGTCAGCCCGGGGGCGGAACTTCTTGCCGACGGTAATATCCATGTGTACGGGGCAATGCGTGGACGCGCCCTGGCAGGGATCAAGGGGAACACCAAGGCACGGATTTTCTGCCAGCAAATGACCGCTGAACTGGTCTCGATCGCCGGGCAATACAAGGTCTCCGAAGACCTGCGCCGCGATCCGCTGTGGGGGGCCGGGGTACAGGTCAGCCTGTCCGGCGACGTGTTGAACATCACCCGTCTTTAACGGATACTGCCGCCATTTTCCGCGCAACTTTTTTCGACGTTGCCGTTTTGTATTTTTTGGGACTGAACGTCCTTTTTTCTTTAGGGGTGATACACCTTGGCCAAGATTCTCGTGGTTACATCCGGCAAGGGTGGTGTGGGTAAGACCACCACCAGCGCCGCTATCGGTACCGGCCTCGCTCTGCGTGGCCACAAGACAGTCATCGTCGACTTCGACGTTGGCCTGCGTAATCTTGACCTGATCATGGGCTGTGAGCGCCGCGTGGTGTATGACTTCGTCAACGTCGTGAACGGCGAAGCCAACCTGCAACAAGCCCTGATCAAAGACAAGCGCCTTGAAAACCTGTACGTACTGGCTGCCAGCCAGACCCGTGACAAGGACGCGCTGACCCAGGAAGGCGTCGAAAAAGTCCTGATGGAACTCAAGGACTCGTTCGACTACGTGGTCTGCGACTCGCCGGCCGGTATCGAGAAAGGTGCCCACCTGGCCATGTACTTCGCGGATGAAGCGATCGTCGTGACCAACCCGGAAGTCTCCTCGGTACGTGACTCCGACCGTATGCTCGGCCTGTTGGCGAGCAAGTCGCGCCGCGCCGAAAACGGCGAAGACCCAATCAAGGAACACCTGCTGATCACCCGCTACCATCCAGAGCGCGTGAGCAAGGGCGAAATGCTCGGCGTTGAAGACGTGAAGGAAATTCTCGCCGTGGCGCTGCTGGGCGTTATCCCTGAATCCCAGGCGGTGCTCAAGGCATCCAACCAGGGCGTTCCCGTCATCCTCGATGACCAGAGCGACGCTGGCCAGGCGTACAGCGATACCGTTGACCGCTTGCTGGGCAAAACCGTGGAGCATCGTTTCCTCGATGTACAGAAGAAGGGATTCTTCGAGCGCCTGTTTGGAGGCAACTAATCAATGAACCTTTTTGACTTCTTTCGTGCCAGCAAAAAAGTAAGTACCGCCTCGGTTGCGAAAGAGCGTCTACAGATCATCGTGGCGCACGAGCGCGGTCAGCGCAGTACCCCGGACTACCTGCCAGCCTTGCAGAAGGAGCTGGTGGAGGTGATCCGCAAGTACGTCAACATCGGCAACGATGATGTGCAGGTCGCTCTGGAAAACCAGGGCAGCTGCTCGATCCTGGAACTCAACATCACCCTGCCCGACCGCTAACAGGCAGCCGGGCAAGCCACCACGGCGGCCGCCGGGCCTTCGCACTGCGAGGGCTCGACGGTCGCCGTTGGTGTTTACAGAGAGCACGCAATGCCGCTGTCCAACGTCCACATCCTGCACCAGGATGCCGCTGTCCTGGTGGTCAATAAACCGACCCTGCTGCTGTCCGTCCCGGGCCGCGCCGAGGACAACCGCGACTGCCTGATTACCCGCCTGCAGGAAAACGGCTACCCGGAAGCCCGTATCGTCCATCGCCTGGACTGGGAAACCTCCGGGATCATCCTGCTGGCACGTGATGCCGACAGCCACCGCGAGCTGTCACGACAGTTCCATGACCGGGAAACCGAGAAGGCCTACACCGCACTGTGCTGGGGGCAACCGGAACTGGACAGCGGCAGTATCGACCTGCCCCTGCGCTACGACCCGCCAACCAAGCCACGCCATGTGGTGGACCATGAACAGGGCAAACATGCACTGACCTTCTGGCGTATCGTCGAGCGTTGCGGTGACCATTGCCGAGTTGAGCTGACGCCGATTACCGGCCGCTCACATCAGTTGCGCGTGCACATGCTCTCCATCGGCCATCCGCTGCTGGGCGATCGCCTGTACGCCAACCCCGAAGCATTGGCTGCCCATGAACGGCTGTGCCTGCATGCAAGCATGTTGAGTTTTACCCATCCGGTAACCGGCGAGCGGTTGCGCTTCGAGTGCCCGGCGCCGTTCTGATCGATTGCATCGCCTCTATCGCTGGTAAGGCCGGCTCCAGCACCCTTGCTGGAGCCGGCCTTACTGGCGATTCGGGCCGCCCCAATCCCCAAGCAATACGTTAAACTCGCGCCACTGCTGTCTGGAGTGACTTATGCGCGATGCTCTGAATCAAGGCCTGATCGATTTTCTGAAGGCCTCCCCCACGCCGTTCCATGCCACCACCGGCCTTGCTTTACGCCTTGAAGCGGCGGGTTTCCAGCGCCTTGACGAGCGCGACAGTTGGGCCACCACCGCTGGCGGTCGCTACTACCTGACCCGAAACGACTCCTCGATCATCGCGTTCAAGCTCGGTCGACACTCGCCCTTGATCGACGGTATCCGTCTGGTCGGCGCCCATACCGACAGCCCGTGCCTGCGGGTCAAGCCACAGCCGGAACTGCAACGCCAGGGCTTCTTGCAATTGGGCGTGGAAGTTTACGGCGGCGCGCTGCTGGCGCCGTGGTTCGACCGCGACCTGTCCCTGGCCGGGCGGGTAACCTTCCGCCGTGACGGCAAGGTTGAAAGCCAACTGATCGACTTCAAGTTGCCGATTGCGGTGATCCCCAACCTGGCGATCCACCTCAACCGCGCCGCCAATGAGGGCTGGGCAATCAACGCCCAGACCGAGCTGCCGCCTATTTTGGCGCAGGTGGCCGGCGATGAGCGCGTTGACTTCCGCGCCCTGCTCACCGATCAACTGGCGCGTGAGCACGGCCTGAACGCCGACGTGGTGCTGGACTACGAACTGAGTTTCTACGACACCCAGACCGCCGCGCTGGTTGGCCTGAACGGCGACTTCATCGCCGGGGCGCGGCTGGACAACCTGCTGTCCTGCTACGCCGGCCTGCAAGCCCTGCTCGCCGCCGACAGTGACGAAACCTGTGTGCTGGTGTGCAATGACCACGAGGAAGTCGGCTCTTCCTCGGCCTGTGGTGCCGATGGCCCGATGCTGGAACAAACCCTGCGTCGCCTGCTGCCTGACGGCGATGATTTCGTCCGGACCATTCAGCGCTCGCTGCTGGTCTCGGCCGACAACGCCCACGGCGTTCATCCGAACTACGCCGACAAGCATGACGGCAACCACGGCCCCAAGCTCAACGCCGGCCCGGTGATCAAGGTCAACAACAACCAGCGTTACGCCACCAACAGCGAAACCGCGGGTTTCTTCCGCCATCTGTGCATGGCCGAGGAAGTGCCGGTGCAGAGCTTCGTGGTACGCAGCGACATGGGTTGCGGCTCGACCATCGGCCCGATCACCGCCAGCCACCTGGGCGTGCGTACCGTCGACATCGGCCTGCCGACCTTTGCCATGCACTCCATTCGCGAGCTGTGCGGCAGCCATGACCTGGCGCATCTGGTGAAAGTACTGACGGCGTTCTACCGCAGCCGCGACCTGCCGTAACACCCGGCCTGCAGAAGCAGGCCTTGCTGGGTAGTTGAACCGGGCCGTGTGGGATCAAGCTTTGCCAGCGATGCGCATATCGCGCACTGGCTGGCAGGCCGTTGATCCCATCGTAGGCAAGCCTACTCCCACAGGGAACTGCGCAGAACACTGCATTTTCTGTGGTAGCAAGGCTTGCCTGCGATGCTGCCCTTTGCCGGGCCAACCACTGAAATGCATCAACCCTGCGCCATCAGTTCCCAAATGGAGAACTCGGCAGGGAGTTTGCCAAGGCGTTGTTCTTCCTGGGCAAGCAGGCGTTCAACTTTTTCACGATCATCCGCCGGATATCGCAAACGCTCTACAGGGCTGAGGTTGTCCAGTAACTCCATGTAGCCGCGATAAACCGGGCGCGCATCACCCGCAGAAAAAATAAAGCTGGCTGCTGCCTGAAAACACTCGAAATCCAGCCCATCCTTTACATAATCCGCTACATAGCGCTCTTCATCCGTATATTCACCGCTTTCGTCTTCTACGATCGCCGCGAGCTCCGAACGGGATAGCCCTGCAAATGGATTATCCGGCCTACCCCTTCCTTCATGAATGGACAGTAGGAACTCAAAGGACTTCTGCTTTCGAGACAGCTGCTCAGGCGAGCTCTCTGTCGATACCTCTGACTGTTTGAAAGCCTCTGCGCCATACATCCTCACCCGCAACCAAGCCGTTTTACCAAGGCCATGGGTACCGTAAATTCTTTCGTATTTATCCCTGGCTTGATCATTCTGGCCATCGACCTGCGCCATGCTGGCGCTCAACTTCAACCCCTCAGCCGAGAGGCTTACGCTCTCCTTCGTATTTGAGGTTGAAAGGTCTTCTGTGGGTGCTGGTTTTGGTGGTGCTCTAACAATAGCTACCGATGATGGAGTTGTGCCTATTTTCATATTGTTTTCCCTAACCTAGCGAATACCATTACGCAGTCGGCAGCCACGAACTACCGTAATCCAAGCGATGCATACAGTGTCAACCACTTAAACGCATCAACCCTCTGTTGGTATTTCCTTGTCCAGACGATGCCCCTCCTGCGCCATAAGTTCCCAAATGGAGAACTCGGTAGGGAGTTTGCCGAGGCGTTGTTCTTCTTGGGCAAGCAGGCGTTCAGCAATCTCACGATCACCCGCCGGATATCGAAAACGCTCAACGGGGCTGAGGCTGTCCAGTAACTCTATGTAGCTGCGATAGGCAGGGCGCGCATCACCGCCAGAGGAAATAAAGCTGGCTACTACCTGAAAACACTCGAAGTCCAAGTCACTTTTTGCGTGAAGCGCCACATAACGCTCTTCATCCGTATACTCACCGCTTTCGTCCTCCACGATCGCCGCAAGCTCCGGACGGGACAGCCCTGCAAACGGGTTAGCCGGCTTACCCTTTTCCTCATGAATGGATAGCAGAAAATCAAAGGACCTCTGCTTTCGAGACAGTTGTTCAGGCGAACAATCTGCCGACACCTCGGACTGTTTGAAAGCCTCTGCGCCATACATCCTTACCCGTAAAAAGGCCGTTTTACCAAGGCCATGGGCACCGTAAATTCTTTCGTATTTATCCCTGGCCTGATCATTCTGGGCATCGACCTGCGCCATGCTGGCGCTCAACTTCAATCCCTCCGCCGAGAGGCTTACGCTCTCCTTCGTATTTGAGGTTGAAAGGTTTTCTGTCTGCTCTGGTTTTGGTGGTGTTCTAACAATGGCTACCGATGATGGAATTGTGCCTATTTTCATGTTGCTCCCTCCAACCGCTCCAATACAGCGAGGCACTTATTCAAGTGCCTCGCTGAACGACTACTTAATAGAGAACTGCACGGTGTAATTGAAGGGAAGATTCGAGTCTGCCTTTACCAGTATCGCTGTACAGGTCGCACGGCTCGAACCAATGGACACTGCATCCTTCTTCCAGCTAGGCAGGTATCCACCCAGATGCATTTCAACCAGGTGCGATGCCGAGAACCGGCATTTTTTCGAGCCCACTGCATAAGTAAATCGCATACCGGACGCAATATCACTTCCACTGGTATGAATAAACCCAATACTGGAATTTTGTACGATATTTGTCGGCGGAGTATTTAAACTGCCAGAAAAATACTCATAGCCGTACACAGCTTCTGCACTGGTTTCATTTACAACTGTCACAGTCGCAAGATTAGCCGCCTGTACCGCCCCACCCACCGAGCCCCCCAACACAACCAAAGAACCCAGCAACACTTTCTTGACATTTATCATTCGCGACATCCCCTCAAAGGTTAACGACACGTAGCTGTTGCTACATGTCCGCGCCAGGGCGATTCATCGATCGCTCATGACGCTTTTAACCAGTCGGCAGGAAGCCTTGGGCGCTGTATCAGACGCGGTCTGATATCGATGTAGGAAATTTCTCTGCTGTTAGAATCAGCACGAGCCGTGCCCACGCTGACCTCCATCAACCCCGGCCCAGCGATTCCGGCCTATGCTTGCCCCATGAATTTCCACGCGTTGAGAAGGTCCTTGCGCATGTCAGAGTTCCAGATGATGTTCCTCCCGGTGATCGCCGGCCTGATCCTGTTGACCGTCGGTTTCAACATGCGTGAGCGCAATATCGGGGTGTTGATGATGTGGATCGGAACCTTGGGCATGATTGGCATCATGGCCTGGAAGATCCTTGAGAAACTGAACTGACAAATACACTACACTCGGGCGATTGATTGCCTGAGGTCGATTTGCCAGTGCCTGCCTTTTTCCGCTTTTTCGTGCTGTTTCTGATGCTGCTGGCGCCTGTCAGCCTGGCACAGGCGGCAGGTTTGCCGGGTTTGCTCGGCAGTAGCAAAGCCCAGCCCGAGGCCACTGAGCCGCTGAGCCAGTCCCTGGACGAGGTCATCAAGCGCCTGGAAAACGATCAGCAACGTGCCAGCTTGCTGGCTGATCTGAAGAAGCTGCGCGACAGCACCAAACAGGCGCAGCCGTCGGTAGAGCAAGGCGTACTGGGGGTGATTGGCAACACCGTGGCCAGCCTCGAGAAGCAATTCAGTGGTGACGCCAGCCCCTTCACGCGGTGGTCGCAGGAGTTGGACCAGGCTCAGGAGGAGCTGGCCGCCCTGATGGTGCCGGTGAAAGAGTTGCCCGCCATGCTGTTCGGCTTTGCCGCGGTCATCGCCCTATGGAGCCTGTTGGCTTACGGTTTTATCTGGGTCGGGCATCGGGTGCGGCTACGCTTCGGCCTGACCGAGGAACTCCCCCACCACCCCAAAACCTGGGACATGGTGCGCTTCGCCTTGCGTAAGCTTGGCCCTTGGCTGGTGGCGCTCATCATCACCCTGTACCTGAGTTTTGCCCTGCCCTCGTCACTGGGCAAGTCAATGGCCATGGTGCTGGCCTATGCACTGGTGGTCGGTACCTGTTTCTCGGCCATTTGCGTGATTGCCTTTTCCCTGCTCGACGGCCCGCACCGCCATCATGCGCTGCACATTTTACGGCGCCGCGCGTTCCGCCCGCTGTGGCTGATCGGCAGTTTTGCCGCGTTCGGTGAGGCGATGAACGATCCGCGCCTGGCCACTGCGCTGGGCACCCACCTGGCGCATAGCCTGGCAACGCTGGCGAATGTGCTGGCGGCCCTTTCCAGCGGGCTGTTCATCCTGCGTTTCCGGCGCCCTATCGCTCACCTGATCCGCAACCAACCGCTGTCGCGTCGCCTGACCCGCCGCGCCCTGAGCGACACCATCGAGATTCTCGGCAGTTTCTGGTACCTGCCGGCGTTGGTGCTGGTGGCCATCTCATTGTTTGCCACCTTTGTTTCCGCAGGCGACACCAGTACCGCGCTGCGTCAGTCGCTGATGTGCGCCGTACTGCTGGTGCTGTGCATGGTGATCAACGGCCTGGTCCGTCGCCATGCTGCAAAACCGCACCGGAGCAACCGCCGCCAACCGCTCTACTACGAGCGGCTCAAAAGTTTTGGCTACACCTTGGTACACCTGACGATCTGGCTGCTGTTCATCGAATTGGGGCTTCGGGTCTGGGGCTTCTCGCTGATCGGTTTTGCCGAGGGCGACGGCCATGACGCTGCCATGCGCCTGCTTGGCCTGGGCGGCACGCTGCTCGCCGCGTGGCTGGTGTGGATACTCAGCGATACCGCCGTGCACCATGCCCTGACGCGTTCACGCAAAGGCGCGGCCAATGCCCGTGCACAAACCATGATGCCGCTGATCCGCAACGTGCTGTTCGTGGCCATTTTCATCATTGCGGTGATCGTCGCCCTGGCCAACATGGGCATGAACGTCACGCCGCTGCTGGCGGGTGCAGGGGTCATCGGCCTGGCGATCGGTTTCGGCGCGCAGTCGCTGGTGGCCGATTTGATCACCGGCCTGTTCATCATCATCGAGGACTCCCTGGCCATTGACGACTATGTCGATGTCGGCGGCCACCTGGGAACCGTCGAAGGCCTGACTATCCGTACCGTACGCCTGCGCGATATCGACGGTATCGTCCATACCATTCCGTTCAGCGAGATCAAAAGTATCAAGAACTACTCGCGGGAATTTGGTTACGCGATCTTCCGCATCGCGATTCCCCACAGCATGAACATCGATCAGGCCATCAGCCTGGTTCGCGATGTTGGCCAGAAGCTGCGCAACGACCCGCTGCAACGCCGCAGCATCTGGTCACCGCTGGAGTTGCAAGGCGTGGAGAGCTTCGAGTCTGGCTCGGCCATCCTGCGGGCGCGGTTCAAGACCGCACCGATCAAACAGTGGGAGGTTTCACGGGCGTTCAACCTGGCGCTCAAGCGCGAGCTTGATGAAGCCGGCCTGGACCTGGCCACTCCGCGCCTGTCGGTGCAGGTGATCACCGCCGGTGGCGGCGCCGAGGGCAACAACACTTAACCGGCATCGGCTCGAATGCGGATCGCATCATGCCGCCAATACTCCAGGTCGCAGTCGATCAAGCGCCCGTGCTGATCGCTGTTGACCCGAGTGATCTGCAGCCCGGGGCTGCCCGACGATACTTTCAGGGCCATACCCGCGGCGACGGGCAATGCCGTAGGCAGAATTTCAAAACACACCCGGCCGTACTGGATCCCGTAGTGCTCGGCGTACAACTCAGTCAATGACTGGCCCAGGTCGAAGCTGAGGATATCCGGAAAGTACTCGGGGTTCAGGTAGTGCTCGGCATACAGCACCGCACGCCCGTCGATACGCCGTAACCGACAGATCTGAATCACGCTGGACAGCGGCGACAGTTGCAAGCGCGCACAAATCGCGGCGGGCGCAGGTTGCAGACGTGCCGACAACAACTCGGTAGCCGGCACCCGTCCCTGGGCGCGCACCATGGCGTGAAAGTGGCTACGCTCGATCAGGTCATAGGTCAATCGCTCGGGTGCAACGAACCAGCCACGACGCTCCTCACGGTAGATCACTCCAAGGGCTTCAAGCTGCACCAGCGCTTCACGCAGGGTAATACGCGTCGTGTCGAACACTTCGCTGAGCTTGCGCTCGGCCGGTAACTTGCAACCGGCGGCCAGCAGGCCGTGCTCGATCTGTTCCTGCAACGCCTGGCATATGGCTGTTACTGCGCGTGGTGGCAGTGGACGCATCAAAGGTTACCTATCTGGACTAGTCCAGCGCCAATACTGAGCAGTAAAACGCTCAGAAAGGGGCGCACGGGAATACTTCAAGACTAGGCAATGCAGATGAACGCCAGATGACATTACCGCTCAACGGTCATCAAAACCCTCTCGAACAAGGCCTTCAGGCGTTGCGGATCAAGCACTTGAATCTGGTCTACGCTGTATTTTCAGAGCCAGCTGCCATGCCGGAACAACCCGCATCGACATCAAAATGTCATGCACCCGGCCTACCTTGGCTCAGGTATTGCTGACCTAGACCAACCGAATCGCAACAACGTCCAACACCCCATGCGTTTTGCAAGGCACCCAATAAGGAGCTTCGGATGAAACAGCTTTTCCTGGCGTCACTGTTAGGTTCTACCATTGCCCTGTGCACCTCGGCGATGGCCGCCGGTACCGACCTGAAAGCCCTGGAGGACGCTGCCCGTAAAGAGGGCGCGGTCAACAGCGTCGGCATGCCCGACGCCTGGGCCAACTGGAAAGGAACCTGGGAAGACCTGGCCAGCAAGTATGGCCTCAAGCATATGGACACCGACATGAGTTCGGCTCAGGAGGTGGCCAAGTTCGAGGCAGAAAAAGATAACGCCAGCGCTGATATCGGCGACGTTGGCGCCGCCTTCGGCCCGATTGCCGCAGCCAAGGGCGTGACCCAACCCTACAAGCCCAGCACCTGGGATCAAGTGCCTGCGTGGGCCAAGGACAAGGATGGCCATTGGGCGCTGGCCTATACCGGCACCATCGCCTTCATCATCAACAAGCAGTTGGTGAAGGAAGCCGACATGCCAAAAACCTGGCATGACCTGGAAAAGGGCAAGTACAAGGTCGCCATCGGTGATGTCGGCACCGCCGCCCAGGCGGCCAACGGTGTACTGGCTGCCGCCATCGCTTACAAGGGTGACGAGAAGAATCTCGAGCCGGGCCTGCAACTGTTCACCAAGCTGGCGCAGCAGAAGCGTCTGTCGCTGGCCAACCCCACCATCCAGACCCTGGAAAAGGGTGAAGTGGAAGTGGGCGTGGTCTGGGACTTCAACGGCCTGAGCTACCGCGAACAGATCGATCCGAAGCGCTTTGAGGTCTTGATCCCGGCAGATGGCTCGGTGATCTCGGGCTACACCACCATCATCAACAAGTACGCCAAGAACCCCAACGCCGCCAAACTGACCCGCGAATACATTTTCAGCGATGCCGGGCAGACCAACCTCGCCCGCGGCAACGCCCGGCCGATTCGTGCCGAGCACCTGAAACTGCCCGCCGATGTACAGGCCAAGCTGCTGCCCAATGAGCAGTACAAGGCCGCTCAGCCGATCAAGGATGCCGCGGCCTGGGAAGCCACCTCGAAGAAACTGCCGCAGATGTGGCAGGAGCAAGTGATCATCGAGATGGAGTGAGGCTGTGGGCGCAACCGGGAAACCGTGTCGCCCCGATCGCCGGCAAACCAGTTCCCACAAGGCTCATGTGGGCGCTGGCTTGCCAGCGATGAAGCCCTCCCGCGTACTTCGGAGAAATCATGAAACACAACGTCATTCTGGTCCTGCTTGATGGCCTCAACTATCAGGTCGCACATCACGCCATGGGCCACCTGCATGCCTATGTCGAAGCAGACCGCGCAGCCCTGTACCGCCTCGAATGCGAGCTGCCGGCACTGTCCCGCCCGCTGTATGAGTGCATCCTTACCGGCGTAGCCCCCATCGACAGCGGTATTGTTCACAACAACGTCACGCGCCTGTCCACGCAGCGCAGCATCTTTCATTACGCCCACGAAGCAGGCCTGAGCACAGCGGCAGCGGCCTACCACTGGGTCAGCGAACTGTACAACCGCTCACCGTTCGACCCGTTGCGTGATCGCCACACGCACTCGCCGAAACTGCCGATTCAACACGGCCTGTTTTATTACGTCGATCACTACCCGGACTCGCACCTGTTTGCCGATGCCGAGTACCTGCGACGCCGGCATGCCCCGAACTTCCTGCTCGTGCATCCGATGAACATTGACGACGCAGGCCATCGCCACGGGCTGGACAGCCGTCAGTACCGTAACAGTGCACGCGGCGCCGACATCCTGCTGGCCGACTATCTGCAAGGCTGGCTCGACAGTGGCTATCAGGTACTCGTCACCTCTGACCACGGCATGAACAACGACCACTCGCACAATGGCCTGCTGCCTGAAGAGCGCGAAGTGCCGCTGTTCGTGTTTGGCGATGCCTTCAGCCTCGACCCTGCCGCCAAACCCTTGCAGACCGAGTTGTGTGGCACGATTTGCGAGCTGATGGGCATTGCCCATGACAAGCCGGTGTGCCGGGAGCTACTCACGTGAACGCGCTCACTCGCGGTAAATACCTGGCGCTGCTCTGCCTGCTGCCCTTTGCGGTGTTTTTCCTGGTCTTTCAAATTGCCCCGCTGGCGTGGGTCGCCATACACAGTGTTCAGGCCGAAAGTGGCTGGGGCCTGGACAACTTCAGCAAGGTGTTCAACTCGAAGTTCTACCGCCAGGCTATCCAGCACAGCCTGGAGATCAGTTTCTGGTCGAGCCTGTTCGGCATCCTGATCGCCATCCTCGGCAGCTACTCGCTGCGCCGGGTCGATTCGCGGCTGCGCGACTTCGTCAACGCCTTCGCCAACATGACCAGCAATTTCGCCGGGGTGCCACTGGCCTTCGCCTTCATCATCCTGCTCGGTTTCAACGGTGCCCTGACCATGCTGCTCAAGCAGGCCGGGATCATCGAAGACTTCAACCTGTACTCCAAAAGCGGGTTGATCATCCTCTACACCTACTTCCAGATCCCACTGGGAGTGCTGCTGCTCTATCCGGCATTCGACGCCCTGCGTGAAGACTGGCGTGAGTCCGCCGAGTTGCTCGGTGCCAACGCCTGGCAGTACTGGCGGCACATCGGCCTGCCGGTGCTGACCCCGGCCCTGCTCGGCACCTTCGTGATCCTGCTGGCCAACGCGCTGGGGGCTTACGCCACGGTGTACGCCTTGACCACCGGCAATTTCAACGTGTTACCGATCCGCATCGCCGCGCTAGTCGCGGGCGACATCTCCCTGGACCCGAACCTGGCCAGTGCACTGGCCATGATCCTGGTCGGCTTGATGACGCTGGTTACCCTGGTTCACCAATGGATGCTGAAGAGGAGCTACCATGTCGCGCGCTGAACCCGCTTCGACCCACCTCTATCATCGGTTGGTGGTCTACGCCCTGTTTCTGCTGTTGCTGTTGCCCCTGGCCGGCACCTTGCTCTACTCCCTGGCCACCAGTTGGTCAGCGAGCATTCTGCCCAGTGGGCTGACCCTCAAGTGGTACCTGGCCTTGTGGAGCGACCCGCGCTTTCTTGCCGCATTCGGCCAATCGCTGCTGGTATGCGTGGGGGCGTTGATTCTCTCGGTACTGCTGATTCTGCCGTTGCTGTTCGTGGTGCATTACCACTTCCCCCGGCTCGACGCGCTGATGAACATCCTCATCCTGCTGCCCTTCGCGGTACCGCCGGTGGTGTCCTCGGTGGGCCTGCTGCAGCTCTATGGCTCGGGGCCGCTGGCGATGGTCGGTACGCCATGGATCCTGATCGGTTGCTATTTCACCGTGGCCTTGCCCTTCATGTACCGGGCAATCACCAACAACCTGCAAGCCATTAACCTGCGTGACCTGATGGACGCCGCCCAATTACTCGGCGCCAGTACCTTTCAGGCCGCGCTGCTGGTGGTACTGCCCAACCTGCGCAAGGGCCTGATGGTCGCGCTGCTTTTGTCGTTCTCGTTCCTGTTTGGCGAGTTCGTCTTCGCCAACCTGTTGGTCGGCACGCGCTATGAAACCCTGCAGGTGTACCTCAACAACATGCGTAACAGCAGCGGCCATTTCAACAGCGCCCTGGTGATTTCCTATTTCCTCTTCGTGCTGGTGCTGACCTGGGCAGCCAACCGCCTGAACAAGGACAAGTCGTGATATGAGCTTCGTCAGTGTGCAAAATCTGCAGAAACGTTATGCCGGCAACCCGGTGTTCAATGACATCAACTGCCACATCGAACGCGGTGAGTTCGTCACCCTGCTCGGCCCTTCCGGCTGCGGCAAATCCACCCTGCTGCGCTGCATCGCCGGGCTAACGGCAGTGGACAGCGGCAAGATTCTTCTGGACGGCCAGGACCTGGTGCCTCTGAGCCCGCAGAAACGCGGAATCGGCATGGTCTTTCAGAGCTATGCCCTGTTCCCCAACATGACCGTGGAGCAGAACGTCGCCTTTGGCCTGCGTATGCAGAAGGTTGCCCCCGAAGAAAGCCGCAGCCGCGTGCTTGAGGTACTGCAACTGGTCGAGCTGCAAGACTTCGCCAGCCGATATCCGCACCAGCTTTCCGGAGGCCAGTGCCAACGTGTGGCCCTGGCCCGCTCACTGGTGACCCGGCCACGCCTGCTGCTGCTCGACGAGCCGCTGTCGGCCCTGGATGCGCGGATCCGCAAGCACCTGCGCGAACAGATCCGAAATATCCAGCGTGAGTTGGGCCTGACGACCATCTTTGTGACCCATGACCAGGAGGAAGCACTGATCCTGTCGGATCGCATTTTCCTGATGAACCAGGGGCGTATCGTCCAAAGCGGCGATGCCGAAACCCTCTACACCGCCCCCGCCGATGCCTTCGCCGCCGGTTTTATCGGCAACTACAACCTGCTCGATGCCGACAGCGCCAGCCGCTTGCTGCAACGACCGATCAGCAGTCGCCTGGCCATTCGCCCGGAAGCCATCGTCCTGAGCCTGAACGGCGAACTGGAAGGCCAGGTACGCAGTCATAGTCTGCTGGGCAACGTGATCCGTTACCGGGTCGAGGCCCGGGGTGTCGAGTTACTGGTCGATGTACTGAATCGCTCGTCTGCCGATCTGCATCCCAATGGTCAACGGGTATCCTTGTCCATCGATCCCACCGCCCTCTGCGAAGTTGCCTGAGGGTTGCACAGGAGTTTGAGTGAAATGGCTTTAGCGATTTTCGATCTGGACGAAACCTTGATCCACGGTGACTGCGCTTCGCTGTGGAGTGAAGAAATGGCCCGCCTGGGTTGGGTCGATGGTGAGTCTTTTCTGCGCCGCGACCGTGAGTTGATGGATGCATATGGCCGTGGCCACCTGGCCATGGAGGACTACATGGCGTTCAGCCTGGAGCCCATTGCCGGGCGTACCCAGGAAGAACTGCAGCACCTGGTGGAGCCTTGGGTCGAGAACATCATTGAGCCGATCATCTTCAGCGAAGCCTGCAAACGGATCGCCGAGCACCGCAAGCGTGGCGACCGGGTGCTGGTGATATCGGCCTCCGGCACCCACCTGGTGGCACCGATTGCGGCGCGGCTGGGTATCGACGAATTTCTCGCCATTGATCTTGAGGTCGTGAACGGCGTGTACACCGGCAAGACCCGGGGCGTGCTGACTTACCGCGAAGGCAAGATCACCCGCCTGCTGGAGTGGCTGGATCAGGAAGAAGAGAACCTTGAGGGTGCCAGTTTCTACTCGGACTCGCGCAACGACTTGCCGCTGCTGCTCAAGGTGGACCACCCCGTCGTGGTGAACCCCGACCCGGTACTGCGCGGGCACGCCGAGCAACACGGCTGGCCAATCCTGAGCTGGAGCTGACCAGGGCTGTTCACTTGAGCCCTTGGAGTGCTTGATACGTCAATCAACCACATCAATGAATGGATATGTTCACGAAGTGAGTGCCAATAGCCACAAACATGCGTTGCCCCCTGATGGCGGCAGGCATATCCGTTTGCGATGTTGGGCCTGATACCCCGTTCCGCCTTTACGGCGGGTCACTTTTGTGCGGGACAAAAGTAACCAAAACCCCTCGTCCCAACATCCGGCCCTCCGCTGCGCTGCGGGTTCTCTCACTCCAGCAGTGCTCCCGCCGGGACCGCGCTGAAGGGCCTTCCTGGCCCTCAGCACTTGCCAGGCATCCTTGCCTGGCACCCGACTACGCACTGCCTGCGTTCGACCTCCTGAAGGGACAATTTGGCGGCGCCTGCGAGGTCAGCGTATGGAAAAGCATTGGCGCCAAGGTTGGCGCCTTGATGGATAGCGTCGATTTCCTGCGTGGGCTTTGTTTGTCAGTACGCGCAGTGGCAGGCGCTGCAGGGTGTCCCTTCAGGAGGCTGAGTGGAGCCGTCGCGTAGTGGGGTGCGAGGCAGGGATGCCTCGCAAGCGCTGATGGGCCATGGATGGCCCGTCGGCGCGCCCCCGCGGGAGCGATGGCGTAAGGAAGGAACCCGAAGCGCAGCGTAGGGCCGGATGTCGGGACAGGGCGTTTTGCCCACTTTTGTGCCTTTCAAAAGTGGGTCGCCGTAAAAGGCGAAACCAGCCGGTGGTGCCGCTGCCGGGAATGGATATGTCCGCGAGACAAGTGCCACAAATCACAAACCTGTATCGCCGCTGATGCAAGCAGGCATATCCATTCGCGATGTCGGGCCTGATACCAGGCTATGCCGTTTCCTTGCGCAACGAATTACACAAGGCTTTCGTCAATCACCAGCACCAGCTTGCCCGACACCTGGTTACCCGCCAGTTCGGCAAAGGCAGCCTCGGCATCCTTGATCGGGTAACGACCGACCAATTGCGGCTTGAGCCGCCCTTCAGTGAACAACGGCCACACCTGCTGGCTCAGGTCACTGAGCAGGTCGGCCTTGAACTGGTCATCACGGTTACGCAAGGTCGAACCGGTCACCTGCACGCGCTTGGCCAGCACCTGAGCCAGGTCCAGCTCGGCTTTGCGACCGCCCATCAGGCCAATGATCACCCAACGCCCATCACGCGCCAGCAACTTGAGGTTCAATGCCGCGTAATTGGCCCCAACCGGATCGAGAATCACGTCAAACGGAGCGAAATCGTTCAGGCTTTCCAGGTCGTCACCACGCACTACACCGCCCGTGGCGCCGAGGCCCTGGCAGTAAGCCAGCCGATCGGCTGAGCCCACGCTGACCCAGCATGGGCTACCAAACGCCTTGCACAGCTGGATTGCCGCCGAGCCGACACCACTGGCGCCCGCGTGCAACAGCACCTTCTCGCCCGGCTTGAGCGCCCCCAGCTGGAACAGGTTGAGCCAGGCAGTGGCATACACTTCAGGGATCGCTGCCGCTTCGTGCAGGCTCAGGCCTTCAGGCACGGGGAGCACGTGGCGGGCATCGACCACCACTTCCTCGGCCATGCCGCCACCGGACAATAACGCGCAGACCCGATCACCGACCTGCCAGGACGCGCCAGGGCCGACTTCGACGATCACCCCGGAACATTCCAGGCCCAGGTACTCGCTCGCGCCCGGAGGTGGCGGATAAAGCCCGGCTTTTTGCAGTAGATCGGCCCGATTGAGACCCGCAGCCGCAACACGGATTCGTACTTGACCTACATCGCAGGTTGGACTTGTCGTCGTAACCCACTCCACATGTCCGTCAACGCCTTGCAATGCCTTCACAGTGCCTCCATAGTTGTGTTATCACGAGCCCGAGTGCGAATGCGTCGGGCTTTTTGCAGTATGCGTCCGGTTTTTATGGAACCGGCGAATTCAAAGACGGCCTAATATGCGTGATCAATTGCCCTTACGTCGAATCAGCATGAAGCATTTTCTGCCCAGTACCGCCCTCGCATTGTTGATCGGCCTTGGCAGCCTACCGCTGGTGGGCAATGCTTATGCCGCCAACAGTTGGGACAAACTGCAACCCGACCGTGACGAAGTGGTCGCAAGCCTGAACGTGGTCGAGCTGCTCAAGCGCCATCATTACAGCAAACCGCCGCTCAATGACGCTCGCTCAGTCATCATCTATGACAGCTACCTGAAGCTGCTCGACCCGGCGCGCAGCTATTTCCTGGCCAGTGACATCGCCGAATTCGACAAGTGGAAGACTCAGTTCGATGACTTCCTCAAAAGTGGCAATCTCGATCCTGGTTTCACGATCTACAAGCGCTACCTGGACCGCGTCAAATCGCGCCTGGACTTCACCCTCGCGCAATTGGACAAGGGCGTCGACAGCATCGATTTCAACACCCAGGAAACCTTGCTGGTCGACCGCAAGGACGCCCCATGGCTGAAAAACGAAGCCGAGCTTGACGACCTCTGGCGCAAGCGCCTGAAGGACGAAGTGTTGCGCCTGAAGATCGCCGGCAAGGAACCCAAGGCCATTCAGGAACTGTTGACCAAGCGCTACAAGAACCAGCTGTCGCGCCTGGACCAGACCCGTGCCGAGGATATTTTCCAGGCCTACATCAACACGTTCGCCCAATCCTACGACCCGCACACCAACTATTTGTCGCCCGACAACGCAGAAAACTTCGATATCAACATGAGCCTGTCGCTCGAAGGTATCGGCGCAGTCCTGCAAAGCGACAACGATCAGGTCAAGATCGTCCGCCTGGTGCCGGCTGGCCCTGCCGCCAAGACCAAGCAAGTCGCGCCAGCCGACAAGATCGTCGGCGTGGCCCAGGGCGACAAGGAAATGGTCGACGTGATCGGCTGGCGCCTGGACGAAGTGGTCAAGCTGATCCGCGGCCCGAAAGGCTCGGTGGTGCGCCTGGAAGTGATTCCAGCCAGCAATGCGCCTAACGACCAGACCAGCAAGATCGTCTCCATCACCCGTGAAGCGGTGAAGCTGGAAGAGCAGGCCGCGAAAAAATCGGTGCTCAAGCTCAAGCAGGATGGCCGTGACTACAAGCTGGGCATCATCGAGATCCCGGCCTTCTACCTGGACTTCAAAGCCTTCCGTGCCGGCGATCCAGAGTACAAGAGCACCACCCGTGACGTGAAAAAGCTGCTGACCGAGCTGCAGAAGGAAAAAGTCGACGGCGTGGTCATCGACCTGCGCAACAACGGCGGTGGCTCCCTGCAGGAAGCCACCGAATTGACCAGCCTGTTCATCGACAACGGCCCGACCGTGCTGGTGCGCAACAGCGATGGTCGAGTCGATGTGCTTGAGGACGAAAACAACGGTGCCTTCTATAAAGGCCCGATGGCCTTGCTGGTCAACCGCCTGTCGGCTTCCGCCTCGGAGATTTTCGCTGGCGCCATGCAGGACTACCACCGCGCACTGATCATCGGTGGCCAGACCTTCGGTAAAGGCACGGTGCAGACCATTCAGCCGTTGAACCATGGCGAACTGAAGCTGACCCTGGCCAAGTTCTACCGTGTTTCTGGCCAGAGCACCCAGCATCAGGGCGTACTGCCAGACATCGACTACCCGTCGGTGATCGACACCAAGGAAATCGGCGAGAGCGCCCTGCCCGAGGCGATGCCATGGGACACCATTCGCCCGGCGATCAAGCCTGCAAGCGATCCGTTCAAGCCGTTCCTGGCTCAGCTCAAGGCACGTCATGACGAACGCAGCGCCAAGGATCCAGAGTTCGTCTACATCCGCGATCGCCTGGCCCTGACCCAGAAGCTGATGAACGAAAAATCCGTGAGCCTGAACGAAACCGAACGTCGTGCCCGACACGCCACGATCGAAGGCAAACAACTGGCGCTGGAGAACACCCGGCGTAAAGCCAAGGGCGAGGAACCGCTCAAGGAACTGAAAAAAGAAGACGAGGATGCTCTGCCGGCCGAGCCGGATGACACCAAACCCGAGGATGACGCCTACCTGGCTGAAACCGGGCGCATCCTGCTGGATTACCTGAGCCTGAACTCAGCGGTGGCCAAGCATTGAAGCACTAATGGCAAAATAATATGGCTGGACGCTGGCGCGTCATCAAACAGTCATTTATCTGTCGTGAAATAAGGGGCTGCGTACCACGGGTACGCAGCCCTTTTTTCGTAAGGAACGCCTGACATGACCGTGACCGAACAGCTTAGCGCGCTGAGCTCCATCCTGGCTCAAAGCGGCTTGCACAGCCTGTTCCAACCCATCGTCTGCCTATCAGAACGGCGTATTCTCGGTTATGAAGCCTTAAGCCGCGGCCCTTCCAACAGCCCGCTGCACTCCCCCATCAACCTGTTCGCGGTGGCCCGTCAGGCGGGTCGGCTGACTGAGCTGGAAGTGGCCTGCCGAGAAAGTGCCTGTCGTCGCTTCAGCCAGCAAAAACTGGAGGGCAAGCTGTTCCTCAACGTCTCGCCGGAGTCGTTGCTGGAGCCGCAGTATCAGTCGGGGCGCACCCTGAAAATGCTGGAAGACATGGGCCTGTCACCAAGCCGGGTGGTCATTGAGTTGACTGAACAGACCCCCACAGATGATTTCCAACTGTTGTTCAATGCCCTGCACCACTACCGCGACATGGGTTTTTCCATCGCCCTGGACGACCTCGGTGCCGGTTACTCGAGCCTGCGGTTGTGGTCGGAACTGCGTCCGGACTACGTGAAGATCGACCGCCACTTTATCGATGGCATTCACCTGGACGCGGTCAAACGAGAGTTCGTCGGCTCTATCCTGCAAATTGCCAAAGCCTCACGGGCGCAAGTGATTGCCGAAGGCATCGAGTTGGCCGAAGAGCTCAGCGTGCTCACCGAAATGGGGGTGGACCTGGTTCAGGGCTACCTGCTGGGCCGCCCTCAGGAACAGCCGCCGCGCAGTATCCAGAACGTGCTGCCAAGCCAGACGAACGTCAGTCAAACCCTCAGCGAGGAGAGTAGCGACCTCGAGGCGCTGTTGATCGATCAGCCGGCGGTGATGGGCGATACCCCTACCGCACTGGTACTGGAATCGTTCCGCCGCCAGGCCAACCTGAACTCACTGGCCGTGCTGGATGCCAACCAGCGCCCCTGCGGCATCGTTCACCGGCATGCGTTCTCCGACGCCCTGCTCAAGCCCTTCGCGACCGACCTGTTCGCGCGCAAGCCGATCAGCCGGCTAATGAGCGAGGACTTTCTTGCCGTGGAGCTTAGCCAGTCACTGCAGCAGGTCAGCCGACTGCTGACCAGCCGGGCACGCCAGCGCATCGAGGAAGACTTCATCATCACGCAGAACGGGCAGTACCTGGGCCTGGGGCGGGTCATCGACGTGCTCAAGTTGATCACCGAACAAAAAATCCAGCAGGCCCGCTACGCCAATCCCCTGACCTTGCTGCCGGGCAACGTGCCGATCCAGCAATGCCTGACGCACCTGCTGCAGCAGCAACGTGAGGCAGCCATCTGCTATGTGGATATCGATAACTTCAAGCCGTTCAATGACATCTACGGCTATGCCCGTGGTGATGAGGTTCTACTGTGCCTGGCGCAGTGCCTGAGTGAACGGGTAGACCCCAGCCGCGACTTCGTCGGGCATATCGGCGGCGATGACTTCATGCTGGTGCTCAGTGCCAGTGACTGGCACACACGCTTGAAGCAATTGCTGGAAGACTTTCAGAAACAGTGCAGACGCTTCTACCGCGCCGAACACCTGGAGGCAGGATGTTTCGTCGGCCATGACCGTCAAGGGCAGCGTCAGTCCTTTGAACTGTTGTCGCTGTCTATCGGCGTGGTACAGCTACACGCACAAGCGGGCCTGCAGCTCAATGCCGGGCAACTGGCAGAGTTGGCCTCCAAGGCCAAGCACCATGCCAAGGACGTCAAGGGCTACAGCCTCTACGTGATCGAAACCGCCGAACTGGCTCAGGCCTCAGCCTCGGCCGGGTAACTGTACTCGAACACCCGAACCACTTCTGACGCATGCCAGGACGCAGCAGCCATGCCATCGGACGGCCCGGAAAAACGCCCCAGGCGCTCGACACACTCGAAAAAGCCGGTGCGTGGCAAGCGACTGGCGCCTTGGCTGATCACCAGCGAACTGCGCAGCGGCTGCTCGGCACGGGCATCCAGCACGGCCAGGTACTCCAGCGCTGCGGTGAGGGTCTGCATGGCCGGGCTCGGCAGCTGCAGGCGCTCAAGCAAGGCGCGATAGGTCAGTAGATGGCGCTGCCGACGCGCGACGTCCAGCTCGCCCAGCAGGCTTTCCCACTGCTGGCGGCTGATCCGCACGCTGCTCACGATGGATCACTCCAGCCAGGCACACCAAGTTCCCACGCCAGGCTACGGCGAATGGCGGCATCGGGCTGGCGCTCGCCACGCTCAATCATGCCCAGGTAGGCCGGGCTGATACCCACGGTTCGTGCCAGTTGCTCCGGGGCCAGGCCCTTGGCCTGACGCAACTGAGCCAACTCACTCAAGCTCGGAACACGGGCCGGTGCCGGCTCGACAACCGGCTCGCAGGTAACCTGCTGGCCGCTTGAATCAACCGCAGGCTGGCCGGCGGCCTTGAGCAGGGCCTGGTAGTGCTCCCAGGGTACGACCGCATATTCCGGTTGGCCGTCCCGGCTGATGACCTGAATACCCATTACAACCCCCTCGTAGGACAACTCGCATGTAATCGGTAGGCATAATCCTTATGCCAATTATATTACCAGCCAACGGAAGCGTGCGGCGTCAGCTTTTTTTATGCTCCAGGGACAATGCCTCAGGCGAATCAGGCAAACGCTCTACAACGCGCAGCTTCTCCGGTGCCTGCCGATCACGCCAGGCGCGAAAAGCCGCCATTTCATCGCCCACCGCCTTGAGCACCCAGGCCAGTACCGCGATGTCATCGAGCAAGCCCACCCCCAGCAACCAGTCTGGGATGGCATCCAAAGGGCTGACAAAGTACAACAGGCCCGCCACTACCGTGACCATGGCCTTGGGGCTGATTGCCCGATACTCGCCGCGCCACCAGGCCAGGCACAACGCCTGCAACAGGCGTACATCATCTTTCAGCTTGCCCAGCTGCGGCCCTTTGCGGGCCACGGCAAAAATCAGCGCAGGGAGCCGCCCACGGCTGAGCAAACGCTCGGCCAAAGGCAGAAAACGAGTGAAATTCCACGGAGCTTTCATGGAGCCTCCAAGCAATACCTCAGGGAAGGTTATCCACAATTATTGTGGATAACCTTGTGAACAGACCCGCTTTTGAGGCTCAGGGTGCCCGTAGCACAAGGGCCTTACTCAAATCGGGCGTTTTTTACACACCTGTTTAAATACGCAATCGTTCGGCTGCAGCGTCAACAGGTTGGGCGATTCAGACCTCGCCCTGCATGGGCCTGATGGTACAGGGAAATGTCGCCCTGCCCCAGAAACGACAACGCCCCGTGAGTACGGGGCGTTGTCAGTACAGGCGTAAACTTACTTGGCGTCAGCTTCGGCTTCTGGCTTCGGCTGATCCTTGATGCCCAGCAGTTCCAGCTCGAATACCAGCACGGAGTTGGCCGGGATCATCGGGCTTGGGCTCTGTGCGCCGTATGCCAGATCGGACGGGATGTACAGCTTGTACTTCTCGCCAACGTGCATCAGTTGCAGGCCTTCGACCCAACCCGGGATCACGCCGCTGACCGGCAGGTCAATCGGGCTACCACGCTCAACCGAGCTGTCGAAGACCTTGCCGTCGATCAGCTTGCCTTCGTAATGAACAGTGACCACGTCGGTCGGCTTGGGCTGAGCGCCATCGGCCTTCTTCACGACTTCGTACTGCAGGCCGGAAGCGGTGGTGACAACACCCGCCTTCTTGCCGTTTTCTTCGAGGAACTTCTTGCCGGCAGCGGCCGACTCTTCGCTCATCTTGACCAGACGTTCTTCGGCACGCTTCTGCAGTGCGGCGAAGGCTTCGACCAGTTCCTCGTCCTTGATTTTCTGCTCTTTCTTGCCGACAGCATCTTCGATGCCTTGGGCGACCGCCTTGGAGTCGAGGTCGTCCATGCCTTCCTGAGCCAGGCTCTTGCCCATGTTCAGGCCGATACCGTAGGAGGCTTTCTGTGCCGGAGTTTTCAGCTCGACGCTGGTCTGCGAATCGCAACCCGCCAGTACCAGGCCAACCAGGGCAACCGCAGCCGCCAACCGATGCTGTTTCATGCTATTTCCTTGTTCATGCGCCAATAGGGCAATCGAGTAAAGCCGCGAGCTTATCAGGCCGCCACGACCAATGGCTACCGGCATGAGAGCGAGAAAACGGGGATAAGTTCAGACAGATAAAACCTTCTTCATCCAGATGACAGCCAATGGCCGCTATCGCTCAGCGCGATACGCTCCGGCAACCTCGCGCAGCACCTCGCACAACCACTGTGCAGGCAGTGACGGGGGCAAGGCGGCATTGCTGCAAATACCAACCGAACCGCCCGGCTCACGCACGCCCAGGTCCAGTTCGCACAGCTCACCCGCATCAAGATCGACCCGTACGGCATCGCGTGGCGCGACCCAGACCGCATCACTGCCCAAGACATACCGGCGGCTCAAGGCCGGGGAAAGGGTTTCCAGGCGTTGCAACGACGGCTCGATCGCGCACTGCACGAACAAACTGTCGGCATGTTTGCGGATGGTGGTCCCGGCCAACGGTAACACCAAGGGGTAGTCGCCGACACGGTTGCGCTCCAACGGTTGACGCTGCAACAACGGATGGCCCGGACGCACCACCAGGGCCATCGACTCGCTGTACAGGTGCTCGAAAATCAGGCCCTGGATTTGCGGGCTGTCGGTCATTCGGCCAATGACCAGATCCAGCTCGCCGACATGCAACTGCGCCAACAGATAGGCACCGGGGCCGGTGGCGACACTGACCACCAGCGCCTCATGACGCTGGTGCAAACGGCAGAGCGCCTCGGGCATCAACAGGCTTTCGACCGTGGACAACACCCCGACCCGCACCTGCGGCGGTGCGTGCTCCTCACCGCGCACGCTGCTCACGCCCTCACGCAAGGCCTGCACGCTAGGGCCTGCATAACGCATGAAGCGAAATCCGGCCGGGGTCAGCTCAACGCCCTGTTTGCCTCGCTCGAACAAGCGCGCCTGCAGCAAGTCCTCCAGCTCCTTGAGGGTTTTGGAGGTTGCAGGCTGGCTGATTGCCAGGACATCGGCAGCCTTGGCGAAACTGCCCTGCCGGGCGATTTCGAGAAAGCACAGCAGATGGCGGTATTTGATACGGGTGTCGAGGTTCATGCCAGGCAGTGTAACGGCCTGCCGCGCAGGCGGCGACTGCTTTGAACAGCCACCACCGCCCGCTCAAAAGCCGCCGTGGCCGACGTGTGCTAAGGGGCAGCCACCTCGACGCAGTCGCCATTGAAGCGCACAGCCCATACTCGCAGTACCTGCTGCGGGTCTTCCAGACAGCGCCCGTCCAGCAGACTGAAATGCTGTTTGTACAACGGCGCCGCCACGACCGGCTGCCCGTTGAGGCTGCCAATGATTCCACGTCCGATCACATTGGCGCCGGACTGCGGGTCATGGTTGTCCACGGCATACAGTGCCTGCGCGGCCTCCGGCAAGTAGAACAGGGCCACCTGGGCGTCACCCAAGCGGGCCACCACCCCTGAATTGGGTACCAGGTCATGGCGGCTGCACACCGCCTGCCAGTCTTGCAGGTCAACACGTACCGCTTGATTCGACGGGTTCATCACAGCACCTCTTCAGTGGTAGGGATCAGGTGAAGCTCGGCCTTGCCCACCGGCCGGCGCTGGCCGCGCTCCTTGACGAAATGAATCGCCGGATCTGCACGGTGGTCATTGACGAAAGTACGGAAGCGCTTGAGCTTCTCGGGGTCTTTCAGGGCATTGGCCCATTCACACTCGTAGCGATCGACTACCTGCTGCATCTGCGCTTCCAGCTCGGCGCCCAAGCCCAAGCTGTCGTCGAGAATCACCGCCTTGAGGTAATCCAGCCCGCCCTCAAGGCGCTCGCGCCAGACCGACGTGCGCTGCAGTTTGTCAGCGGTACGGATGTAGAACATCAATACGCGGTCGATGGTGCGAATCAGGCCGGCATCGTCCAGGTCCGTGGCGAACAGCTCGGCGTGCCGTGGACGCATGCCACCGTTACCGCAGACATAAAGGTTCCAGCCCTTCTCGGTGGCAATCACGCCGATGTCCTTGCTTTGCGCCTCGGCGCATTCGCGGGTACAGCCAGATACGGCGAACTTGAGCTTGTGTGGCGAACGCAGGCCCTTGTAGCGGTCCTCCAGGGTAAGCGCCATGGCCACGCTGTCCTGCACGCCGTAGCGGCACCATGTGCTGCCGACGCAGGACTTCACCGTGCGGGTTGATTTGCCATAGGCATGCCCGGTCTCAAAGCCAGCGGCGATCAACTCGGCCCAGATCTCGGGTAACTCATGCAACTGCGCGCCGAACAGGTCGATGCGTTGGCCGCCGGTGATCTTGGTGTAGAGGTCGTACTTCTTGGCCACCTGACCAATCACGATCAACTTGTCCGGTGTGATTTCCCCACCCGGAATACGCGGCACCACCGAGTACGTGCCGTTTTTCTGCATGTTGGCCATGAAGGTGTCGTTGGTGTCCTGCAGCGGCACCAGCGCGGCGTCCATGATCGGCTGGTTCCAGCAGGACGCTAGAATCGAGCCTACCGTCGGCTTGCAGATATCGCAGCCCAGGTGGCCACGACCATGACGGGCGTGCAGGTCTTCGAACGTCGTAATGCCCTCGACCCGCACCAGCGCATAGAGCTCCTGACGGGTGAAGGCAAAGTGCTCGCAAAGGCTCTTGTCCACCGCAACACCGCGGGCGCTCAACTCGTGCTCGAAGACCTGCTTGAGCAAGGCTGCGCAGCCACCGCAACCGGTGCAGGCCTTGGTCTGGCCCTTGAGTTGCGCCAGATCGCTACACCCCCCGTCGATGGCAGCACAGATCGCGCCCTTGCTGACGTTATGGCACGAGCAGATGGTGGCGGCGTCTGGCAAGGCATCTGCACCCAGTGCTGGCGTGGCGCTGCCCATTGGCAGGATCAAGCCGGCGGGGTCCGCTGGCAGGGCAATAGCATTCTGCACGTACTGCAACAGAGTGTCGTAGTAACGGTTATCACCGACCAGCACCGCCCCCAGAACGCGCTTGCCCTCGGCGTCGATCACCAAGCGCCGGTAGGCGCTGCCAGCCTCGTCGATAAAGCGGTAGCTGCGCGCACCGGGGGTCGCCGCGTGTGCATCGCCAATGGAACCGACATCCACCCCCAACAGCTTGAGCTTGGTCGACATGTCGGCACCGGCAAAGGCCTCGAATGGCTCACCCGCCAAGGCTGACGCCAGGTTGCGGGCCATGCTGTAACCCGGGGCCACCAGGCCAAAGACGCTGCCGTTCCAGGAAGCACACTCGCCGATGGCAAAAATCCGTGGGTCGCTGGTGCGGCATTCACCATCGATCACGACCCCGCCCCGTGGCGCGATTTCCAGCCCGCAGCCACGGCCCAGGCTGTCCTGCGGGCGAATGCCAGCCGAAAACACAATCAGGTCGGTTTCCAGGAACTGGTCGCCATCGAAATTCATCCGATAACGGAAGTCACTGCCTTCAACAATGCTCTGGGTGGCGCGAGACAGGTGTACGCCGACACCCAACGCCTCAATCTGGGCGCGCAGGGCCGCACCGCCTTCAGCATCCAGTTGCACCGGCATCAGGCGCGGCGCGAATTCCACCACATGGGCTTCAAGCCCCAGGGATTTGAGGGCGTTGGCTGCCTCCAGGCCCAGCAGGCCACCACCGATGACCACGCCACGCTGTGCGCCATAGGCCGCCGCGCGAATCGCATCCAGGTCGTCCAGGGTTCGATAGACCAGTCGCGCCGCACCGTCCGGCCCGGGAATCGGCGGCACGAAGGGATAGGAACCGGTGGCCAGGATCAACCGATCAAACGGGTAGCGGCCCTGCGCCGTCACCACTTCACCGGCCTCGCGGTCGATCTCGACGACCGCCTCCCCCAAGTGCAGCCGCACGCCATGCTCGGCATACAATTGCGCATCACCCAACGCCAGGGTTTCAGCATCGCTGCCACTGAAGTACTCCGACAGGTGCACGCGGTCGTAGGCACGCTGACGCTCCTCGCCGAACACCCGCAGGTCGAAGCGGGCCAAGGCGCCGCGTTCGATCAGTTGTTCGACGCAATGATGGCCCACCATGCCGTTGCCGACGATGATCAGACGTTCCCGTTGCTCGATGGTCGCTTGAGCGTTCATAGCGTTTCCTCACACTGGCCGATCACGGCGGCCGGAAAAACACCCACAAAAAAAGGCGCCTGGAGCCGAAGCTCCAGGCGCCTTTGCCTGGTCGTTCATAGTCGTGGTCCGTGGGGCGGATCGCCGTTGATCACCCCTGGACGTTGTAATGTGTCTTCAGCAGATACCGTGCCAACTGCGCCAACCCCGCCTATTCAAGGGCATCGCCGCAAACTCTAGGCCTCCCGCGGCGCCATCCTGGTGCAGTGCTACCCGTTCTGGGGCATTTCAGTACACATCTCGCCGGTAGCGTTTGGCCCGGCCTAACGCCGCAACATATTCGCCGGCCTGCTCGGTGCTCATCCCACCGTGCTCGGCCACCACCTGCTGCAGCGCGGCCTCCACATCCCGCGCCATGCGTCCGGCATCGCCACAGACATAGAAGTACGCGCCCGCCTCCAGCCAGCGCCACAGCTCGGCGCCCTGCTCCAGCATGCGCTGCTGTACATAGACCTTCTCTGCCTGGTCACGGGAGAACGCCGTGTCGAGCCGAGTCAGGTGGCCATCGCGTTGCCAGGCCAGCAACTCGTCGCGGTAGTAAAAATCACTGTCAGCGCGCTGCTCGCCGAACAGCAGCCAGTTGCGCCCTCGGGCGCCGCGCGCCTGACGCTCCTGGAGAAACGCCCGGAACGGTGCGATCCCGGTCCCCGGCCCGACCATGATCAGCGGCGCCGTATCATCGCTCGGTACGCGGAAATGAGCCGAGGGCTGCACAAAGATCCCAACCTGCCCGGCTTCGGCACGATCAGCGAGGAAGGTCGAACACACACCTTTACGCTGGCGGTAGCGCACCGTCGAAACCGTCAGGTGAACCTGCTGCGGGTGCAACAACGGGCTTGAACTGATGGAGTACAAACGCGGCTGCAGGGGTTTGAGCAGGCTCAGCCAGGTGTCGAGCGGCATGCTTACGGGAAACTGCTGCAGCAGATCGACCAGTTGCCGCCCCCATAGCCAGTCCTGCAACGCGGCGTTGTGCGCCGGCTCCAGCAGGCCTTGCAACTCAGGATCAGCACTGCAGCGGGCGACCTGTTCGAGCAGCGCAGGCGTGATACGGGCAATCTCCAGTCGATCGCGCAGTGCGCTACGCAACGGCATGGGTGGCTGGCCCTTGAGGCTGACACTCGCCTCCCCGTCAAGTTTCATGGCACTCAGCAGCTCTTCGACCAGTGCCGGGCAGTTGCGCGGCCAGACGCCCAAGGCGTCGCCCGCCTGATACGTCAGGCCGCTGCTCGCAAGATCGAACACCACGTGCCGGGTTTCCTTGGCGGCACCGGGCGCATTGAGCAGGCGGTTTTCCACCACCCTTACCGGCAACGGCTGCTGCTTGCTGAAGGTTGGCGCTGTCGCCGCCGAGGACGTGACCGCTGGCGCCGCTGCACTTGGCGCCTGCCCAAGGGCCGTCACCAGCGTGCCCAGCCACTGCTCGGCCGGCTCGTCGAAGTCCGGCTCGCACTCGACCCGCTCCAGCAGGCGCACAGCGCCAAGCTCCGCCAGACGCTGGTCCAGCTTGCGGCCGAAACCACAGAACTCTGCGTAGCTGGAGTCTCCCAGGGCCAGTACCGCGTAGCGCAGCCCGGTGCAGTGGTTGGCGGACGCGGCCTGCAGGGCCTGCCAAAAGGCCTTGGCGCAATCCGGTGCCTCACCATCGCCAAACGTGCTCGCCACCAGCAGCAGGCTGGCGGCGTTGCTCACCTGCTCAAGGCTGACCTGCTCCATGCTGCTCACCTGAACAGCCAGACCGGCCTCCCGCAAACGCTGCGCACAGTGTTGCGCCAGAGCCTGGCCGTTGCCGGTCTGCGAAGCCCAGAGCAGCCAATGGCTAGTGGCTTCGGCAGGCTCCGGGGCCTGGATTGCAGGGGCCTGTACCGAGGTACTGCGCGAAAACAACCCCGCCAGCAACCCTTCCACCAACAGACGCCGCGCCGGCGCCAGTGGTGCATTGACCGGCAAGCTCGGTACGCCCTGCTGAGGGCTGTTACGCAGACCCAGCACATAACCCTGCATATACAGTTGTTCATCCTCGGCCAAAGCCAGTTCAACGCGGTTGTTCAGGCCGAGCAGTTGGCTGAGGGTTTCGATCGGCATGGTCGCAGACTCCTGAAGCGTGTGGACCGGCAGTTCAACAGCGGCAATACGTTCACCGGCAACCCGGCTGAGGGCCACGGCGCAGTACTTGAACGCAGGTTGCAGGGAAACCGGGTCGATGGCATCGCTGGTCAGTGCATTGATCGCCAAACGCTCGCCATAGACATCATTCCAGTGAAAGGGGGCGAAGCAGTTGCCAGGCAGTACCCGCTCACTCAGGCGCGCCGGCAATAACGCCTCACCACGCCGGGAGCGAACCTGCACCTGATCGTGCTCAGCGATACCCAATTGCCGTGCATCTTCGGGGTGAATTTCCAGGTACGGGCCAGGCTCCAGCGCATTCAACGCGCTGACCTTGCCGGTCTTGGTCAGGGTGTGCCAATGGTGCTGTACCCGCCCGGTATTGAGCACCAGCGGGTAAGCTTCGTCCGGTAGCTCCGCTGGAGGCAGGTAGGGCCGGGCAAAAAAGCGTGCTTTGCCACTGACCGTAGCAAAGGCGAGTGACGGCCGCTGGCCTTGGGCGTCCTCGTGCAGCCGCTGACTGATACCGTCATTCAGGTAGCGTTGCGGGTGCCGTGTATCAGCCTGATCGGGTGCACAGGGCCATTGCCGTGGCGCCTGGCGCAACAAGGGGTAACTGATACCGCGCAGGTCGTAACCTGTGTCGGGGTTCCAGGCCTGGCGCAGTTCATCGAAAATCTGTTCGGCACAGGTGTAGCTGAACGCAGCCTCATAGCCCATCGCACAGGCCACTCGGGCGATGAGTTGCCAGTCCGCCAGGCTCGCGCCCGGTGGCTCGACGGCCTGCGCCGTGAGGGTCAGGTTGCGCTCGGAGTTGACCATTACCCCATCGGCTTCAGCCCAGAGCGCTGCCGGCAGGAGGATATCGGCATAGCGATTGGTTTCGGTATCGAGAAAGGCGTCCTGGGTGATGACCAGCTCGGCCGTTTGCAGGCCCTCGATCACCTGCTGACGGTTGGCGACACTGGCCACTGGGTTACTGCAGATGATCCAGCAGGCCTTGATCCGCCCTGCAGCCATGCCCTCGAACATGGCGACGGTGCCGTCTCCGGCCTCGGCCCTCAGGCTGCCACGCGGCACCTGCCAGAGGTCCTCAACGAAATGACGGTCAGCCTTTACCAGCGCCGAACGCTGGCCGGGCAACCCCGGCCCCATGTAGCCCATCTCACGTCCGCCCATGGCATTGGGCTGGCCCGTCAGCGAAAACGGTCCGCAGCCGGGGCGGCAGATCGCCCCGGTGGCCAGGTGCAGGTTGCACAGCGCATTGGTCTGCCAGGTGCCGTGAATACTCTGGTTCAGGCCCATGGTCCAGCAGCTGAGCCACGCGGGTGCTTGGCCGATCCACTCGGCGGCCTTGCGGATATCGGCTTCGGCCAGGCCAGTAATCTGCGCCACCTGCGCCGGCGCATAGTCCTGCAGGAAGTCCGGCATGGCCTCCCAGCCCTCGGTAAAGCGCTCAACGAACGCCGTATCCACCGCGCCGTTGATCAACAACAGGTGCAACAGACCATTGAGCAGTGCCAGGTCGGTGCCGGGTTTGATCTGCAAGAACAGGTCGGCCTTTTCCGCTGTCGCGGTGCGCCTGGGGTCGACCACAATCAGCCGGGCACCGGCCTTGCGCCGGTCAAGCAGGCGCAGAAATAGGATCGGATGACAGTCCGCCATGTTGGCGCCAATGACAAAGAACAGCTCGCTGTGGTCGAAGTCCTCATAGCTGCCAGGCGGGCCATCCGCGCCCAGCGAGAGTTTGTAGCCACTGCTCGCGCTGGCCATGCACAGCCGGGAGTTGGACTCGATATGCCGGCTGCGCACGAAGCCTTTGGCCAGCTTGTTGATCAAGTACTGGGCCTCCAGCGACAGCTGCCCGGAAACGTAAAACGCCAGGGCATCCGGGCCATGCTCGACGAGGAGGGTCTTCAGGCGCCGGGCCGCCTCGTCGATCGCCTGATCAATTGCGGTCTGCACCGGGTCGCGCTGACGCGAGTGACGGACAAAGGCCTGCTCCATGCGCCCCGACTCGCGCAGCGGCTGATGGCAGGTCTGCCCTTTGGTGCAGAGTCGCCCGAAATTGCTTGGGTGCTGTTTGTCACCACTGACCTTGATTACCCGGTTTTCGGCCACGGTCATGACAATGCCGCAGCCGACGCCGCAATAGGGGCAGACGCTGCGCACGGTTGTCTGGGTCATTACCCGGTCTCCTGCTTAGGCAAAACAAAAAGGCGCCCTGCCGCTCCTGCTTGCGTTGCAAGCGGGAGCGACACGGCGCCTTTGTCGTGAATAGAGCAATCTGCGTTGATTGCCTGATGAACAAGCCAAAGCAAGGGCCGCGCCAAACTGCAATACCCCGTTATCTGCGGCGTCAAACCAACACCACAGGGGTAGCAACGCACCATTGCGGAACAACCCGCACCAGTGCGAGGCAGGTGCTGAAGACTGCAGTTTGCTGCTAACCAGCCAGGTCTCTACAATTCGCGCCAATTAGTGCCGGCGCTCTCCACTCCCCCGCCGGCTCAGGAGCATTTTTCATGGAAGAAATAGAACAGCGCTGGCTGTACGCCCTTTCTGCCCCCATGGCAGCCCTCAACGGTTCCAGTTACACCGCCCCGGACTACATCGAGATGGACCTGCAGGACGGCTGGGGCATCAGCAATCGCGAGCAGTTGCTCGAGATGCTCTACATGGCCGACCGTGGCCATGCCAGCGGGATGCTCGAGGCTTACTGGAACTGGCAGCGCTGCCTGCCCAGTGAATGGTCGGCCCTGCTCGACGGCCTGGCGCCACGGCAACGCGCGCTGCATGAGTTTGCCAGTCGGACCTTCAGCGAATGCGGCCACGGCGGCATTCGTGCCTGGGACCTGGGGCGCATGGGTTTCCTGCTGCGCAACGGCCTGCGCAGCGGCTGGATCAACCTTGATGAAAGCCTCTGGCTACACAGCCGACTGGCCTTGAGGGCACGTCATTACTACAACAGCTGGAGCACCTACCTGGGCGGCTACATGACCGGCCGCATGTACTGGTGCTGCCTGGACAGCGCAGACGACGAGCTCGGCCACGCCCTTGACCGCGAAGGCTACGCCTACTGGAGCCGCTGCAGCGCTCGGGCCCTCGCTCAGGACGCCGCCGAACTGTTTGCCGAACTGCCTTGGGACCTGCCCCTGAACCTGCCACAAAAACCTGACTCGCTTGCGGAGTTCAACTGGTCATGAGCTGCTGGATATCCCTGGGCATCGAGCCTACCCGCGATCAGGACGCCATCCGCAGCGCCTACCGTACGCGCCTGCCAGAGCATCATCCGGAAACCGACCCACAAGGTTTTCAGGCCTTGCGTGAAGCCTACGAGGCCGCACTGAAGGAAGCCCGTAGCGTCGAAACCGCAGACGCCGACGATGAGCAAAGCCCGACCCGCGAGCTGCTGGACGCATTCGACGAACTGTTCAGCGACGGCGCACGACGTTTCGACCCGGCCGCCTGGCGGAGCTATATCGAACGCTTCGACAGCGTCTCACTTGAGGTTGTCGAAGCGCTGCGCTGGAGCCTGCTGGAGCGGCTGATCGACAGCGGGCCGATCTCCAACAATTGCGCACGCCTGTTGGCCGAGCGGCTGGACTGGCAGGGCAACCTGCTGCGTATCGATAACGTCGAGCAGGTCGAAGCGTTTATCGAACGCATCGCACAGCCAGACCTCTTCGATACCGCAACGATCTCGTCCTGGCCACCACCGGCACAGATCGAAACCCTCTGGTACCTGAACACCCTGGAACACCTCTATCAGGAACGGCCGCTGGACGAGCTCCGCGACTTCGTCAACCAGCCTACCTGCCTGCCGCTGCCGAACGACGACGCCTGGCTGCAGCGTCTGCTGGTACAACTCACCCAGGCCGATGTTGCAAGCAAGACCCTCTACGCACTGTGTGCGGAAAAACATCGGCACGCACCGGATGATGTCGACTGGCTGTACCTGCTGGCCCGTCAGTGCAGTGCCCTTGGCCTGGAAGAGCAAGCCCTGAGCGGCTGGGTGCGCTTGTGGCGCGAGCACCAGCATCCGCAGGCTGCACAGTGGCTGCTCGAACTGTGCGGCAAACACCAGCCACAGCGCCTGCCGCTGCTGATTCAAGCGTTCGACCGCCGCGAGCATTTCCGCGACTGGCCGAACAACCTGAGTGAGCCAGCCCAGGCCTGGGGCAGCCCGGCGCAGCGCCCGGAGACGTTGACCCGCTGGCTCAACGCCGGTCGCCAGAACCTCGGAGGCCTTGCGGGGGCTTATGTGAACTGGCGCCTGGACGGTGATGAACTGCCATTGCTGGCGTTACTGCTCGATGAGCCTGACGATGCGGGGTTAACGAACCTGTATCGACAGGCCTGGGCATTGCACCGTGGCGACACCGCCCTGCTGGAACGCCTGCTGGCCGAACCCGACAGCAACGATGTGCTCGATGCACTGGTGCTGGAAGGCCTCAAGTACCAGGCCGAACAACACCTGTACTGGCTGCAGCACGCCCCCATTCCACAGGCGTTGACAGCCTTTATCAACGCACCGGATGACAGCGTGCAACTGAACCCGCTGTTGGGTCAGGACCTGGCACTGGACGTCACCCAACATTGGCTGCGCCGGCTCAAGGCCTTTACTGCAGCGCAATGGACGCGCCTGGACAGCGCCTTTGAACAGGAGCTCATTGCCTCGCTACCGTTTGGGGTAAAGATGCTCGCAGTCCTCAATCGCGAGGGCGTTGTATTGCCGCCCCAACCTGACGGTGAACAGCTGTGGGAATGGCACCGGCAAGCGCTGTTCTTCATTGCCCTGATGTCCGACCCGCTGCGCTGGCTGACACTGATTTCCCCTGCACTGCTTCACAGCATGCGTGCCGACACCGGGCATCCACTGTCGCGCGTACTGCCGCTGTTGCAGCGCGTGCATCAACAGGAAGGCCACTTCAATGGCTTGCTGGGCTGGCTGTCAGAAGAGGAGCCTGTGCAGAACGACGTCGCACTGAACCTGCTCACCGTGCCTCAGGCGTTGGGCAGTGCCAGGCTGCTGAGCAACACACGCCTGTACGACTGCGTCGTGAGCGATTACGACACCTTCAGCGATGATCTGCTGGGCTTGATGTTGCTCTGTGGCGTGCTCTATCAGGACCCGACCCTGGATGCCGAGCAGCACCGTGTACTGCTGAACAATATCGCCGGGATCGCCTGCTCCGATGCCTGGTTCGAGTCATTCCGGGATGGCTTGATCAAGGGCGAACCGGTACGCCCACCCCGGGAGATCCTCGAAGAGCAGCAAGGCATCGACAGCAGCGCCTTCTATCTCGGCGTCGATACCCTGCGCAGGCTGGTGCTGGTGGAGAACCGTACCGGCGTGCCGCGCACCAAGGTTCTGCGCCAACTGCAGCAGGCCAAGGATGATCCGCGCCATGGACCAGGCCTGCGCCTGGCCTTGGCGGCGCTGTTGTCCTGGAGCGAGCGCCTGATGCTGGCCAGATCGGGCAGCCAACCGGTATCAGAATGGAACATGCTGAGCCTGAACAGCCGCCTGGGGCGTGTTGCCTGCGCCCAACAGAGCCTGATGTGCCAGGGATTGGCTGTTTTTCTGAGCCTCGCCAGCGGCAACGCGCAGGTGGCGCTAGGGATCGTGGCCGTTACCGTGCTGGTGCAACTGAGCATCATCCTGCGGCGGCTGCATGACATCGGGTTTGGCGTAGCCATGCTGCTGATTGGCATGGCCCTGACCATCGTGCTGCCGTTCCTGCCGTTGGTGCTGCTGGTCTTGCCCGGCGACAGCCTGCCGAACCGTTACGGTGTACCACCCGGTGGCGAAAAGCATGCACTGGAAGGCGGCCTGCAAGCCGCCCTGCGGCGCCTGAACGCTTAGCGGCTCAGAGGCCCTGCTCGTCCAGCGCTGTATTCAGGCGCTGGCGAGTGCTGTTGATGTCCTGCGCATGCTGGTTACCCAGCACTGCAGTAAAGGCTTCAAGCCACTGACCGACCTGATCACGCTGCTCACCCAGGCATTGCATCCAGGCACGCTCCAGACGCGCCAGCAGTGCACGGTTGGGCAGCGCATCGCGCGGGTGAATCTTCAACGCCGCCAGGCGACCATGGCTGGCCGCCCGGGCCGCGTCGTCGAGCCCTGCGGGGCTGCGGTCGATCACATGACTGTGGCGCTCGCCGTCCTCCAGGGCAACATCCACTTCCAACAGGCCATTGATGTCGTAACTGAAACGCACATCCATGGACTGAATCCGGCCGGCCTGCGGCAACTCGATATCGAATGCATCGATGAAGATGTTGTCGCTCACCCAGGGTCGCTCCCCCTGATAGACCTCGATGCGCACGGTTTTCTGTTCGGGATGAGTACTCTGAAAGCGCTCGACCCGCGAGGTTGGAATGACTGTATTACGCTCGATGATCGGCACAAATGCTTGGCGCCGGCTTTCACCGCGCATGGCTGCAACACCCAGTGTATAGGGGCACACATCGGTCAGGATCAGCTCTTCGATGGCCTGGTCACGTGCCCTGCACGCGGCCTGGCTGGCCGCCCCCAAGGCAACGATGGTGTCGGGGTCAAGATGCCGGTAAGGCAAACGCCCAAACAAGGTGGCAACCATCTGCTGGACCACCGGCATACGCGTGGCGCCTCCCACCAGCACCAGGCTATCGAGGTCGCGCGGGTTCAGCCGGGCATCACGCAACGCCTGCTCCACCGGGGCGCGCAGGCGCGTCAGCAAGGGTTCCCAGATCTTTTGCGCACGCGCTTCATCCAACGACCACTCGCGCAGCTCACCGGCACAACGCCACTGCACGTGCTGCGGACCTTCGCTGAGCTTGCGCTTGATCTGCTCCAGAGCGTCGTACAGCGAAGCCAGGGCTTGCGGCTCAACGCTGTCGGTCGCCAGTTGCAGGTCCTTGAGACAAGCCTGCAGCAGTGCATGGGTAAAATCCTCGCCCCCCAGGTAGTTGTCGCCAGTAGAGGCATGCACCTCGATCAGCGGCAAGGCGTACTCCAGTACGGTCACATCGAAGGTGCCGCCACCCAGGTCGAAAATCAGCGTGCGCTCGAATTTCTGCTCATGCAGACCGTAGGCCATGGCGGCAGCGGTAGGCTCGTTGATCAGGCGCTGTACCTTGAGCCCGGCCAGCTCGGCAGCAAAACAGGTGCGTTTACGCTGTTCATCGCTGAAGTAAGCCGGCACCGAAATCACCGCCTCGCTTACCGGGCAACCCAGCCAGGCTTCCGCGTCCTGTTTGAGCGCACCGAGCACCAGTGCAGACAACTCTTCAGGGCTGAAGGTCTGGCCGGCAAGCTCCAGACGTTTTTCACTGCCCATAAAGCGTTTGAACGCTGCTGCGCTACGTTCCGGGTGCGTGGTCAGCCGTGAGCGAGCCGCCTGACCGACCAGAATACTGCCATCCTCATCGATGCTGACTGCGGACGGGGTAAGCCATTCGCCAAGGGCGTTGGGGATCAACTGCGCTCGCCCGTCCTGCCAGACGGCAATCAGGCTGTTGGTGGTACCCAGGTCGATACCCAGCAAGGGCGTACGGGGGGTGCTTGCATCCTGCATCATGGGACTCTTCCTGAGTAGCGGGAATGAGAAACAAAAAAAGCGACCCTAAGGTCGCTTTCTTTGTGGCTTCCGGGTGTTCAGTGGGCCCTGGAAGCTTGAATATGGCGCAGCGGACGGGACTCGAACCCGCGACCCCCGGCGTGACAGGCCGGTATTCTAACCGACTGAACTACCGCTGCGCTAACACTGAGAAGTGGTGGGTGATGACGGGATCGAACCGCCGACCCTCTGCTTGTAAGGCAGATGCTCTCCCGGCTGAGCTAATCACCCATCGTCTCGGTGTGGTGCGCATTCTACGGAGCACCTTAGAGTCTGGCAAGCACTTTTTTAAAAAAATTTTTCAAGCCTTCCAACGACTTAGCAGACTTGGCCTGAGACGGCTGCTCGGAGAATAATGCCCCCCTTATGTGTTAAGGAGAGATGCACCCCATGTGGTTCAAAAACCTGCTGATCTATCGCCTGACCCAGGACATCCCGTTTGACCCCGAGGCGCTGGAAACCGCTCTGGCCAGCAAGCCAGCGCGCCCTTGTGCCAGCCAGGAATTGACCACCTACGGCTTCGTCGCGCCATTTGGCAAGGGTGAAGACGCTCCACTGGTGCATGTCAGTCAGGACTTCCTGCTGATCGCCGCACGTAAAGAAGAACGTATCCTGCCTGGCAGTGTCGTGCGCGATGCGGTTAAAGAGAAGATCGACGAGATCGAGGCCGAGCAAATGCGCAAGGTCTATAAAAAGGAACGTGATCAGATCAAGGATGAAATCATCCAGGCGTTCCTGCCACGTGCCTTTATCCGTCGCTCGGCAACCTTCGCCGCCATCGCCCCCAAGCAGGGCCTGATTCTGGTCAATGCCTCCAGCGCCAAGCGTGCCGAAGACCTGCTCTCCACCCTGCGCGAAGTGATGGGCTCGCTTCCCGTACGACCACTGAGCGTGAAGATCGCCCCAAGCGCGACCATGACCGAGTGGGTGAAAACCCAACAAGCCGCCCCGGACTTCTATGTCCTGGATGAGTGCGAGCTGCGTGACACCCATGAAGACGGCGGTATCGTTCGCTGCAAACGTCAGGACCTGACCAGCGACGAGATCCAGATGCACCTGGGCACTGGCAAGCAAGTCACCCAATTGTCGCTGGCCTGGCAGGACAAGCTGTCCTTCGTGCTCGACGACAAGATGGTGATCAAACGCCTGAAGTTCGAAGAGCTGCTGCAGGATCAGGCCGAGGAAGACGGTGGTGATGAGGCCCTGGGCCAACTCGATGCCAGCTTCACCCTGATGATGCTCACTTTCGGTGAGTTCCTGCCGGCCCTGTTTGAAGCGCTGGGTGGCGAAGAGATCCCCCAGGGGATCTAAGCGCAACGTCTAGATCGCGAGCAAGCCAGTTCACCTGCATGAGAGCGGGTGGCTGGTCTTGCCCGTGATAGAGGTACCACGCACTCACTGGCACCTCACCGATGCCATCGCAGGCACGCCTGCTCATAACCGCGTGAGGCGAGTGCCACAAATCACAAGCCTTTATCGCCGCTGATGCAAGCAGGCATATCCATTCGCGATGTCGGGCCTGATACCCCGTTCCGCCTTTACGGCGGGTCACTTTTGTCGGACAAAAGTAACCAAAACCCTCGTCCCAACATCCGGCCCTCCGCTGCGCTGCGGGTTCTCTCACTCCGGCAGTGCTCCCGCCGGGACCGCGCTGAAGGGCCTTCCTGGCCCTCAGCCCTTGCCAGGCATCCCTGCCTGGCACTCGACTACGCACTGCCTGCGTTCGACCTCCTGAAGGGACAATTTGGCGGCGCCCGCGAGGTCAGCGTATGGAAAAGCATCGGCGCCAAGGTTGGCGCCTTGATGGATAGCGTCGATTTCCTGCGTGGGCTTTGTTTGTCAGTGCGCGCAGTGGCAGGCGCTGCAGGGTGTCCCTTCAGGAGGCTGAGTGGAGCCGTCGCGTAGTGGGGTGCGAGGCAGGGATGCCTCGCAAGTGCTGATGGGCCATGGATGGCCCGTCGGCGCGTCCACACGGGAGCGATGGCGTAAGGAAGGCACCCGAAGCGCAGCGTAGGGCCGGATGTCGGGACAGGGCGTTTTGCCCACTTTTGTGCCGTTCAAAAGTGGGTCGCCGTAAAAGGCGAAACCAGCCGGTGGTGCCACTGCAGGGAATGGATATGTTCGCGAAGGCGAGTGCCACCCGCCACAAACATGCCTAACCCCTGATGAAAGCAGGCATATCCATTCGCGATGTCGGGCCCGATACCCCGTTCCGCCTTTACGGCGCTACATGGCGCCTCAGCCTTATTACGGTACTCGCCGGCGTATTGCCCTACCCCTCGAGTTTGTGCACTCTATATGCCCACAGTGAGGACGACCTCACGACGCATCGCGTGATCAATCCGGGGACGGCCCCATCACCTGATGGAGACACTGCATGTCCTGGATCATTCTGTTTTGTGCCGGCCTGTTCGAAGTCGGCTGGGCTGTCGGCCTGAAGTACACCGACGGCTTTACCCGCCCATTGCCCACCCTGCTGACCATTGCAGCCATGCTGGTCAGCCTGGGTTTGCTTGGCCTGGCCATGAAGGAGCTGCCGCTCGGCACGGCCTATGCCATCTGGACCGGCGTCGGCGCAGTGGGCACGGTGATCGCCGGGGTTATCCTGTTCGGCGAATCCATGGCCCTGATGCGCCTGGCCAGCGTTGCCCTGATCGTCACCGGCCTGGTCGGGCTGAAGGTCAGCGCCAGCTGACCTGCCCTACCCGGGTCAGCGCACCGTGCCACGCAACGCGCTGACCCGCTCGCGCAATACGGCCGGCTCTGCCGCCTCAACCGGGACGGCGGTACCGGCCACCAGGGTCACCCGCGACCACAAGCGACGGAAGAAGCCCTTGGCCGGATCCCGGCTGAAGAAACTCCCCCACAAGCCCTGCAAGGCCATCGGGATCACCGGCACGGGTGTCTGCTCGATGATCAGGCGTACACCGCCTTTGAACTCATCGATTTCACCGTCCGAGGTCAGTTTGCCTTCCGGAAAGATGCACACCAACTCACCCTGCCGCAGGCACTCGGCTATTTTCTCGAAAGCCCGTTCATAAATGTGCGGGTCTTCCTTGCGCCCGGCAATCGGGATGGCCCCAGCGGTGCGGAAGATGAAGTTGAGCACCGGCAGGCGGTAGATCTTGTAATACATCACGAAACGGATCGGCCGCCGCACCGCACCACCGATCAACAATGCATCGACGAAGGACACGTGGTTGCACACCAGCAGGGCTGCACCATCATCGGGAATCAACTCAAGGTCGCGGTGTTCGACACGGTACATGGAGTGGCTGAGCAGCCAGATCATGAAACGCATGGTGAATTCGGGGACGATCTTGAAGATGTAGGTGTTGACCGCGATGTTCAGCAGCGAGACCACCAGGAACAGCTGTGGAATGCTCAGCTTGGCCACACTCAACAGCACAATGGTGACGATGGCCGAGACCACCATGAACAGTGCGTTGAGGATGTTGTTCGCAGCAATGACCCGGGCCCGCTCATTCTCGGCGGTACGCGACTGGATCAAGGCATACAGCGGCACGATGTAGAAGCCGCCGAATACGCCCAGCCCGAGGATCGACAGCATGATCCACCAGGCCTGACTCATACCCAGCAGGGTCAGCCAGTCGTGCGGCTGCGCCCCGGCCACGACATCGCCCGAATGCCACCACCAGAGCAGGCCAAACAGGGTCAGGCCAAAGGAGCCGAACGGCACCAGGCCGATCTCTACCTTGCGTCCGCTAAGGCGCTCACACAACAGCGAACCGAGCGCGATACCCACTGAGAACAGGGTCAATACCAAGGTGACCACGGTCTCGTCGCCGTGCAGCCAGTCTTTGGCGTAGGCAGGAATCTGGGTGAGGTAGATCGCCCCGACAAACCAGAACCAGGAGTTGCCGACGATCGAACGCGACACCGCCGGGGTCTGATTCAAGCCCAGGCGCAGGGTCGCCCAGGACTGGGTGAAGATGTTCCAGTCCAGTTTCATCTGCGGCGCAGCAGCAGCGGCACGCGGAATCCATTGACTGGACAGGTAACCGAGCGCAGCCACCGATACCACGGCGGTCGCAACCACAGGGGCATAGTGACCACTGGACATCATCACACCCGCGCCAATGGTGCCCGCCAGGATGGCGAGAAAGGTGCCCATCTCAACCAGGCCGTTACCCCCCACCAACTCTTCCTCATGCAGCGCCTGCGGCAAGATCGAGTACTTGACCGGGCCGAACAACGCCGAATGGGTGCCCATGGCAAACAACGCCAACAGCATCAGCGCCAGGTGATTGGTGAGAAAACCAATGGCACCGACCGCCATGATGCCGATCTCGGCCAGCTTGATCACACGGATCAATGCGTCCTTGGCGAACTTTTCGCCAAACTGCCCGGCCAGTGCAGAGAACAGAAAGAACGGCAGGATAAACAGCAGCGCACACAGGTTGACCCAGATCGACCGGTCACCCTCGATGCTGAGCTTGTAGAGAATGGCGAGAATCAACGACTGCTTGAAGATGTTGTCATTGAAGGCACCCAGCGACTGGGTAATGAAAAACGGCAGAAATCGGCGCTTGCCGAGCAATGTGAATTGCGAGGGGTGACTCATCGTCCGTGTACCTGCATGGGGCTTTGTTATTGGAGGTCAGCTGTGCCGTAAAAGCCACAGTTGTAGCACAAACGCCCTTGCAGGAGCCGGTCTTGCCAGCAACCGAGCCACCTGCAAGACCAGCACCTACAGAGCACTCAGGCCCGAAGATCCGCAATACACGGCGACACGAACAGCTCACCACGCCAGGCGCCACGCAGCGTCCGGCTGGCCACCAGCAGCCAGAGGCCGATCAGCGCCAGCACCAACACACTGCCGATGATCTGAAAGAAGCCCAATTCAAGCCAGGCGGCGAGCTTCAGCGTTGCCAGGGCATACACCCCCAACGGAAAGGTAAAGCCCCACCAACCAAGGTTGAACGGCATGCCGTGGCGCATGTATCGCAGGGTAATCAGCACCGCTGTCAGCAACCACCACAAGCCGCAGCCCCACAGCACGATGCCGGCGATCAGGCCAATACCCCGGGCAATCTCGCCGAGCCCGCCCAGGCCGTTGGCGGCAAACACGGCAGGTGCATCGCTGCCCAGCAACAACATGCCCAAGGCGCCGGTACCAATCGGCCCCAAGGCCAGCCAGCTTGAAGCCGCCATGCTGGCATGGGGCAACTTGTGCAGGGCCATGCGTAACAAGAGGATGGTCAGGATGCTGAACGCCACCGGCAGCGAGACCGCCCACAACACATAGCTGACGATCAACACCTGGAACTGCTGATGCGGATCCGCCAGATGCGGCGCCAACAGGCCACCGCTGGCCGCCGCCACCTCGGCAGCCACCACCGGCAATAACCAGACGGCGGTCATCTGATCGATGCTGTGCTCCTGACGGGTGAACATCAGGTACGGAATGGCCACGCCGCAGAGCACGGCCAGTGCCACGTCGAACCACCACAGCGCCTCGACCCACGGCAAGATTCCCTGCCCCCAGCGTTCAAGGCCGAACAGCAGGGCACCATTGAGAATCGTTGCCAGGCCCATCGGAATCGTCCCAAAGAACATGGAAACCGTAGAGTGGGCAAAGATCCTGCGTGCCTCATGAAAGTACAACACCCAACGCGCCGCATAGACGCCGCTGAATAGAATGAATAAAGCGATCGTCAGCAGCCACAAGGCCTCGGCCACGCCACTCAGCGCTGGCATCGCCTGCTTGAGCGCCAAGGCAAGAACACCGGTCCCCATGGTGACGGCGAACCAGTTAGGCGTGAACTGGCGAATCACTTCGCGTGGATGGGCCAGTTGATGGAACGGACGCAGCGATACGGCGCTGCTGGTCGGGCATGGCATGGTTTGCACTCCTGTCCTCTGGTGAGGTAGAGCCCATGGTAGAGGCACCTTTAATATCTATAAAACGGGTAATTTCTCTAACTGTTATCTATTTTGCCGATACAACCTGATAATTCGTGGTGTGCTTCAGACCCCGGCATTGCGATGGCCTTCAATCGGCTGCTGATCACGGTGCAATGGATGACCCTCCGTGATGCCCCTGCGACGCTGCGCCACTGCTACCATGGTCGGCACTGACTAAGCACGAACGGCATGCCAGACTGATAGATCGAGGTATACCGTTAGGCTGGAGGTGTACTCCCCCTTTTCTTCGGAGTTGTCATGTCGCTGTCCAGTGGGCTGATCGCCTTGGTCGCCCTGGCCTATATGGCCATCATGTTCGCCATCGCTTTCTACGGCGACCGCCGCAGCAAGCCGCTGCCCCCGCGCCTGCGTGCCTGGGTGTACAGCCTTTCGCTGGCCGTGTACTGCAGCAGTTGGACATTCTTCGGTTCGGTCGGCCAGGCCGCCGAACAACTCTGGGCATTCCTGCCTATCTACCTCGGCCCGGTGCTGCTGATGCTGTTTGCACCCTGGGTGCTGCAGAAGATGGTGCTGATCAGCAAGCAGGAAAACATCACCTCGATTGCCGACTTCATCGCCGCCCGTTACGGCAAGTCGCAGGCACTGGCCGTGGTGGTCGCACTGATCTGCCTGGTGGGTGTGCTGCCGTACATCGCCTTGCAACTCAAAGGCATCGTATTGGGGGTCAACCTGCTGATAGGCGCAGGCGCCGACGCCACTGGCAGCCGAGTGCAGGACACCGCCCTGGTGGTCTCGCTGGTGCTGGCACTGTTCACCATCGTCTTCGGTACTCGCAGCCTGGATGTCACCGAACACCACCGTGGCATGGTGCTGGCCATTGCCTTTGAGTCGCTGGTCAAACTGCTGGCGTTTCTCGCCGTCGGCGCCTTCGTCACCTTCAACCTGTATGACGGCTTCGACGACCTGTTCAGCCAGGCACGATTGGCGCCCCGCCTGGAAACCTACTGGCAGGAAACCATCAATTGGCCGTCGATGGTGGTCCAGACCGGTGTGGCAATGATGGCGATCATCTGCCTGCCGCGGCAGTTCCATGTCACCGTGGTGGAAAACATCGACCCTCAGGACCTGCGCCTGGCGCGCTGGGTTTTTCCGGCCTACCTGATCCTCGCCGCACTGTTCGTAGTCCCGATAGCCCTGGCCGGGCAGATGATGCTGCCCGACTCGGTCATCCCCGACTCATTCGTGATCAGCCTGCCGCTGGCCGAAGCCCACCCGGCCCTGGCGTTGCTGGCATTTATCGGTGGCGCATCGGCGGCTACCGGCATGGTGATCGTCGCCAGCGTGGCGCTGTCGACCATGGTCTCCAACGACATGCTGCTGCCGTGGCTGCTACGGCGTAACAACGCCGAGCGCCCCTTTGAAGTATTCCGCCACTGGATGCTCTCGGTTCGCCGGGTATCGATCGTTGCGATCCTGCTGCTGGCCTATGTCAGCTACCGCCTGCTCGGTTCCACGGCAAGCCTGGCAACCATCGGCCAGATTGCTTTTGCCGCCATCACCCAACTGACCCCAGCCATGTTTGGTGCGCTGTACTGGAAACAGGCCAACCGCCGTGGCGTTTTTGCCGGCCTTGCAGCCGGTATTTTCATCTGGTTCTACACCCTGGTTCTGCCCATCGCCGCTCACAGCCTCGGCTGGTCGCTCAACCTGCTGCCTGGCTTGGCGTGGCTGCACAGCAACCCACTGAACCTGCCGATAACCCCGCTGACGCAGGGTGTGGTGTTGTCGCTGGCCGGTAACTTCACCCTGTTCGCCTGGGTGTCGATCCTCTCCCGCACACGGGTATCGGAGCACTGGCAGGCAGGCCGCTTCATCGGCCAGGAAACCAACGCCCGCCCGAGCAACCGCTCGCTGCTGGCGGTACAGATCAACGACCTGCTGAACCTGGCAGCACGGTTTGTCGGCGAAGAGCGTGCGCGCCAAAGTTTCATCCGCTTCGCCTACCGCCAGGGCAAGGGCTTCAACCCTAATCAGAACGCCGACGGTGACTGGATCGAGCATACCGAACGACTGCTCGCAGGCGTGCTCGGAACCTCTTCGACCCGGGCCGTGGTCAAGGCGGCCATCGAAGGCCGCGACATGCAACTCGAAGATGTCGTGCGTATCGCCGACGAGGCTTCCGAGGTGCTGCAGTTCAACCGGGCACTCTTGCAGGGCGCCATCGAAAACATCAGCCAGGGCATCAGTGTGGTCGACCAGTCACTGCGCCTGGTGGCCTGGAACCGCCGTTATCTGGAACTGTTCAATTACCCGGACGGCTTGATCAGTGTCGGCCGACCAATTGCCGACATCATTCGCTACAACGCCGAACGCGGCCTGTGCGGCCCCGGCGAGGCTCAGGTCCATGTTGCCCGACGCCTGCACTGGATGCGCCAGGGCCGCGCCCACACGTCCGAGCGCTTGTTCCCAAATGGCCGGGTCATCGAACTGATCGGCAACCCGATGCCGGGTGGCGGGTTCGTCATGAGTTTTACCGACATCACGCCGTTCCGCGAAGCCGAACAAGCCCTGAAGGATGCCAACGAGGGCCTCGAGCAGCGGGTTGCTGCGCGAACCCACGAACTGTCGCAACTGAACCTGGCCCTGACCGAAGCGAAAAGCCACGCCGAAGCCGCCAACCAGTCCAAGACCCGTTTCCTCGCGGCGGTCAGCCACGACCTGATGCAGCCACTGAACGCCGCCCGGCTGTTCTCCGCCGCGCTCTCCCACCAAGGCGACGGGCTGTCCACCGAGGCACAGCAACTGGTTCAGCATCTGGACAGTTCGCTGCGCTCCGCCGAAGAATTGATCAGCGACTTGCTGGACATCTCCCGCCTGGAAAACGGCAAGATCACCCCCGACGCCAAGCCGTTCGCCCTGAACGAGTTGTTCGATACCCTGGGCGCCGAGTTCAAGGTACTGGCCCGGGAACAGGGCCTGGACTTCCGCGTGCGCAGTAGTCGTTTACGGGTGCAAAGCGACATGAAACTGCTGCGGCGGATTCTGCAGAATTTCCTGACCAACGCCTTCCGCTACGGCAAGAGCCCGATCCTGCTTGGCGTAAGGCGTAGCCAGGACAACCTGTGGCTGGAAGTCTGGGACCGCGGCCCGGGCATCGCCAACGACAAGCTGCAGGTGATTTTCGAGGAATTCAAACGCCTGGACAGCCACCAGACCCGCGCAGAAAAAGGCCTCGGCCTGGGCTTGGCGATCGCTGACGGTCTCTGCCGCGTATTAGGCCATCCGCTGCAAGTGCACTCATGGCCCGGCAAAGGCAGCGTATTTCGGGTCTGCGTACCACTGGCCACGACGCCAGTCGCACCACCCGCGCCTGTTGCCGAACAAGCCGGACAACCCCTGGCGGGGATGCAGGTGCTGTGTGTCGACAACGAGGACAGCATCCTCATCGGCATGAACAGCCTGCTCAGCCGCTGGGGTTGCCAGGTCTGGACTGCGCGCAACCGCGACGAATGCGAGGCACTGCTGACCAAAGGGCTGCGCCCGCACTTGGCACTGGTGGACTACCACCTGGATGATGGCGAAACCGGTACCGAACTGATGGCCTGGTTACGTACACGCCTCGGCGAACCGGTACCGGGCGTGGTGATCAGTGCCGACGGTCGGAGCGAAATGGTTGCCCAAGTGCATGCCGCCGGCCTCGACTACCTGGCCAAGCCGGTCAAGCCGGCAGCGTTGCGCGCCTTGCTCAATCGACATCTGAGCCTGGTCCAGTAAGCACCTCGGCAGCCAGGCCATCGTTGTCGCTCAGTGCCCGTTCAAGCAGGTCGGCGGGCAGGCTCTTGCTGGCCCGGGCACCGAGCAGCTTGAGCTGCTCGCTGCGACTGATCAGGTTGCCGCGCCCCTCGCACAGCTTGTTGCGCGCCGCCGCATACGCCTTGTCGACCTGCTGCAGACGACTACCGAGCTCGTCCAGGTCCTGGATGAACAGCACAAACTTGTCGTAGAGCCAGCCTGCACGCTCGGCAATTTCCCGTGCGTTCTGGCTTTGCCGCTCCTGCTTCCAGAGGCTGTCGATTACGCGCAGGGTCGCCAGCAAGGTGGTCGGGCTGACGATCACGATCTGCCGATCAAAGGCTTCCTGGAACAAATTGGGTTCAGCCTGCAGCGCCGCCGAAAACGCCGCTTCAATGGGGACGAACAACAGCACAAAGTCGAGACTGTGCAACCCCTCAAGGCGGTTGTAATCCTTACCGGATAACCCTTTGACGTGGTTGCGCAAGGACAGCACATGCTGCTTGAGCGCCGCTTGAGCGATCTCGTTGTCAGCCGCTGCCACATATTGCTGGTAGGCCGTGAGGCTGACCTTGGAGTCGACGACCACTTGTTTGTCGCCCGGCAACATGATCAACACATCGGGCTGGAAACGCTCGCCGTCAGCACTCTTGAGGCTGACCTGGGTCTGGTACTCACGCCCTTTTTCCAACCCTGCGTGCTCAAGTACCCGTTCAAGAATCAACTCGCCCCAGTTACCCTGGGTTTTCTGCCCCTTGAGCGCCTGCGTCAGGTTGGTAGCTTCGTCACTCAGGCGCAGGTTCAACTGCTGCAAACGCTCCAGCTCTTTTGCCAGGGAAAAGCGCTCGCGGGCCTCCTGTTGGTAGCTGTCTTCAACACGCTTCTCAAAGGCCTGGATTCGCTCCTTGAGCGGGTCGAGCAGTTGCCCCAGGTGCTGCTGGCTGGTCTGTGCGAAACGCTGCTCACGCTCGTCGAAGATCTTCGTGGCCATCTCGGCAAACTGGGCGCGCAGTTCATCACGCGAGCCCTGCAAGTCCTGCAGGCGCTGCTGATGGCTGTCCTGCTGCTCACGCAGCTCGGCAGCCAGCGCGGCACAGTGGGCATCCAGCCGGCGTAGCTCAGCCTCCTTGGCGGCGCGCTCAAGTTGCCAGGCATGAGCGGCATCGCTGGCGTTGTCACGTTCGATCTGCAGCAGTTCGAGCTCGCGTGCCTGTGCGGCCAGAGTCGCCTGCTTGGCGGCATTGGCCTGCCCCAGGTCACTGACCTCATCACGGCAGGCATCCAACTGCGCAACCAAGCCCTCTTGAGCCAGCTGAGCATTGCCCAGCCGCTCCTCAAGCAGCGCACTTTCAGCCTGACGAGCAGCCAAACGACGCTGCAACTGCAGGACCAGGCCCAAACAGGGCAACGCAGCCGCCAATACGCCCAGCAAAATACTGGTCAGATCCACCGCCATAGCTATCTCCCAAGGAAAAACTGCCCCAGCTTAACAGCCCCGGACAGCGCGCTGTATCTAGCGCTCGAGCAATTGCTTGAGCAGGCGTGCGGCCTCCTGCGAGCCCTGGCCTGCGGCCTGCTCCAGCCAGTGACGGGCCTGCTCAGGCGCGTTGAACTGAGGCTGGGCGCAGAGTCGGCCATATTCCAACTGAGCACGGCGATCACCGGCACGGGCGGCCTGGCGCAAAAGTTCATGACCGATTCGTCGGTCGCGGGCATTACCACAATCGCGGCAGAGCATTTGCCCCAAGCGACTTTGAGCAACCACTACGCCTTGGCGAGCGGGCTGTTTGAGCAGACGACCCGCAATGTGCTTGATGTTGCGGTTATCACCCAGACGCGGGCTGTCGAGCAACCACAGGGCAACCTTCAGCGACAGGCGCCGTGGTTCGGGAAGCGGCATTTGGACAAGGCTGGACGCGGGGACTTTACTGCGAAACTTCATAAAAACGATGGAGGTAACTCGAGAGGCGCGCCACTCTACTCCTTTTCTTCAGTAATGGCTCAACCGGACTCGACAGTTTTTTTCGTCCGTTCGGCACATTTTTTCTTGACGCTTTCACAGGGACATTTCACACAAACCACCACCACCCCGGATTGTCAGACAGCAAGCAAAAAGCTGGAACGCCCGTCCTAGAGCAAGCGCTCGGGACAATCCACAGAAGCTGTGGATAACTCGGTGGACAACCCCCCTTCACACCCCGCAAAGCCCCATAGAATGTGGGCTTCAGTCAAACTGTCGATTTTTTCACCAGCTAAAAAAAGTGTTTTTTTTCATTGACTTGTCCCTGAGAGCGAGTCATTGGCCGGCCACCGAACACCTGTTGCATCGCTGCGACAGTGCGTGCTCCATGTGTGTACAACCGCCCTAAAGAAAGGCGACCCCCTGCACGGATTTGGCACAACGCCTGGCACAGAGGCTTCACAGGAGGCCCAAAAGCAGAGATACTGGCCGGCTCGCCAGAAACAAACCAATAGCGCTTGCCAAACCGAAGCCGGCACGGTAGTCTTGCCACCGTTAGTACCAAGCTGAAATTCAATTCTGGCCAAAGCGGTCCTTGCAGGCGATGCTCATCTCAAACGATAGCGCGCGCTGCTGAAACCAGGACCGGCCACCTGATGGTTTGCACACAAGTCTCTTTGTTCGCATGAACCAACCTGCAGATTGAGCAGTATTTCTCTCACCCAGCGTCCAAGAACCTTGACTCTGGCGTGTTGCCTGCCCTCTGAGTACCTACCAGTCAGCCCAAGCGCCACATGATAATGCGCTCCAAACTGGCTGCCCTGTTCCAGTCAGGTTCTTCGCACCGGCCTAAAGCCAGGCGTTACTGGAACGTTTAAAGCGTACACGGCTCCGTTGCCGTGTCTTTTGCAGGAACTTCCAATAATGATGAAACATAGCACCCATACTCAGGCTGCGATTCGCACCCTAAGCCAGGCATTTGCCCCCCTGAACTGCTTGATCCTTGCTTCACGCAAGGGCAGCTTCAGCTTCACCCTGGTCAATGAACACGGTATCGCTCAACACACCGAGCGACTGTACCCAGACCAGTACACCGGCGCCAAACCGCTGCAAGCGGTCATCGACCGCGCACGCCAGTCGCTGGTTGCGTAACCCGACGTTACGCAATACCCCCAAGCCCCGCCCTTGCAGCGGGGCTTTTTTTTGCTCGCTGCGCATACACCAACGATCACCCGCTAAGCACCCAAGTGCATATGCGCTATAACCAGGCACCAGAAACGATTTAAAAACAGCCCTTTACACCACGAATATGACACTACACTTCAACTCAAGCGGTACAGACCGCTTCCGGCGGGCCTGACCGATTCACCAGCTGCCAAGCACCAGCGCTCCGCCGGCCACTTTCAAGTGCGAGGGCATTATGGGTATCGCCGCGAGCGAGTTAAGCCAGCACGTGATCCGCCCCACGCTGCTCTATCTGAATCGCCATTGCGCCAGCGCAGAGGCACTGTTACTGGGCATAGCGGCCAGCCAATCCAGGCTTGGCGACGCCCTTCACGATCGTCGCGGCCACGGCCTGTATCGAATTTCCGAGCCGCGCCACCAATCGCTCTGGGACCGCTTCCTCGCCCGCGACCCCGAACTGGCCAGCCTGATCCGCGGCCTTGCCAGCCAGCATGCATTCCTCGCCGGACCTCACCTGGAACTGACAGTCAACTTACGCTATGCCACCGCTATCGCCTGGATGTTGATCGAAGAACAACGCCCACAATTGCCAGACGCCGATGACCTACTGGGCCTGGCACGTATCTGGCGCCAGATCTTCCAGCCCCAGGGCCGCCTGCGCGACTTCACCCAGGCATGGCACCTGTGCATCGACCCGGTACACCTTCAAGCCTGCTGAGAACCCCTTGCCATCGAAACGCAAAAAAAGGAATTTTGGTCAGATTGTCCTACAAAAGCGCGCTATCTCCCGGGATATGCCCTATAGCGCGACGGACAAAATGTTGGTAGTTTGCGAGCCGGTGATCCCAAGGAGTTCTAATAATGAAAAAAGCAATACTCAAAACGTCGCTAGGTCTCGCTGTCACGCTCGCGTCCACTCAACTGTTCGCCAGCGGCTTTGCTCTTAACGAACAAAGCATCAGCAGCATGGGAACCGGCTTTGCGGGTCGCTCTTCTTCTGCCGATGATGCCAGCACCGTATTCGGTAACCCTGCCGGCATGTCGCGCCTCAAGCGCGAACAAGTGACCGTTGGCGGCGCCGCTGTCATCGCCAAGTCCGATATCGACGGCCGTAGCAACCTGGGCGGCACCAGCGACGGCGATATGGTGCCGGTGGTTGGCGTACCCATGGGGTACTACGTCAAGCCAATCGACGAGCACTGGAGTGTCGGCTTCGGCGTCTACGTACCGTTCGGCCTGGTGACTGACTACGAAAGCACCGCTGCCAGCCGCTACTACGGCAAGAAAAGCTACGTGGAAGTCATCACCTTCCAGCCAACCGTCAGCTATGCGTTCAACGACAAGGTTTCTATCGGTTTCGGCCCGACGATCAACAAGATCAAAGGCGAGCTGAGCTCCAACACGGTCAACCCGTTCACGCCGGGCAGCAACGATGGTGAAGTCAAGGTCAAGGGCGACGACACCGCCGTCGGCTACAACATCGGTGTCCTGGTTCAGGCTACCGACAACACGCGCCTCGGCCTGACCTACCACTCGATGGTCGATTACAAGCTTGAAGGCGACACCAAGATCAACAATGCCTTGATTGGCCCTTTCAGCGGCAACAAATACGACGCCGAACTGAAGATCAAGACACCAGAATCACTCGACTTCTCGCTCACCCATGAGCTGAACGATCAGTGGACCCTCTACGCCGGTAGCACCTGGACTCGCTGGAGCCGCCTTGAATCCATCATCATTAACAGCGATGTTCCTGCGCCGCTGACCGCTCGCTTCGGAACCATCACCGAAGAGCAGAACTGGCACGACACCTGGGCATACGCCATTGGTGCTGCGTACAAGCTGAACAAGGAGTGGACACTGCGAACCGGCTTTACCGTCGACCAGTCGCCAACCAACAACACCGACCGCTCGCCGCGCATCCCGACCGGCGACCGCAAAGTGTTCAGCCTGGGCGCCGGCTGGAGCCCGAACGACGACATGACCATCGACGTGGCTTACTCCTACCTGTGGGAGGAGGACGTCAATATCAACTTGAACAACCCAACCAAAGGCACCTACAACGCCAAGTACGAGAACAGCGCACACGGCGTGGGTGCATCGCTCACCTACCGCTTCTGATGTCATGCGCGCGGCGGGCTTCTGCCGCCCGTGCAAAACAAACGCCCCGACGAGTTCGGGGCGTTTGTGTTTCTAGGCCTGCCCTGCCGGCACCCGGTAGTCTTCCAGGGCCTGCTGCACATAGTCCATGAAGGCACGGACCTTGGGCGTCAAGGCAAAGCGGTCGGCTACGCACAGGTAGACGTCCATCGGCTCGGTCTGCGCGTAGGCCCGGCTCGCTTGAGAATATTTGAACAACGGCACCAACTCGCCACGCGCCAGGTAGGGACGCGCCACAAACTCGGCTAAACGTGTGATGCCGCCTCCTTGCGCCGCCATCTGCGCCAGCACATCAATATCGTCACTGATCAACACGTTGCCGAACTCGGCATCAAAGCGCAGCCCCTCACGCACAAAACCCCAAGGCAGGAAGCGCCCCTCGACCGGATAGCGGAATACCAGGCAACGGTGCTGCTTGAGCTCTTCCGGTGCACTTGGCCACCCGACCTCCGCCAGGTACGCCGGTGACGCACAACAGATGAAGGGCACCCGAGCGATATGCCGCGCGAGCAGGCCGTCTTCCAGTTGTGGGGTGATGCGAACACTGACATCCACCCCTTCCTGGGCATGGTTGACGCGCCTGTCGCTGGTGACAATCTCTATCGAAAGCCTGGGATAACGGGCACTGAACGCGGGAATCAGGCGGGCTAGCACATGGCGGGCAAAGGCTGAGGATGAGGCGATACACAAACGCCCGTGCGGCTCGGCATCCGGCGCAGTAATCGCCACCTGAGCATGCTCAAGGTCACGCTCGATGTGTTTGACCTTCTCGTAATAAACACTTCCGGCTGCGGTCAACGCCATACTGCGTGTGGTGCGCGACAACAGGCGCACCTGCAAGTGCTTCTCCAGCCGCGCAATGTTCTGGCTGACCGCTGCAGCACTGAGCCCCAAGGCACGAGCCCCTGCTGCGATGCTGCCGGCCTCGACCACTTTGATAAAGCTCTTGATGGAGCCCAACAGGTTCATGCTTGCGTCCGCTATTCGTAATTTTTTCTTTATAAAGACCTAAGCAGAAGGCGTCTACCTCACGCTGTTCAGGCTTGTTAGGCTGCCATCCATCCCCCACAAGGAGCCACCATGAACCCAGTCAACACCACCCGCCGCCTGAAGCTCGGCGTGCGCGCCACCCCTTATGTATTTGCGTTCTACATGTCAGGCATCATGGCCCTGCTGATGTGCTTCGTCATTACCGCCGCCAACAGCGGTATTCATGACGACTACCTCGGCCATGTGCTCAAGGCCTACCAACTGGCAATGCCGGTCGCATTCGCCTGCGTACTGGTGGTACGCCCGATCGTGATCAAGTTGGTAGCCCTGACGGTTCATGCTCCGCACTGAGACCCTCAGGGCTGTGAAGCGATGGCCTTGTCGATGGCCGCCTTGAATTGCGGGTCATCCGGCTTGGTCAGGCTGGAGAAACTGGCGACGACCTTACCCTGACGGTCCACAACATATTTATAGAAGTTCCACTTCGGCGCACTGCTCTGGCGTGCCAGCTCCTGGAACAGGTGCGTAGCATCGTCGCCACGTACGGCCTGCGGTTCGGTCATGGTGAAGGTGACGCCGTAGTTGGCATAACAGACCTTGGCCGTCTCGACACTGCTGGCAGCTTCCTGCTTGAAGTCATTGGACGGCACCCCGAGCATTTCCAGGCCTTGCTCGTGATAGGCCTGGTAAATCGCCTCAAGGCCTTCAAACTGTGGCGCAAAGCCGCAGTAGCTGGCGGTATTGACCACCACCAGCGGCTTGCCGGCAAACTGTTCACACAGGTTGATCTGCTCCTTGGCGCGCAACTTGGGCAGCTCACCTCGCAACAGTTCAGGGCATTGGCCGGCAACAGCCGATGCCCCGGAAACAAGCGTTAACAACGGAATCCACAACCAGCGTGTACGCATCATGCCTCTCCTGTGAATGCAGTCCGAGGGTTCAGAATACGCCTAGCAAGCGCCCATGCCCAATTGCATCAACGCCAACCCGCCCTGATGCCAGCCCCACCAGGCAAGCCCAAGCACCAACAGGCCGCCTGCCAGCGCAAGCCAGCGCAACGCCTGGGGGCTCACGCCGCCCCCACTTGCGCTTGCAGCCGCGCAACCGGACGTTCGCGCACAGGCCAGTTGAGCGCCGCAGCCAATAGGCTGAGCAGGATCGAGATCTGCCAGACCAGGTCATAATTCCCCGTACGGTCATACACCACACCGCCCAGCCAGCCCCCCAGAAACGCACCCAACTGGTGGAACAGGAAGACAATCCCACCCAGCATCGACAGGTTACGCACACCGAACAAGGTGGCGACGGTGCCATTGGTCAAGGGCACCGTGGACAGCCAGAGCAAGCCCATGGCGATACCAAACAAATAGGCACTGACGGCCGATACGGGCACCCAGATGAACAGCACAATCACGACGGCACGCAACAGGTAGAGTGCCGTCAGCAGGCGCGGCTTGGACATCCGGCCACCAAGCCAGCCGGCCGTGTAGGTACCGAAAATATTGAACAGGCCAACCAGCGCCAGCACCGTAGTGCCGATGGTGGCAGGCAGGTGCTGGTCAACCAGGTACGCCGGCAAGTGCACCCCGATAAACACCACCTGAAAACCGCAGACAAAGAAGCCCAGCGCCAACAGCCAGAACCCTGAGTGCGAACAGGCCTCGCGCAAGGCTTCGCTCAAGGTCTGCTCATCTGCGTGGCTCGGCAATGGACGGTCGCGCAGCATGCCCACCAGCGGCACGATCAATGCGACCAGCAGCCCCAGTACCAGCAATGCCGCTGACCAACCGAGCCAGCCAATCAGGCTCAGCGTTCCTGGCAGCATCGCAAACTGGCCAAACGAGCCAGCAGCACTGGCAATACCCATGGCCACACTGCGCTTCTCTGCGGGTACCGCACGGCCCACGACCCCAAGGATCACTGAGAACGAGGTGCCTGACAGGCCAATGCCAATCAACAGACCAGCGCTGAGTGATAACGACAGGGGCGAATCGGCCATCCCCATCATGAGCAGGCCGACGGCATACAGAACCCCGCCGATAATCACTACTCGAGCGGCGCCCAGGCGGTCAGCCAGGGCGCCGGCAAAGGGCTGCGCCAGGCCCCAGATGAGGTTCTGCAGGGCGATGGCAAAGGCAAACACCTCGCGCCCCCAGCCGAACTCGGCGCTCATTGGCGCCAGAAACAGGCCAAAACCGTGTCGCACACCGAGCGATAACGCCAAAATCAGGGCTGCGCCCAAGAGTATCCAGCCGCTCGTTCGCCATACCGTGGTCATTATTATTGTCTCCTGACTGCCGCAAGGTTACGCGGGTATATACCCGCGTTTAGGGTCATGTTTCACGCCAATTGCTTCAGCAAGCGCACCAGTTCGTCACGCTGCGCTTCGCCCAACGCCGCCAGCATCTTCAACTGCGCCTGCTCCCAGGCAGGCTCAGCAGCCGACAGCCGCGCCTTGCCCTGCTCGGTGAGCAGTACCAGGCGATTACGCAAGTCATCACCCTCAGCCAGCGCCACCAGGCCATCGGCCTCCAGCACCCGCAGGTTGCGCCCCAAGGTGCTGCGGTCCAGGCCCATGGCTTCGGCCAGGCTGGAGATGCTCGGACGGTCGAGGCGCTGCAAGTGCCGCAACAAGGAAAATTGGGCAACATTGATGCCGAAGCCTTCAAGGGCTTCGTCATAACGGCGGCTCACCCCTCGGGCAGCGCGACGCAAGTGGGTACAGAGGCATTGGCTGGTCAACATGGTACGTGTATATACCCGCATCGGCTTCAACACAAGCATTAACGCAGAACATCGCGCGATCACAGGCCAACGGCAGGCGGCAATCGCTACAACGCCAAGCCGACCAGTACCGCCAACTCAAGCAGCTCCAGCAAGGCGCCAGCCGTGTCACCCGTGGTGCCGCCCAATCGGCGCACCATCAGGCTGCGCAGCCAAAAGAACACAACACATGCCAGCAACAGTGCCTGCACGCCTTGCCAGCCAGCGAGTAGCACACAGGCCACGCCACTGAGCACCAAGACTATGTGACCGCTGCGCCGCGGCAGGTGCTCGGCCAAAGCCTGACCCAGCCCGCCAGCGCGTACATAAGGCGTACAGAGGAACAACCCAAGCATGGCCGCACGCCCGATCAGAGGCGCCAGCAGCAACGCCATGCTCTGCCCGGCCTGAACCAGCGCCAGCAACGCCGTGAACTTCAACAACAACACCAGAACCAGGGTAACCACGGCAATTGGCCCGCTGCGCGGGTCTTTCATGATCGTCAGGGTTCGTTCACGATCACCAAAGCCACCCAGCCAGGCGTCAGCACTGTCAGCCAACCCGTCCAGATGCAACGCGCCACTGAGCAACACCCAGAGCGTCAGCAGCAGCGCAGCATGCAGCAGCAACGGGCTTGCGGCCAGCAGGCTGTCAAAGGCCCACAGCAGCACGCCGAACAATAGCCCCACCACGGGGTAGAACAGCAACGAACGCCCCATCTGCTCGGCAGCCGGCATGCCCGGCAGACGCACAGGCAGGCTGCTGAGGAACTGCAAGGCAATCCAGAAGGGCAACATCAGCGGGCCTCTTGCCATTGTCCATCGGCATCCAGCACCAGTCGCACCAGCGCCCCGTGCCCGACCTCGACCTGCAACAACTGCTCACGTGGTAACCCTCTGGCACGCGCCAGCAACAGCCGCATCACCCCACCGTGGGTGACCAGCAACAGGTGCTCGCCCAGATATCGCTGCTGCAAGCGCGCCAAGGCACGCAGCACTCGGGCCTCAAACCCTGCAACCGGCTCGCCACCGGGTGGGGTAAACGCATAGGGATCAGCCCAGAACTGACCCAGTTCCTGCGCATGGGTTTCCATCAACGCAGCCGCGCTGCGCCCCTCCCACTCACCAAAGTGCAGCTCCTGCAACTCTGGCTCCAGCTCACATGGCACGCCCAGTTGCCCGGACAGGGCCTCGGCAAAGCGTGCACAACGCTGCAGTGGCGAACTGATCAGCCGTTGCCACGGTGCGCGGCTGGCGGTCGCCGCGCGCATCTGTGCCCATCCCTGATCTGTCAGGGCGTCATCAAGGCTGCCACGCAAGCCGCCCCCCTGTTCGGTTTCGCCATGACGCAGCAGGTCAATGATCATGCCGGACGATCCGCAACGGCGGCCTCGACAAAGGTCGCCATCTGCCCATGCAGCTCACAGGCAAGACGCAGCAGCGGCACCGCCAACGCAGCACCACTGCCCTCTCCCAACCGCAAACCGAGCTCCAGCACCGGTTCGGCATCCAGCTGCGCCAATACCAGGCGATGACCTGGCTCGGCACCACGGTGCCCGAACAGCAGCCAGCAGTGTGCCTGCGGGTTCAGACGAACCGCCAGCAATGCGGCGACTGTGCAGATGAATCCATCGACCAGCACGGCGATACCTTCCTGAGCGCAGGCCAGGTAAGCACCCACCAACGCGGCGATCTCAAAACCGCCGAAGCAAAGCAGAACCTGCAGAGGGTCATCACCGGAAACGGCATGCTGTTTCAGGGCCCGCTCAATCACTTCGGCCTTGTGCCGCACACCTGCCGCATCCAGACCAGTTCCTGGGCCGCTGAGGTCGCTGGCCGCACACCCGAGCAACGCACATGCCAGGGCACTCGCGGCGGTGGTGTTGCCAATGCCCATTTCACCGCCAATAAACAACTGCGCGCCGTTCGCAGCAGCCCGCAAAACGCTTTCACGCCCAGCCTGCAAGGCCTGCAAGCCCTGCTCAAGCGTCATCGCCGGCGCCTTGGCGAAGTTGGCAGTCCCCGCGCCAATACGCACATGTCGCACGCCCGGCAAGTCGTCTTGCAGGGTGGCTGTACCGAGGTCGACCACCTCCAGACGCGCGTCCAGCTGGCGCGCCAGAACGCTGATCGCCGCACCACCGCTGACGAAGTTCTGCAACATTTGGGCAGTGACGGCCTGCGGATACGCAGAGATGCCTTCCGCGACAACGCCATGATCCCCCGCGAAGATCGTGATCCAGACCTTTGCCAAGTCAGGCTTGAGCCGCCCTTGCAGGCTGGCCAACTGCACCGCAAATGCCTCCAGACGGCCCAGCGAACCCGCCGGTTTGGTCAATTGTTGCTGTCGTTCCAGTGCTTGCTGGTGGATCGCTTCATCCGGTGCCTGGCAGGGGTTCTGCCACCAGTTCTGACTCATAGTGCAGGTCCTTTCAAAATGAGGGGCAAGCCGGCAACAGTCAGCACCACACGCTGACAGCGCTCGGCAATGGCTTGATGCAGCCAGCCGGCTTCATCGACATAACGGCGGGTCAGTTCGCCCATGGGCACAACGCCCAGGCCGGTCTCATTACTCACCAGAATGATCTCGCCCGGCAGGTTGGGCAGACAGTCAAGCAACGCGTTGCGCTCATCGTTCAAGCGCTGCGTGTCTTCAAGCATGAGTAGGTTGGTCAGCCAGAGGGTCAGGCAGTCCACCAACAGACAACGCCCGGGCGCTGCGTTGTCGATCAAGGTTCGGGCCAGTGCCAGAGGCTCTTCAATCAGCCCCCATTCAGCAGGCCGACGCTCGCGGTGCAGTTGCACCCGAGCATTCATTTCGCCATCCAGCGGCTCGCTGGTGGCAATGTAGGTCACCGGCAAGGCGCTGTGCTGCGCCTGCTGTTCAGCCAGGCGGCTCTTGCCAGAGCGGGCACCACCGAGGATCAGATTGAGCATGTCAGTCAAGCCCACACAATTGTCGTAACCGAGAGGTATCCAGATGCCTGTCGACCAGGTCGGCCAGGCGCTCGATGTCCAATTCACGCAGGGCGTGATAGTCGACCTGTTCAACGTCGTCCAAGCCTGCCCAGCGCAACAGTGCGCTGCAGGAAGCGGGCGACTCGAACAAGCCGTGCAGGTAGGTACAGAGGATCTGCCCGTCGGCACTGATCGCACCGTCATGGCGACCATCGCTCAAGTACACGGCGGGCTGCTCCAGAGCAGGGCCACGGCTGACCCCGGCATGGATTTCGTAGCCGCTGATCGCCGCGGCTTCCAGCGACAACTGACCGGCGACATTGCGCAACTGCTTCTCAGCTTCCAGTTCGGTGACAAAGTCCAGCAAGCCCAGGCCCGGGCTGGAACCGGCGGTACCTTCCAGGCCCAGCGGGTCGTCCACCCGCTGACCGAGCATCTGCAAGCCGCCACAGATGCCCAACACTTTCCCGCCGTAGCGCAAATGACGCGCGATAGCCGCTTCCCAGCCACGCTCACGCAATTGCGCCAGGTCGCCGCGCACGCTCTTGGAGCCCGGCAGGATAATCAGGTCGGCAGGCGGAATCGCCTGGCCGGGGCCGATGAACTGCAGGTCAACCTGCGGGTGCAGGCGCAACGGGTCGAAATCGGTGTGGTTACTGATACGCGGCAACACCGGGACAATCACCTTGAGTACCTGCGCGACCTTGTCGCCCTGACGCTGATCGAGACCGTCCTCGGCCTCCAGGTGCAGGTCCATCACATAGGGCAACACACCCAACACCGGCTTGCCGGTGCGCGCTTCCAGCCAATCGAGGCCAGGCTGAAGCAGGGCGATGTCACCACGAAAACGGTTGATCACAAAGCCTTTGACTCGCGCCTGCTCCGTTGGCGACAGCAGTTCCAGGGTGCCGACCAGGTGCGCAAATACCCCACCCCGGTTGATGTCGGCGATCAGGATCACCGGGCAATCCACCGCCTCGGCAAAGCCCATATTGGCAATATCGCCGGCACGCAGGTTGATTTCCGCCGGCGAGCCCGCCCCCTCGACCATCACCACGGGATACGTCTCGCTGAGCCGCCGATGCGATGCCAACACCGCCTGCATGGCGATGGCCTTGTAGTCGTGATACGCCACGGCGTTCATGTTGGTGACAGCACGCCCATGGACGATGACCTGGGCACCGGTATCACTGTTCGGTTTGAGCAGCACCGGGTTCATGTCGGTGTGCGGCGCCAGGCCTGCAGCCTGGGCCTGTACAGCCTGGGCTCGACCAATCTCGCCACCGTCGGCGGTTACCGCGCTGTTGAGCGCCATGTTCTGCGGCTTGAACGGTACGACGCCAACCCCCTGGCGTACCAGCCAGCGGCATAACGCGGTCACCAGGGTGCTCTTGCCAGCATCCGAGGTGGTGCCTTGCACCATCAGGGTCGTCATGGCTGCTCCTTGCAGTAGTCATTCAACGCGAGGCTCAAGCGCTGCCAATCGTCTTCCGTATCGGGCAAACCAAACCGCAAGCTGGCCGGTTGCTCGAACACGCGCAGCAAAATACCGCGTCGTGCCATGAACTCATGGATGTGGGCCGCCCGCTCAGTCACCAGGTACTGGAACAGGTCACAGCCACCACTGGGCGGCAAGCCGACCGCCTCCAGCAAAAGGGCCAGGCGCCGGCTCGCATCGGCACAACGCTTGATCTGCAATTGATGAGCGGCCCGGTCCTGCAGGCAGGCCTGCCCCAGCACACGGGTTGGCCCACTGACCGCCCACGGCCCGAGCTGCTCAGCCAGCAGTTGCAGCATTTGCCGCTCGGCCACGACAAACCCCAAACGCACCCCGGCAAGCCCGAAGAACTTGCCGAACGAACGCAACACAATCAGGCCGGGGCGATCCGCGTAAGCCGCAATGCTCTGCGCGGGGGTGTTGTCCATGAACGCCTCGTCAACCAGCAACCAGCCACCATGCTGGGCCAGGCGCGCATGCCAGTTCAGCAGTTGCTCTGGTGACACGACGCGTCCGGTCGGGTTGTTGGGGTTGACCACCACCAGTACATCAAGGCTGTCGAGGTAGTGTTCGATCTGCGTCTCGTCCAGCTCACGCACCCGGTGCCCGGCACGCCGCCAGCCCTCGGCATGTTCGGCGTAACACGGCGACAGCACGCCGACCTTGCCAGTACGCCGCAGGCGCGGCAGCGCCTGAATAGCCGCCTGGGAACCCGCGACCGGCAGCAGGCGCTTGACGCCATAGTATTCGGCGGCAGCCTGCTCCAAGCCATCGTCGGTCTCCGGCAGCCGTGCCCAGGCCCGCAACGGAATCGGCGGGACACTGAATGGCCAGGGCGCGATGCCACTGGACAGGTCAAGCCAGCACTCCTGAGCAATACCGTACTGCTGGATCGCCCGCTGCAGGCGCCCTCCGTGTTCAAGCATAGAATTCTGCTCCCAGGCACAACACCAGCAACCACAACCAGACACCACGGCACACCAGTTGCCAGCCACGCTCGATAGCGTCGGCATCGGCTGCAGGGCCCTCGCCCAACTGAGCTCGCTCATGCAGTTCGCCATGGTAGACCGCCGCGCCACCCAACTCGACACCCAGCGCGCCGGCCCCGGATGCCATCACCGGCCCGGCGTTCGGGCTGTCCCATTGCGGCGCCTGGCGACGCCAGCAGCGCAAGGCCAGGCGAGTCTTGCCCAGCACGGCATAGGTCAGGGCCACCAACCGCGCAGGAATATAATTGAGTACATCGTCAATGCGCGCCGCCGCCCAACCGAAGCGCTCAAAACGCTCGTTGCGATAGCCCCACATGGCATCCAGGGTGTTGCTCAGCCGATAGAGCACCACTCCCGGCGCACCGGCGACGACAAACCAGAACAAGGCGGCAAACACGGCATCGCTGCCATTTTCCAACACCGACTCGGTAGCCGCCCGGGCGACGGCCGTCTCGTCCAGCTCACGGGTCTCGCGACTGACCAGAAAACCGACCCGACGCCGTGCCTCGTCAAGGTTGCCTTGGCGCAAGGCATCGGCCACTGGCATGACATGCTCGCCGAGACTGCGCAGCCCCAAGGCACAATAGAGGGCGAGGATCTCCACCCCCCATCCGATGTAGGGCAACCAGGACAACAGCGTAGCCGCCAGGGTCAGTGGTACCACAGCAAGAAACCAGGCCGTGACACCATGGCTGCGCCAGCCACGCCCACCCGCATTGAAACGCTGTTCCAGGCGCGAGGCGAAGCGCCCGAAAGCGACCAGCGGATGGCGACGCTTTGGCTCACCCAGCAGCGCATCCAGCGCCACACCGGCCACGCTCAGCAAAGCCACACTCATCAACGCTCTCCCCAATGGTTTTCATACAGCATGTCATCGAGCGGACGCGCCTTGGTCCAGCCTTCCAGTTCAAGCATTGGCGCAGGATAAAATGCCGCCACCGGCCCCAGGCAGAGCACGGCCAATGGCTTGGCCCCTTCGGGCATCCCCAGCAAATCCGCCAGTGCCTGTGGCTCGAACAACGATACCCAGCCCATCCCCAGCCCTTCGGCCCGCGCCGCCAACCAGAGGTTCTGGATAGCGCAGGAGAGTGACGCCAGGTCCATTTCCGGCAGCGTACGGCGACCGAAAATATGCCCCTCGCGCTTATCCATCAATGCCGCCACCAACACCTCGGCACAGTCGCTGATGCCTTCGACCTTGAGTTTCATGAAGTCGTCGGCACGCTCGCCAAGCGCTTCGGCCGTGCGCACCCGCTCCTGCTCCACGACCACCTGGATACGCTGACGCAAGCTGCGGTCAGTAATACGGATAAAGCGCCAGGGTTGCATCAAGCCAACGCTGGGGGCCTGGTGCGCAGCCTGAAGCAGGCGCGCCAGAAGCTCAGGTGCCACCTTGCCGCCGATGAAGTGACGCATGTCACGGCGCTCGGCAATCACGCGGTACACCGCCGCCCGCTCGTCCGCGCTGAAATCGTGTTCGCTCATGGTGCCAGTAGCGCCGCCGACGCGTGGGGGTTGGAAGGAAAATAGAAATGCACATAGGAGGCGGTCAGCCGCCCACAGCGATAGACCGCTTCGGCTCCACGCCCACCATTGGGGCTCTGCCCGCGAGCAATCGGGGTCAACTCGGTCTGGGTCAACGAATGGTGGTAGGTGTGCCCGCGCAAGGTGCCTTCCGGCAATGCCACCGCTTGCAACGCCAGCGCGGCCAAGCGCTTTTGCATGACGGCTTCACCGGGCAACAGGCCGAGCAACTCGGCACGCTCACCCGCCACATCAGTGAGGGCATCCAGCAGGTAGAGCATGCCACCGCACTCGGCCAGCAGCGGCTTGCCCAATTGATGATGGGTGCGAATGGCCGTCAGCATGGGCCTGTTGGCCGCCAGGGCCTGATGGTGCAGTTCGGGGTAGCCGCCCGGCAAATAGAGGCTGTCGGCCTCCGGTAACTGTTCGTCATGCAGCGGCGAGAAAAAGCTCAGTTGCGCGCCCATGTCGCGGAGCACATCGAGGTTGGCGCCATAGGTAAAGGCAAACGCCTCATCACGGGCCACTGCGATGCGGACACCGGCCAACAAAGGCTCAACCGTGTGCGGTTGGGGGGCTGAAAATGCCACGCTTGGTGGCAACGCCGATTCGCAACTTCCCCCCAGCGCCGCGGCGGCCGCATCAAGGCGAAGGTCGAGGTCGTTCAGTTCACTGGCCTGAACCAGCCCCAGGTGACGGCTTGGCAACTCGATGGCGGTTTCCCGTGACAGGCCGCCATACCAGCGCAGCCCCTCGGTGAGGCTACCCTCCAGCAGTTGTGCGTGGCGCAATGAACCGACGCGGTTGGCCAGTACGCCAGCAAATGGCAGGTCTGGCTGATAGCGTGCCAGGCCCAACGCCAGCGCACCGAAGGTTTGCGCCATGGCTGTACCGTCGATCACCGCCAGCACCGGCACACCAAAGTGCCGAGCCAGATCGGCACTGGATGGCGTACCGTCAAACAGGCCCATGACGCCCTCGATGAGAATCACGTCGGCTTCAGCCGCTGCTTCCCACAGCAAGCGTCGGCTCTGCTCGGCGCCAATCATCCACAGGTCCAGCTGGTAGACCGGGGCGCCGCTTGCACGCTCAAGGATCATCGGATCGAGAAAGTCCGGGCCACATTTGAACACCCGCACCTTGCGACCCTGGTTGCGGTGCAGCCGCGCCAGCGCCGCAGTGACCGTGGTCTTGCCCTGACCGGACGCCGGCGCCGCAATCAATACTGCCGGGCAATGCCGGGTTTCACTCATAGCTCGACGCCTTTCTGGGCACGAATACCGGCCTGAAACGCATGCTTGATCATGCCCATCTCAGTGACGGTATCGGCCAGTTCGATCAGCTCCGGCTTGGCACCGCGACCGGTAACGATCACATGCTGCATCGGTGGCCGGGCCTGCAGGTCGGTGAGCACCTGATCCAGGTCGAGGTAGCCATGTTTGAGTGCGATGTTCAGTTCATCGAGCACCACCAGGCTGATGGTCGGATCCTGCAGCAACTCGCGCGTCACCACCCAGGCGGCTTCAGCCGCGGCAATGTCACGCTGCCGGTCCTGGGTTTCCCAGGTAAACCCCTCGCCCATCACGTGATAACGCACCTGCTCGGGAAAACGCCGGAAGAACAGTTCTTCTCCGGTGCTATTGCGGCCCTTGATGAACTGCACCACGCCGCACTGCATGCCGTGGCCCATGGCGCGGGCAAGCATGCCGAACGCCGAACTGCTCTTGCCCTTGCCATTGCCGCTCAATACCAGCAGCAAGCCGCACTCGTTCGGGGAATTGGCAATACGCTCGTCGATCACCGCTTTTTTACGCAGCATGCGCGCCAAGTGGCGTTCGTCACGCTCGGTGGATTCAGTCATCGCTAGTCTCCGCAGGCAACTGTCGGCCGGGCACCACAGGCCATCGTCAGCAACGACGACCGGCACGGGCTGGGGTTTGGAAAGGCCACTGGGCGGCGCGACAGATGAATGGACAAAGCACACGAAAAACGCGCAGGGCTGCGGCCAGAGGCCGGCGTACCGCGCATCACCCTCCGTGATGCCGTTGGCTGTAACAGGCCGGTCTCCGGGCTTGTGAGCGGGGTCATGCACACCCTGGCGACGCGCCTTCCCGGGTCGTAGACCCCGTGGCCCTGCGTAACCTTGACTCACCTACCGTTGCGGGGGCAGCGCCGGAATCGCGCTGCAAGCGCCCACCGGCTTCCCTGTTTCACCCTGCCAACCGCCACGGCTGCAGAGCACCTGAAACAAGTCGCGAAGGTTAGAGGGTTGGGCCGGGAGCGTCAATTAAAGCTGTCAGAACGATCTGCTGACGCCGTGCCATGCGCGAGGCACGACAGACACGTTCAGCGCTTGCGGCATAAGGTCAGCCCATCCCCCAGCGGCAGCAACGACAAATCCACCCGCAGGTCGTCCTTCAATGCCGCGTTCAGCGCCTGGATTGCACGGGTGTCTTCACTGTCCGGTACGACCTGAAGCACGCGCCCACTCCACAGGGTGTTGTCGAACACCAGCAGGCCACCCGGACGCAGCACGCGCAAGGCTTCCTCCAGGTAACGCGGGTAATTGGCCTTATCGGCATCAATGAAGATCAAGTCGAAGGATTCTGCATCGAGTGTTGCCAGGGTTTGCAGCGCCGGCCCCAGGCGCAACTCGATACGCTCGGCAACACCGGCCTCTTGCCAGTAGCGCTGTGCCGTGGCGTTGTAATCGCCTGGCAGGTCGCAACACAGCAAATGCCCCGCATCCATGGCTTGCGCCATGCACAGGGCGCTGTAGCCAGTGAAGGTACCCACCTCGATGACTCGACGGGCACCGATCAACCGTATCAGCAAGGCGAGCAACTGCCCCTGTTCGGGCGCAACCTGCCAGCGCGCCTCTGGCAACGCCTGGGTTTCAGCACGCAGACGCGCCAACAGCGGCGTCTCACGCAGTGAAACACCTTGCAGGTAGTGATAGAGGGCATCGTCGAGGTAGAGCGTCTGACCGGTCATCGCCCACCTCGATTCAGATCAGGGGTTACGTGCCAGGTTCGGCTGCGGCGGTTGCAGCACACGCTTGGCGTTCAGGTAAGCCTTTTGCCAATAGCTGTTCGCGAGGTAGTCCAGTCGCACCGTACCACCGGTACGAGGCGCATGGACAAAACGCCCTTCGCCCACATAGATACCGGCATGGCTGACCTCGGAGCCACCATTGGTGGCAAAAAACACCAGATCGCCAGACTGCAGCGCATTACGTTCGATGTTCGGCGCACGAATGCCGATCATCTCGCGGGTAGAACGCGGCAGGGAAATACCTGCGGCATCACGATAAACATAGCCGATCAGGCCGCTGCAATCGAATCCGGAGTCCGGCGTGTTGCCACCCCAACGATACGGCGTACCCACCAGGCCCAAGGCGCGGAACAGTACATCTTCGGCAACCGGGGAGAAATAGACTTGCGGTGCCATGACCGCAGGCTCGACCACTCGCGGGGCCGGAGCCTGGGTTGAGCAGGCGCCCAGCAGGGCTGCCAGGGCAAGTACAGCGAAACGCGCCATCATCGACATAGTCAGAGCATCCTGTCTGAAGCCGGCTGGCACTTGGCCAGAAAATAGTGGTAGTGAAGATTAGACGCTTTCTAAAAACAAGTACGGCGACGCACCCGAGGGCTACGTCGCCGTGTCAAACCTGATCGAGGCTCAGTTACGCGAAATGGTGGTCGGACCCGCCATTGCCAGCGCGCGCTTGGCTTCGATGAAGGTTTTGCTCCAGTAGCGATCGCCAAGGCTGTCGATTCGCACACCACCGCTACGACGGCTGCTGGAGTGAATGAACTGATCGTCGCCCAGGTAGATACCGGCGTGGCTGACACGGCCGCGACCATTGGTGCTGAAGAACAGCAAATCGCCAGGCTTGAGGTTGTTACGCGCAACCTGTGGTGCCTTGACGTTGATCATCTCGCGGGTAGAGCGAGGCAGCTTCATGCCAGCTTCTTCACGAAACAGATAACCGATGAAACCGCTGCAATCGAAGCCCGAGGCCTCGGAAGTACCGCCGAAACGGTAACGGGTACCGATCAGGGACATACCGCGCTCAAGAATGTTATCGGCCAGCGCAGGCAGCTGGTAAGGCTTGCTGCTGCCGAACTCGCTCAGCTCTTCTTCAGTAGCCAGTTCTTCATCAAACACCGAAGAGGTGCCAGAGGATTTGACCGAACCGTGATGAGCAGCGATGGATTGCTGCTCCTGCTGCTGCGATACAGGGCTATGCGCCGCGCAGCCAAAAAGCAGGGTTACAAGTGCGAGGGGCACGAGGGGTGCGAAGCGATTTAGCATGGGCACGACCGTGTCTAGAGTTCAATGAGGGGGAAACTATGCCCTCTATCGAGTCGATTTGCAAATTCAATCGAAAAAAATGTGACTTTTATGTGCCGAGGCTCTAGATCGCCGCTACCAGCCCAGGGTTTCCTTTAAAAAGGGGATCGTAAGCTTGCGCTGCGCTTGCAGCGACGCCTGATCGAGGCGTTCGAGCAGATCGAACAGCGCACTCATGCTGCGGGTGCCACGGGTAAGAATGAAGTGCCCAACCTCATCGGTCAGGTGCAGGCCACGGCGCGAAGCACGCAGTTGCAGGGCGCGCAGCTTGTCTTCATCGGACAATGCACGCATCTGGAAGATCAGCGCCATGGTCAGGCGCGACTTGAGGTCAGCCAGCTTGATCGGCAGCTCGCGAGGCGAACTGGACGCGGCAATCAACAACCGTCGACCGCTGTCACGCAGGCGGTTGAACAGGTGAAACATCGCCTCTTCCCACTCTGGCTTGCCGGCAATGGCCTGCAAGTCGTCGAGGCAGACCAGCTCGTACTGTTCGAGGTTATCCAGCAGTTCTATGCCACGGTCGAGCAACTGCGCCAGCGGCAGATAGACCGCCGGCTCGCCCATCTGCTCAAAACGCAGGCAGGCCGCTTGCAACAGGTGAGTGCGACCCACGCCCTGTTTGCCCCACAGATAGATAAGGCTTTCGGTCCAGCCGGCGTCGGCTTCGCAGAGTCGCTCGACGTAGCCCAATGCTGCGGCGTTGGCACCCGGATAGTAGTTGATGAAGGTGGCGTCATCACGTAGACGCACACCCAGGGGCAACTGGATCGGTTTCATGCTGGCTGGGCGGCTTGGGAAGCCGCAAAGGGCCTTTCTTGAAAAGTCTGCAAAGTTTATACCCGTGAGGTCACTCGCACAATCGCAGAAGACCATAAGCAAAATCAAAGGCTTGCATTAGATGCCTGACACGAGTGCAAGCCTTCTGATATCAGCCTAAAGATCAGGATCGATCTGGCCCGCATAAATATCGGATTCTTTATAAAGGTCATGGACATGCCGCACCAAAACCATGATCACCGCCGCAACGGGCAAGGCCAGCAACACACCGGTAAAGCCGAACAACTCACCGCCGGCAAGTATGGCGAAAATCACCGCCACCGGGTGCAGGCCAATGCGATCGCCGACCAGCATGGGCGTCAACACCATCCCTTCGAGCATCTGGCCAATCATGAACACGGCGACAATGCCGAGCAGCGGATACAACTCGCCGCCAAACTGGAACAGCCCGGCGACTATTGCCGCGCCAATGCCGATGATAAACCCCATGTACGGCACGATGGCGGCCAGCCCGGCCAGCACACCGATCAACAAGCCGAGCTCAAGCCCGACCAGCATCAACCCGGCCGCATAGATCACGCCCAGCGCCAGCATTACCAGCAACTGGCCACGAACGAACGCCCCCAGCACTTCGTGACACTCGCCAGCCAGCACGACCACTTGGGCCTCACGCTGACGCGGCAACAGGCTGCGCAACCGGGCCATCATCAGGTCCCAATCGCGCAGCAGGTAGAAACCCACCACTGGAATCAAGACCAGGTTGGCCAACCAGCCGAGCAACGCCAGGCCCGATGCCGTCGCCTGAGACAACACCACACCGACGATGTCGCTGGTTTGCCCCATATGCGCACTGATCGCGGCCTTGACCTTGTCGAAACGCCAGAAACCGTCCGCCAGCCCCAGGCGCGCCTGCACCCAGGGCAATGCTACGTGTTGCAACCAATCCAGCATCTGCGGTGTCAGCTCATAGAGCCGCACCAGTTGCTTGGCCAGCATGGGAATCAACACCAGCAACAGGGCCAGCAACACCAGTCCGAACAGACTGAAGACCACTACCACACCCCAGGTGCGTGACAGCCCTGCACGTTCCAGCCGATCAACCAGCGGGTCGGCCAGGTACGCCAGCATGATCCCGACCAGGAATGGCGAGAGAATCGCGTGCAACCAATACACCAGGGCTGCACAGAGCAACGCCATGCCCAACCACACCCAGCGGCGCGTACCCGTCATCAGTAACTCCCTTTACCAGCGAAAACGCAGGCCATTGAACGGCTGAACAGACGCAGCGCTTGTACCGGCAACCGCCGGATCAGCGCTGACCGGCGCAGTCGCGATCGGCGTGCTTGCAGGCACCTCCTGCAACCTGGCCAGGCCAAGCTGGGCACGCAGTTGCTCACTGCTACCGGTGACCGAGTAGGTCAGTACGTCCTTCTCGGCACTGACCAAGCGTGCACCAAATGGCTCCAGCACACGGCCCAACTCGGCATAACGCTCCAGATTCGCACCTTGCACCTGTAGCTGCATTTCACTGCTGGCTCCCGGGCGCGCAACGAATCGCGACGCCAAACGACTGCTCACTGCCAGCATGACCGCATCGGCCAGGGCTGCTGGGTCCGCACCCTCAACCTTGCCCTGCTCACGCTGGTCGCCCTGCCAGAGGCGCCAGGTACCCTGCCATTTGCCGTCGGCCTCGGTGGCATGCACTGCCAACAACGCATCGGCACCATAACGCTCGGAGGCATCGCGCAACGGCGCCGGGTCGGTACCTTCCAGGTTTTTCGCGGTAGCGACCAACTGCTCGCCCAGATCCCCCAGCGGCAAGCGCAGAGGCAGACCACGGTGCTGGGCCGCACGACGCAACGCCACGGCACTGCTTTGCCCGTCGCCGACCAGGTTCGAACCTTCAGCGCTATCGTTCAACCACCAACCGAGAATCGCCGGACGATTATTCCCCCACAGGGCCAAGCCCGCCTGGCGCAGCGCCCGATCAGTTGTGCCCGGGTCGAAGTCCACCAACAGGGTTTCGGGCGGGCCGGCTTCATAGCCAAACTGACTGATGATCTGTTGCGGGTCTTTGCGAAGGGCCACGACGGCGGGGTTCTGCAGGGCTTTACTGTCACCGGTCAGGCGCAACACCAGGGTATTGAGCGCCTGTTCGGTAGCCTGGGTGCGTGCCTCGGCGCCTTGGCCGCTGACCGGTTGACGCACCTGGTACAAACCGGAGAGGGTTTCGGCCTGAGCGGTCAGGCCAAACAGCGCGACACAGCCGAGGACCAGATATGAGCACAAACGCATGTGGGACTCCCGTCCATTCATAAATAGAGGCACCGCTTGACCGCGCCCGGGGTTGAGACCACAGGCCCCGGTAAAACATTCAATCGTCACGGCATTTTCATCAGTACACCATGGCTATACCTTATACAGCCCATGGCGCGGCAACCAGTCGCAGGTGGTTAATCATCATTTTTCTGTCGATTGAGGCTCTACCCGTCGGCCTGAGGATGGCCGCTACCCGGTAACCCTGATAAAATCGCGCGCCTTCGCAGACCGGCGACGGTCAGGCAGCAGGAAAACCTCCGCTTTGCCTGGCAGGTCACGGTCGATTCCCCCGAATCCCTCCCCCCTAAAGGCCTGGATCATGAGCAAGCAACCCTCCCTGAGCTACAAGGACGCCGGTGTAGACATCGACGCCGGTGAAGCATTGGTCGAACGCATCAAAGGCGTGGCCAAGCGCACGGCGCGCCCGGAAGTCATGGGCGGCCTGGGCGGTTTTGGCGCCCTCTGCGAAATCCCGGCCGGCTACAAACAGCCGGTTCTGGTCTCGGGTACCGACGGTGTCGGCACCAAGCTGCGTCTGGCGCTGAACCTGAACAAGCACGACAGCATCGGCATCGACCTGGTCGCCATGTGCGTGAACGACCTGGTGGTCTGTGGCGCCGAGCCACTGTTCTTCCTTGACTACTATGCCACTGGCAAGCTCAACGTCGACACCGCAGCCCAGGTGGTTACCGGTATTGGCGCGGGTTGCGAACTGGCTGGCTGCTCGCTGGTCGGTGGTGAAACCGCCGAAATGCCGGGCATGTACGAAGGCGAAGACTACGACCTGGCAGGCTTCTGCGTCGGCGTGGTCGAGAAAGCCGACATCATCGACGGCTCCCGTGTTGCCAACGGCGACGCGCTGATCGCCCTGCCATCGTCCGGCCCGCACTCCAACGGCTACTCGCTGATCCGCAAGATCATCGAAGTCGCTGGCGCGGACATCGAGAACATCCAGCTCGACGGCAAACCGCTGACCGACCTGCTGATGGCCCCGACCCGCATCTACGTCAAGCCACTGCTCAAGCTGATCAAGGAGACTGGCGCGGTCAAGGCCATGGCGCACATCACCGGCGGCGGCCTGCTCGACAACATCCCGCGTGTACTGCCAAAAGGCGCACAGGCGGTTGTCGATGTCGCCAGCTGGGAGCGTCCAGCCGTGTTCAACTGGCTGCAAGAGCAAGGCAACGTCAACGAGACCGAAATGCACCGCGTACTGAACTGCGGCGTCGGCATGGTCATCTGCGTGGCTCAGGACGATGTCCAGCGCGCGCTGGACGTGCTGCGTGAAGCCGGCGAGCAGCCATGGGTGATCGGCCAGATCGCCGCCGCTGCCGAGGGCGCTGCCCAGGTCGAGCTGAAAAACCTCAAGGCGCACTAATGCCGAGCACGCTCTGTGATGTAGTGGTACTGCTGTCGGGTTCCGGCAGCAACCTGCAAGCGCTGATCGACAGCACCCGCACCGAGGGCAACCCGGTGCGGATCCGCGCGGTGATTTCCAACCGCGCCGATGCCTACGGCCTGCAACGCGCCCGCGATGCAGGCATCGACACCGCCGTACTCGACCACAAGGCCTTCGATGGCCGCGAGGCGTTCGATGCGGCGTTGATCGAGCTGATCGACGGCTACTCACCGCAACTGGTCGTACTGGCCGGGTTCATGCGCATTCTCAGTGCCGGATTCGTCCGCCACTATCAGGGCCGGCTGTTGAACATCCACCCCTCCCTACTGCCCAAGTACAAGGGCCTGCACACCCATCAACGCGCGCTGGAAGCCGGCGATCGCGAACATGGCTGCAGTGTCCACTTCGTCACCGAGGAACTCGACGGCGGACCACTGGTCGTACAAGCAGTAATACCGGTAGAGTTGGACGACACGCCAGAAAGCCTGGCACAAAGGGTTCACCGCCAGGAACATCAGATTTACCCGCTGGCTGTTCGCTGGTTCGCTGAAGGTCGTTTACGCTTGGGCGAAACCGGTGCGTTAATGGATGGCCAGCCTCTGGCGGCCAGCGGCCACTTGATTCGACCCTAGGAGATTTTATGCGTCGCGCCCTGCTTTTCGCCCTCGCCGTGCTTGCGTTACCGCTTCAGGCAGCCGAGCTGAAGCCCTACTCGGCCAGCTACACCGCCGACTGGAAACAGCTGCCCATGAGCGGCACCGCCGAGCGCAGCCTGGTCAAGAATGCCAACGGTACCTGGAGCCTCAACTTCAAGGCCGCGATGATGATCGCCAGCCTGACCGAGCAAAGCACCTTGCGCATGGACAAGGACACCCTGCTGCCACAAACCTACCACTTCGAACGTGGCGGCTTGGGCAAGGCGAAAAAAGTTGATCTGGACTTCGACTGGTCAAGCAACATGATCACCGGCACCGACCGTGGAGATGCCGTAAAGCTGCCACTCAACCGTGGCGTGCTGGACAAGTCCTCGTATCAGCTTGCACTGCAACATGACGTTGCCGCTGGCAAGAAAAGCATCAGCTACCAAGTGGTCGATGGCGACGAGATCGACACCTACGACTTCCGCGTCCTGGGCACAGAGAAAGTCTCGACCAAGGCCGGCCAGGTTGACGCCATCAAGGTCGAGCGCGTACGCGACCCAAGCCAGAGCAAGCGCATCACTGAACTGTGGTTCGCCAAGGACTGGGACTACCTGCTGGTACAACTGCGCCAGGTTGAAACCGACGGCAAGGAATACGTGATCATACTGCAGGACGGTACGGTCGACGGAAAACCTGTCAAAGGCAACTGAAGCCCGACAGCACACCTGAAAACCCCGCGCTGTGCGGGGTTTTTAGTATCAGCGCCAATAACGACAAACCCCGCCGAAGCGGGGTTTGTCGCTTTACCACATCAGATCATCAGGGATCTGATAGGCCGCGTACGGATCATCGGCATCCGGCTCCTCAACCTGAGTGTTGAGCAGGACGATACGCTTGGGATCACGCTCCTGGATCTTCAGCGCAGCTTCACGTGGAATCACTTCGTAACCTCCACCGTGATGAACGATAGCCAACGAGCCACTGCTCAGCTTGCTCCGCATCAGGGCGTTGACCGACAGGCGCTTGACCTTCTTGTCGTCCACGAAGTTGTAGTAGTCCTCAGTGTTCAGCTTGGGCAAGCGCGACACTTCAATCAGTTGCTTGACCTGAGCAGCACGGGCCTTCTGCTCGGCCTTCTCCTGCTGCTGACGGTTCAGCTCCTGGTCGCGCTTGGCCTTCTCGGCCATGGCTTCCTTGGCCAGACGCTGCTGGGTGTCATCAACTTCTACCTGGCCTTTATGCTCCAGGCGTTTTTGCTTCTTCTGCTCTTTGGTGACCTGCTTGACCTGCTTCTGGTTGACCAGACCGGCCTTGAGCAATTGGTCACGAAGGGAAAGACTCATGGATGCTTACTCACTTATGCAACAGTTCAGCCGCAGCTGGACAGGTTCTTTTCCTGACGTTTGGCCTCGCCCCAGAGCGCGTCCAAGTCTTCGAGGGTGCAATCTTCGATCGGACGGCCCATATCGCGCAATGCCTGTTCGATAAAACGGAAGCGTCTTTCGAACTTGCCATTGGCGCCACGCAGCGCGGTTTCCGGATCGACTTTCACATGCCGCGCCAGATTGACGGCGGCAAACAACAAGTCGCCCACCTCGTCGGCCAATGCCGCCGGGTCATTGTCGGCCATGGCCTGGAGCACTTCATCGAGCTCCTCACGGACCTTGTCCAACACAGGCAAGGCATCAGGCCAGTCAAAGCCGACCTGAGCCGCACGTTTTTGCAGCTTGGCCGCTCGCGACAAGGCCGGCAAGGCTGCCGGCACGTCATCGAGCAGCGACAACTGCTCAGGCTCGGCCTTCTCGGCGCGCTCCTGAGCCTTGATTTCTTCCCAGCGCTGCTTGACCTGGCCTTCATCGAGGCGCGGCGTATCCAGCGGCGCATACAGCTCCCCCGTTGGAAACACATGGGGATGACGACGAATCAGTTTGCGAGTGATGCTATCGACTACAGCCTCAAACTCGAAGCGCCCCTCCTCCCGGGCCAATTGGCTGTAATACACCACCTGAAACAGCAGATCGCCCAACTCACCTTGCAGGTGCTCGAAATCACTGCGTTCGATGGCATCAGCCACCTCGTAGGCTTCTTCAAGCGTGTAGGGAACAATGCTCGCGTAGGTCTGCTTGAGGTCCCACGGGCAACCGTACTGCGGATCACGCAGGCGCGCCATGAGATGAAGCAAGTCGTCTAGGGTGTACATCTTGGGTTCTCTGTGTCGGAGGGCCTGGCATCATCGCCCGCACTGCAGCTCCCGGGGAAACTGGCAGTGCAGGCGAAAGCACCTCAGGAAGTACGATTACGCCGCGTCTCGATGATGTTCGGCAATTGCGAAATACGCCCCAACAAGCGTCCTAGTGCATCAAGCCCCGGAATTTCGATGGTCAGCGACATCAGCGCAGTGTTGTCTTCCTTGTTCGAGCGGGTGTTGACCGCCAGCACGTTGATCTTCTCGTTAAGCAGCACTTGAGAGACGTCACGCAGCAAGCCCGGACGGTCGTAGGCACGGATGACGATATCCACCGGATACGTCTGCACCGGTACCGGCCCCCAGCTTACCTGGATGATCCGCTCCGGCTCACGCCCGGCCAACTGCAACGCCGAAGCGCAATCCTGACGGTGGATGGTCACGCCGCGGCCCTGGGTGATATAGCCAACGATGGCATCCCCCGGCAGCGGCTGGCAGCAACCCGCCATCTGCGTCAGCAGGTTACCCACGCCCTGGATCTGGATATCACCGCGCTTGCCCGGTTTGATACCGGTCGCCTTGCGGGTGATGAACTCCAGTTGCTCAACACGCTCCGGTTCCACCAGTTGCTGTGCGGCGTTGACCAAATGGGCCAGGCGCAAGTCGCCGGCGCCCAACGAAGCAAACATATCCTCGGCGGTCTTGACGTTGGCTTTTTCCGCCAGGCGCTCAAAGTCCACCTGAGGCAGGCCCAGCCGCGTGAGTTCACGCTCAAGCAAGGTCTTGCCTGCGGCAACGTTCTGATCACGGGCCTGCAGCTTGAACCAGTGTACGATCTTGGCCCGTGCCCGCGAGGTGGTGACATAGCCCAGGTTCGTGTTCAGCCAGTCACGGCTCGGATTACCGTGCTTGCTGGTGATGATTTCGACCTGCTCACCGGTCTGCAGGCTGTAGTTGAGGGGTACGATCCGCCCATTGATCTTGGCGCCGCGGCAGTTGTGGCCAATTTCGGTATGCACGCGGTAGGCGAAGTCGAGCGGGGTCGCGCCCTTGGGCAGGTCAATGGCATGCCCGTCCGGGGTAAAGACATAGACCCGATCCGGCTCGATGTCGACCCGCAACTGTTCAGCCAGGCCACCAATATCGCCCAGCTCTTCATGCCACTCGAGGACCTGACGCAGCCAGGAAATTTTCTCTTCATAGTGGTTGGAGCTGGATTTGACATCCGTGCCCTTGTAGCGCCAATGCGCACAGACGCCGAGCTCGGCCTCTTCATGCATGGCGTGGGTACGGATCTGAACCTCCAGTACCTTGCCCTCTGGGCCGATAACCGCAGTATGCAGGGAGCGGTAACCATTCTCCTTGGGGTTGGCGATGTAGTCGTCGAACTCCTTGGGAATGTGCCGCCAAAGGGTATGCACGATACCCAGCGCGGTATAACAGTCGCGCATTTCCGGAACCAGCACGCGCACCGCCCGCACGTCGTAGATCTGGCTGAACTCCAGGCCCTTGCGCTGCATTTTGCGCCAGATCGAATAGATATGCTTGGCACGGCCACTGATGTCAGCCTTGACCCCGGTAGCCAGCAGTTCGTTCTGCAGCTGATTCATGACATCAGAAATGAAGCGCTCGCGATCCAGCCGGCGCTCATGCAGCAACTTGGCGATCTGCTTGTACTGTTCAGGCTCCAGGTAGCGGAAGGACAGGTCTTCCAGCTCCCACTTGATATGCCCGATACCCAGGCGATGCGCCAACGGCGCGTAGATATCGAACACTTCGCGGGCGACCCGGTGGCGCTTCTCGTCGTCGGCACTCTTCACCGCACGGATCGCACACGTGCGCTCAGCCAGCTTGATCAGGGCCACGCGCACATCGTCGACCATGGCCACGAGCATCCTGCGCAGGTTTTCAACCTGCGCCTGAGAGCCAAGTACCAAGGAATGACGCGGATTGAGGCTATCGGTGATGGCCGCCATACGCAGCACACCATCGATCAGCTTGGACACGACCTGACCAAAGCGCTGGCCCACCTCGGCCAGGGTTACCTTGCCTTCGCGCACAGAGCGATAGATGACCGCGGCCACCAGAGAATCCTGATCAAGCTTCAGATCAGCGAGAATTTCCGCGATCTCAAGCCCGGCCTGAAAACTCGACGTACCGTCGGCCCAGGAATGCTTGGCCGGGTTGCCCTTTTTCTCGACATCCTGGGTGAACTCACAGGCGGCCTTGAGGGCTTCCCGGTCCAGCGCCGTATCGACGCTGACCACATGATCCAGCCATGCCTCGAGATTGATACTACCGTCGGTGTTGACCGGCTGGTGCACTCTCACCTGTACCATCTTTGTTTACCTTTCCCTACCGCGCATACGTAATGCGCTTGAAATCACAGGCGTTGCCCCTGCCGGATCCAAGGGGCAACCGCCGAACGGGCTTGCTACGCTAGCCCGCCTCGAATAACGCCATGGCCTCGACATGGGCCGTCTGAGGAAACATGTCGAGTATCCCGGCACACTTTAACCGGTAACCCTGCCCGAGCAACGCTTGGGTATCGCGCGCCAGAGTGGCCGGGTTACACGAAACATAGACCAGACGCTTGGCACCCAGGTTCGCAATATTTCTGACCACCTCAAGCGCACCGTCCCGTGGTGGATCCAAGAGTACCGCAGAAAAGCCCTCACCGGCCCACTCCATGCCTGCCAGAGGTTGGGACAAATCGGCCTGAAAAAAGCGCACGTTATGCAAATTATTACTGCGGGCGTTTTCCGCGGCACGCTCGACCATGGTCTGCACCCCTTCCACCGCCACGACTTCGCGGGCTTGTCGGGCGAGTGGCAAAGCGAAGTTACCCAGGCCGCAGAACAGGTCAAGCACACGCTCGTCATTCTGCGGTGCCAACCAGGCCAGTGCCTGTTCGATCATCGCGGTATTGACCTGGGCATTGACCTGAACGAAGTCACCTGGGCGGTAAGCCAGCTCCAGGCCCCACGGCTCAAGAACAAAACCCAACGCCTGGCTCGGATCAACCGCGGTCGGCTCACCCTCTCCCTGCAACCAGAGTTGCACGCCAGCGTCGTTACAGAACGCCTGCAGTTGCTGTAGATCGCCCTCCGCCAGCGGAGCGGTATGGCGCAGCAACAGCGCCAGCGCCGTACCGCTGAACAATTCGACATGGCCGATCACTTGAGGTTTGCGCAAGCCGCGCAACACGGCAGGCAACTGCTGCATGATCGGCTGCAGGGCGTCGACCAGCACCGGACATTCATCGATCGCAACGATATCCTGACTGGCCTCGGCACGGAAACCAACCTCCAGGTGTTTGGCGCGGGCATCCCAACGCACTGCAACGCGCGCACGCCGCCGGTAGCCGAACTCAGGCCCACTCAGCGGCGGTGCCCAGTGCTCAGGCTCAACGCCCGCTACACGCTGCAACTGTTCGGCGAGCAGGCGCTGCTTGAGCGCCAACTGCTCGGCATGGGGCAGGTGCTGCAGGTTGCAGCCACCGCAACGGGCCGCATGCGCGCAAGGGGCCGTACGCCGCAGCGGGCTGGCGCTGAATACACGCTCCAGACGTGCCTCGACCACCTTGCCATGGGCGCTGAGCACCCGCGCTTCGACCTCTTCACCCGCCAGCGCACCGCTGACAAACCAGGTACGCCCCTCAACAAATGCGATGCCACGGCCGTCGCCGGACAAGCGTTCGAGTGTCAGGCGCTGCTTCTTGCCAACAGGAACCTGTGGGGTACGGCTGCCGCCGGCCGGCTGAAAGCGCAGGCCGCTATTACGTTTATTCTTGGACATCAGTTACCAGCGTCAAAAATGCCGGTCGACAGGTAACGGTCGCCACGGTCGCAAATGATCGCCACCATGACCGCGTTCTCTACCTCGCGAGACAGGCGCAACATGGCCGCCACGGCACCGCCAGAGGACACGCCACAGAAAATACCTTCTTCACGGGCCAGACGGCGGGTGGTGTCTTCTGCCTCGGCCTGGGCCATATCGACCACACGGTCAACGCGCTCGGCCTCGAAGATTTTCGGCAGGTACTCGTGCGGCCAACGGCGAATGCCAGGAATAGCAGAGCCTTCCATCGGCTGCAGGCCGACGATCTGCACCGCCGGGTTCTGCTCCTTCAGGTAGCGCGAGCAGCCCATGATGGTACCGGTGGTACCCATGGAGCTGATGAAATGGGTAATGGTGCCCTGGGTCTGGCGCCAGATTTCCGGGCCAGTGCTGACGTAATGGGCTTCAGGGTTATCACCATTGCCGAACTGGTCGAGCACCTGGCCACGGCCTTCGGCCTGCAGCCGCCCGGCCAGATCGCGGGCACCTTCCATGCCCTCTTCCTTACTGACCAGGATCAGCTCGGCACCGTAGGCGGTCATGGCCGCCTTGCGCTCGGCGCTGGAGTTGTCCGGCATGATCAGAATCATCTTGTAGCCCTTGATCGCCGCTGCCATGGCCAGGGCAATCCCGGTATTACCCGAGGTCGCTTCGATCAGGGTGTCACCCGGCTTGATCTGCCCGCGCAGTTCGGCACGGGTAATCATCGACAACGCTGGCCGGTCCTTGACCGAACCTGCCGGGTTATTGCCTTCAAGCTTGAGCAGGAGGGTGTTGCTCGTATCGCCAGCAATGCGCTGCAGGCGAACCAAGGGCGTGTTGCCGACGCAATCGGCGATCGTAGGGTACTGCAAGGTCATGGCGTATTCGCAATCCAGACTGCGGGGGTATTCATCATACCGGCAAACGGCGTGCGCCCATATCACGCAATGTATGCTCCTTATAGCCTTGAGCTATAAGCTCGGTTGCAGCAGGCAATTGCATCAGCAGCCGCAGACCTTCATCAGTATTCTGCGCCCATAGCTGCCCGCCTTGGCGCGTCAGCGCATTGCGGGCGATGCTCAACCCCAGGCCAAAGCCGCCATCACCGGGGCGTGAACCATCCAACCGGGCGAAAGGATCGAAAATACGTTCCAGTTCGCCCTTGGCCACGCCGCCCCCCTGATCGTCTATCCAGAGGACCCACAGGCTGCCGCTATGGCGTCCACTCAGGCGAATCACACCTTCGGCAGGTGAATGCCGGATGGCATTGCGCAGAATGTTTTCCAATGCCTGGGCCAGGCTGTTGAGGTTACCCAGCACCCAGCAGGAGCCGTCCAGCGAGCACTGCAGTTGATCCGCCGACCAGCCACTTTCAAAACAGGCATCCTCGACCAGCATCTCCCACAGTGCCTGTACCTGGATCGGCTCTCTGGTCAGAGGGCTTTGCTCAGCATCAAGCCATGCCAGTTGCAGCGCATCTTCAACCAGCCGCTGCATGCCGTCGACCTCGCGGCTCAAGCGCTCACGCAAGCCCCGCTCATCAACCTCCGAGTCACAGGCAACACGCAACCGACTGAGGGGCGTACGCAACTCATGAGACAAGTCTCGCAGCAACTGCTGCTGCAGAGTAACGGTGCGTTGTAGCCGTTGGGCCATATCATCGAATGCACGCCCCAGCTCGCCAAGTTCATCACGCCGGCTGGTGGTCGTACTGGCTACCCGCGCTGAAAGCTGATTGGCCCGCCAGGCGTTGGCCTGGTGACGCAGTTGGTTCAACGGCATGATCAACATGCGGTAGAGCCCGACACAGAACAGTAACGTCAACAGACCAGGAATCAGCCCGTTGATAACCACGGCCCAGAGCAACGTGACATGGCGCTGGGGCATCAATCGCTGCGGCAACTCGATGACCAGACTGCCCTGAGTGGCGTCCAGGGGAAAAGGCAGCTTGATCCAGGGGGGCTGCGTGGCGCGGCGACTGATCGGCCAATCAACCCCGCGCAGGGCGGTCAGGCGCTGGCTTTCGGCGTCACTCAAAGGCAGGCTGCCAAGGGATTGCAAATCACGGCCAATGACCCCGACCCAGACACCTTCACGGCGACGCACACCTTCCAGCCAATCGTCGACCGCCGCCTCTGAGCCGCGTCGCCAGGCCTGTTCGGCGTCTGCTGCATACGCCTCGAGCGTTGCTCGTGCGGTGCTTGAGAGAAAGGCTGTACGGGTCTCCATTTGACGGCCCCAGGTCCAGCTCAACGCGATCATCAGCAGGCAGAAGCCCACCAGCAGAACGGCCAGCTTCCAGAACAGTGAATAACGACCGGGCACTTAACCGGCCTCGACAGCGCTGAGCCGGTAGCCTTTGCCCCAAACAGTCAGCACTTGCCGCTCCAGGTAACCAATGCGCTTCAGTTTCCGGCGAATCTGGCTCACATGCATATCCAGGCTACGGTCGTGCCGGGAGTAACCGCGCTGCAGTACCTGCTGGTAGAGGAACGGCTTGCTCAGTACCTCTTCGACATTGCGCTGAAGGGTTTCCAGCAGGCGATATTCACTGGGGGTCAGCCCGGCCCAGCGCTGCTCGAAACACACATCAGTGATCCGCTCATCGAACAGCAGCCCGCCTGAAAGCATCGGCTCGGGTTGCTGGTGGCGTCGCTCCAGTGCAACCCGGCGCAGGATCGCTTCGACCCGCACCCGTAACTCAGCAATGCTGAAAGGCTTGGGCAAGTAATCGTCCGCGCCTCGCTGAAAGCCACTGATACGGTCGGCCTCCGCGCCCAGGGCGGACATCAGAATGACCGGTGTCGAACTGCACGCACGCAACTGCGACAAGGCATCCAGGCCATTCAATCCCGGCAGCAGGATATCCATCAACACGACATCGAAAGGCTCACGCGTTGCCAGCGCCAACCCCTCACCGCCATCCCGGCACCAGGTCACCCGAAAGCCACTGCGTTGCATCTGTTCATGCACGTAGCTACCCAGGATCGGGTCGTCTTCGATTGCAAGAATGTTGGGGACAGGCGTAATTACGGGACTCATTGGTAGACGCTAGTAATTCTCAATAACATGATTATTCAGATTACACACGCATCAAGCAACCAATTACCGACAAACATCTAGGAAAATTCCCACAAAAAGATAAAAGTAGATACAAATGAGTGCATTGCTTCGATAGTCGCGGTAATTTTCCGACTTGGGCCGCCACTTGGATCTTACGGCGTCTTACAGCAATTGCCTGAGCACAGGAGAGTGGCGTGCTGAATAGATTGGGTATCAGAAGCCGTGTGCTGTTGCTCGCGCTCTTGCCGACCAGCCTGATGGCGCTGGTACTGGGTGGCTATTTCACCTGGCTGCAGCAAAACGAGTTGCAGTCCCAACTGCTGCAACGCGGCAAGATGATTGCGGAGCAACTGGCCCCTCTGGTGGCACCGGCACTGGTCAGCAACAACCCCGCACAACTGGAGCGCATCGCCGCTCAGGCACTGGAACAAGCCGATGTACGTGCGGTAGGTTTTCTTGCGCCCGACCGCAGCAGCCTTGCCCATGCCGGACCGAGCATGCTCAACCAGGCACCCAATGGCGACACAACCCAGTTGTTGCAGCGCAGCGGCAGCGACGCGACGCGCTATCTGCTACCGGTATTTGGCCGCCATCGCGATCTGGCGGGCGAATTGATTCCCGGCGAATCCCACCGCCTGCTCGGCTGGGTGGAAGTCGAACTGTCCCATGACGGCACACTCCTACGGGGCTACCGCAGCCTCTTTGCCAGCATGCTGCTGATTTTCATCGGCCTGGTTGTAACCGCCCTGGTTGCCTTGCGCATAAGCCGGACCATTAACGGCCCTCTAGGGCAGATCAAGCATGCGGTGAACCAGCTCAAGGACGGCAACCTGGAGCAACGCCTACCTAGGCTGGGGAGTTACGAACTGGATGAGCTGGCCGACGGCATCAACCGCATGGCCCAAACCCTGCAAAACGCCCATGAAGAACTGCAGCACAGCATCGACCAGGCAACAGAGGATGTTCGTCAGAACCTGGAAACCATCGAGATCCAGAACATCGAACTGGATATGGCGCGCAAGGAAGCCCTGGAAGCCAGCCGGATCAAGTCAGAGTTTCTGGCCAACATGAGCCATGAGATCCGCACCCCGCTCAATGGCATCCTCGGTTTTACCCACCTGCTGCAGAAAAGCGAGCTGAGCCCGCGCCAGCTTGAGTACCTGGGCACCATTGAGAAGTCTGCCGACAACCTGCTGGGCATCATCAACGAGATTCTCGACTTCTCGAAAATCGAGGCTGGGAAACTGGTGCTCGACAGCATTCCGTTCAACCTGCGCGACGTCATTCAGGAAACCCTGACCATTCTCGCCCCTTCGGCCCACGCCAAGCAGCTTGAACTGGTCAGCGTGATTTACCGCGACACCCCGTTGTCGCTGGTTGGCGACCCGCTGCGACTGAAGCAGATCATCACTAACCTGGTCAGCAACGCCATCAAGTTCACGCGTGAGGGCACCATCGTCGCACGTGTGATGCTAGAGGATGACGACGATGATCAGGAGGACAGTGTCCACCTGCGCATCAGCGTTCAGGACACAGGCATCGGGCTGTCGCCGCAAGACGTGCGTGCCCTGTTCCAGGCATTCAGCCAAGCCGATAACTCCCTCTCCCGCCAGCCAGGTGGAACGGGGCTAGGGCTGGTGATATCCAAGCGACTGATTGAACAGATGGGCGGCGAAATTGGTGTCGACAGTACCCCGGGCGAAGGCTCTCAGTTCTGGGTCAGCCTACGCTTGCCTAAAGCCCTGGATGATGCTGAAGACCTGCCGCCATCGTCGCTGCAGGGACGCCGCACCGCCATAATCGACCCGCACCCCCTGGCGTGCCAGGCCCTGCAGCACCAACTGCAGGACTGCGGGCTGAGCATTACGGTGTTCAACACGCTCGATCAGTTGCTCAATGGCATTGATGCGGCTCGCCTGGCCGGCCAGCCATTTGAGTTGGCGGTGCTCGGCGTAAGCCTTGCCAACCTGTCCCCTGAGCGACTTGGTCAGCACGTGCAAACCCTCGAAAAACAGGGTTGCCAGACCATGGTGCTGTGCCCGACCACCGAGCAACGCGCGTTTCAAGCCTGCCTGCCGAACCCGCACAGCCAATTGCAGGTCAAACCAACCTGTACCCGCAAACTGCGCCGCGCCCTGCTGGATTTGACCGAACCACGACGCAGTGAGGCAGAACTGACGCGTCAAGTGCCGGGGCAGCGCCAACCCAAAGTGCTGTGTGTCGACGACAACCCTGCCAACCTGCTCCTGGTACAAACACTGTTGGAAGACCTTGGCGCCTCGGTAGAGGCCGTCGATAGCGGCAGCGCGGCGATCAAGGCGGTACAGGAGGACTGCTTCGACCTCGTTCTGATGGACGTACAGATGCCGGGCATGGACGGGCGCGAATGCACCGAACAAATACGTCTCTGGGAAACCGAAAACGATAGCGCAGCGCTGCCGATCGTGGCACTGACCGCCCACGCGATGGCCAACGAAAAACTCGCCTTGCTGCACAGCGGTATGGACGACTACCTGACCAAGCCAGTCAGTGAGCGGCAATTGGCCCAGGTCCTGCTGAAATGGACGGGGCTCTCACTGGCCAAGCCGCCTGTAGAACGTTTCAGCGAGCGCCCGGTCGACAGTGCCGAACTCAAAGTACTCGACCCGGAAGAAGGCCTGCGTCTGGCCGCAGGTAAACCGGACCTGGCGGCTGACATGCTGGCAATGCTGCTGGCCTCACTGGACGCCGACCGCGATGCCATCCGTACCGCACGCCATGCGAGTGACCGCACCGCGCTGATCGAACGGGTTCACCGTCTCAATGGCGCCACCCGCTATTGTGGTGTGCCGCAACTGCGCGCCGCCTGCCAGCGCTGCGAGACGTTACTTAAACAAAATGCGCCGCAAGCCCAACAGGCCCTCGACGAACTGGATCGCGCCCTTGCCCGGCTCAGCGCCCAGGCGCGGCTGAGCGTCTGACCTGAGACAAAGCCAGCGGCGTGGCTGTTGTTTAAACTGGCGGCATTCGATGCCAAGGAGCTTTGCCATGCGCGCACTATTTTTCAGCAGCCAGACATACGACCAGGAGAGTTTCCGTGCCGCGCCCGCCATGGAAGGGCTGACCCTGAACTTCCAGGCTGCGCGCCTGACCGAGGCTACCGCCATGCTGGCGGCAGGCCATGAGATTGTCTGCGCCTTCATCAACGATGATTTGTCAGCACCGGTGCTGGAGCATCTGGCGGCCGGAGGCACGCAGCTGATCGCCTTGCGCTCGGCCGGCTATAACCATATTGACCTGAAGGCCGCCAAACGCCTGGGGCTGAGCGTGGTGCGCGTGCCAGCCTATTCACCGCACGCCGTCGCCGAACACGCCGTGGCATTGATTCTGGCCCTCAATCGACGCCTGCACCGGGCCTATAACCGCACCCGCGAAGGCGACTTCAGCCTGCATGGGCTGACAGGCTTCGACCTCTACGGCAAAACCGTCGGGGTGATCGGTACCGGCCAGATAGGCTTGGCCTTTGCACGAATCATGGCCGGCTTCGGCTGCCAGCTACTGGCCTACGACCCCTTCCCCAACCCTCAAATGCAGGATCTTGGCGCACGCTACCTACCGTTGCCGGAGTTGTTGGCTCAGGCACGCATCGTCAGCCTGCATTGCCCCTTGACCGAGCAAACCCGCCACCTGATCAATCAGCAGAGCCTGGCGTTGATGCAACGCGGGTCGATGTTGATCAACACCGGCCGTGGCGCGCTGGTGGACACCCCAGCTCTGAGTGATGCCCTGAAAAGCGGCCAACTCGGCTACCTGGGCCTGGACGTCTACGAGGAAGAAGCACAGCTGTTCTTTGAAGATCGCTCCGACCAACCTCTACAGGATGATGTGCTGGCGCGGCTGCTGACCTACCCCAACGTGATCATCACCGCCCACCAGGCGTTCCTTACTCATGAAGCCCTGGCCGCCATTGCCCAGACCACCTTGGAAAACATTGCCCGCTGGGCGGTCGGGAATCCGCAGAATCTGGTCGAAGGTTGATGCTAGGATACGCGGCAGATTTGGAGGACCCATGGTCGAACACGATTTCCGCTACAACCTGTTTAATCCGCAACACACCCTGATCGAATGCCGCTCTCTGGCACCAGGTCGCTACCAGGTCACTGGCAATGGTGGCTCAATCCACAATGACGATGTCTTGCTGGTGACCCTCAAGGGCAGCAAGACCCTGTCAATGCGCCTTACCGTGGAAAAAGTACGCCACCTGATCAACCCGCCCGGTCAATGGGTAGCCGTGGCCAGTGGCCCGGTCTTCGGCGAACTGGCGATCCATCAGTGGCAAGTCAACTGCGACAGCTGCCAAGCCAGCCTCGACTTCGAGTTCGCGGTAGACGCCAAGCTGGGCAACAAGGCCCAACAACCCGCCGCCGTGGCGCGTATTGCCGAACTGGGTTGGACCACCCAGGGCGACAAACATACGTGCCCGAAATGCCGGGGGCAGGCGCAGTGAAACAACTTCTGTTATCGGCCCTGGCAGCCGCAGGCCTGGTCGGCTGCGCTGCCGAGCCAATGAAGCTTGAGCAGGAGCAAAGCTACATACTGGAATGGATTGGCGAACGGCCACTGATGGACTACAGCCACCTGACGCTGACCTTGGCAGCCGATGGCCGGGCGTATGGCAATGCGGGCTGCAACCACTGGTTCGCGCCGTATCAGCTGGACGGAAACAAACTGAGCTTCGGTAAAATTGGCAGCACCCGCAAGCGCTGCGCACCGGCACTGATGGAACAGGAGCAACGTTTCCTGCAGGCATTGGGAGAGGTCGAACGCTGGGACATCTCGCCAATCGAACAGGTACGGTTCTGGCCAGCACAAGGCAAGCCACTGCGTTTTTGGCCTGAAGAAGGCTAAGTACCCGTCATGTTCTGCAGGGGCCGGCATTGCTGGCCCCTGCAGGGACGCGCAAACCACTGCCTGGCTGCGCGGGATACCGACGGATCAGGCGCCCTTGAGTGCGGTCAGCTTCTCGGTAATGCCCGCTGCGGTCTGCTCACCCAGCAACTGCTCGCGCACCTTGCCCTTGTCGTCAATGATGTAAGTGACCGGCAAACCCTCACTGCGCGGCAACTCAAAGCGCTCGGCCGGGTCGTCAGCAAGCACGGTGAACCCGATCCCCAGCGCATCACTGGCCTTTTTCAGCTCATCACCGCGCAGGCCGTCGAAATTCACCCCGAGCACCGTCACGCCCTTGGCCTGCAGGTCTTTGGCCACTGCATTGAGCTCCGGAATCTCCGTACGGCACGGGCCACACCATTCAGCCCAATAGTTGAGCACCAGCCAACGCCCATCCACGTGTTCGGCCGCCACTTTGCGGCCATTTTGATCCAGCCCATAGTCTGCGCCGCAACCGCCGAGCAACAGGCTCGTAGTGATCGCCAGTACTGCTGCCAATCGCCTTGTCATGGGTCAATCCTTATTGAATATTCAAGCAAAATGCGAAGTCGCTGCGGTTAGAATAGCCGCCACTTCATGCTGGATGCGACCCGAACATGACCGACTTGACGCTTTACCATAACCCACGCTGCTCCAAATCCCGTGGTGCGCTGGAACTGCTCGAGGCCCGCGGCCTGGCGCCAACCGTAGTACGCTACCTGGAAACACCACCCGACGCGGCGACGCTGCGCAGCCTGCTCGGCAAACTGGGAATGACAGCCCGTGAACTGCTGCGCAGTGGCGAAGACGAGTACAAGAGCCTCGACCTGGCAAACCCTGCCCTATCCGAAGATGAACTGATTGCCGCCATGGTCAGCCACCCGAAACTGATCGAGCGACCGATTCTGGTCGCGGGCGACAACGCCGTGATTGGCCGGCCACCCGAAAAGGTGCTGGAGATCCTTTCGTGAGCACGCCCTACATCCTCATTCTGTATTACAGCCGCCATGGCTCCACCAGTGAGATGGCCCGGCAGATTGCCCGTGGCGTTGAACTGGGCGGCCTGGAAGCCCGTATTCGCACCGTACCGGCCATTTCCAGCGAGTGCGAAGCCGTTGCCCCGAGCATCCCGGAAAACGGTGCGTTGTATGCCAGCCTTGACGACCTGCGTAATTGTGCCGGCCTGGCACTGGGCAGCCCGACTCGCTTCGGCAACATGGCCGCACCTCTCAAGTACTTCATCGACAGCACCAGCAGCCTCTGGCTGAGCGGCGGCCTGGTCGGCAAACCCGCCGCGGTGTTCACCTCCACTGCCAGCCTGCATGGCGGCCAGGAATCGACGCTGCTGTCCATGCTGCTGCCGCTGATGCACCATGGCATGTTGATCATGGGCCTGCCCTACAGCGAGTCGGCGCTGCTGGAAACCCGTGGAGGTGGCACCCCTTATGGCGCCAGCCACCACGCCGGAGCTGACGGCAAGCGCGCCCTGGACGCCGATGAAATCGCCCTGTGCCGGGCGCTCGGCCAACGCTTGGCGAGCACCGCTACGCTACTGGAGAACGGCCGTGGCTAAGAAGCCGAAAATACTGCCCCCACTGGAGTGGTTGGCTCCACGTGTGCGTATCAGCCGGGCGCTGAGCCTGGCGACATTCGTCGGCTTGATCGCTCTGTTGAGCGTCAACACCCTGCTGTTCGCCGAGCTGCATGGCGCGCGCTCCTGGGTGATTCTCGGCGTCGAACTGGTACCGTTGCTGATACTGATGCCGGGCATACTGCTGGGCAGTGCGCGCGCTCATGCCTGGATCTGCTTCGTGGTAAACCTGTATTTCATCAGCGGTGTACAGGCCACCTTCGTCCCGGACCGGGCACTGTTCGGCTGGCTGGAAGTGCTGCTGAGCCTGGCGCTGTTCATCAGCGCCTTGCTGTATGTGCGCTGGCGGTTTCAGTATGACCGCAAACTGGCGGGTGAAGGCTCGGCGCAACACTGAGCCCAGCGATCCCCCACCCGCCTTGACCTCAATGGTTAACGGTATGCGCCAGCATCACTGAGAGCTGACACAGTGGCCGCCCGCTTTCGGCGTGCCACTGATTGAACGCCGCCTGCACCCGCGCCAGATCCCGCAGGCTGGTCGGCGCCTTGTCGATGATGTCCTGAGCTACAAGGGCCGCAACCATGTCGTCGGTAGGGATAAACGTATCCTTGCCGACCATGCGCAGAAAACGGGGTGCCGACAAGCCACCAAGCTGGTTGCCATGCTTGGCCAGGTACTTCCACAAACCGACGATGTCAGTCACTGGCCAGTCGGCGATCAAGGCGCCAAAGCTCCCCCTCTCCTTTGCCACATCCAACACCATCTGCGCATTGCGAGGCACGCTCTTGAGCTTGCCCAGGTGACGGATGATGCGGGTGTCCTGCATCAACCGTTCCAGATGCTCAGCGCCCATCAGCACGACCTTTTCCGGGTCGAAACCGAAGAACACCTGCTCAAACGCCGGCCACTTGGCATCGACCAGGCTGTGCTTGAGCCCGGCACGAAACACGCGCAGGGCCAGGGTCGACAGATAACGGTCGTCACTGATCGCACGCAACTGCGCCGGGGTGCGCGGCACCGGCAGATACGCCTCCAGTGCAGCGGCAGAGCCGAATCGGTTCAGGCAGTACTCATGCAGCCATTGATAATCACGCATGGCGGTTCCTTGCCGAGTGGTTCGTCAGATGTTCAGCACGTCGAGGAAACGCGGCGTCGCGGTGTCGTCGATGCGCAGATTGACGAAATCGAACAGGTTGCGGTCGGCCAGTTGCGACGGCACCACGTTCTGCAGGCCACGGAAGATACTCTCGGTACGCCCCGGCGACTTGCGCTCCCACTCCTGAAGCATGTCCTTGACGACCTGACGCTGCAGGTTTTCCTGCGAACCACAGAGGTTGCACGGGATGATCGGGAATTCTTTCATGTCCGAGTAGGCCTGAATGTCCTTCTCGCTGCAGTAGGCCAACGGCCGGATGACCACGTTGCGGCCATCGTCGGCCAGCAGTTTTGGCGGCATGGCCTTGAGCGTGCCATTGAAGAACATGTTGAGGAAGAATGTCTCGACAATGTCATCACGGTGATGACCCAGGGCCATCTTGGTCGCGCCGATTTCGTCAGCGAAGGTGTACAGGGTGCCACGACGCAGGCGCGAGCACAGCGAGCAGGTGGTCTTGCCTTCCGGGATCAATTCCTTGACCACCGAGTAGGTGTCCTTCTCGACAATGTGGTACTCGATACCCAAGGTCTTGAGGTAGGCCGGCAGCACGTCCTCGGGGAACCCCGGTTGTTTCTGGTCCATGTTCACCGCAACGATCTCGAACTTGATCGGTGCCACCTTCTGCAGGTGCAGCAGAACATCGAGCATGGTGTAGCTGTCTTTGCCGCCCGACAGGCAGACCATGACCTTGTCACCGTCTTCGATCATGTTGAAGTCGGTGACAGCCTCACCCGCCAGGCGGCGAAGGCGTTTTTGCAGTTTGTTCTGATTGACCGAAAGGGTGCCCATAGCGCTTGGAATCCGCGAGGTATGACAAAAGCCGGCTATTTTACGCATAAACCGACTGGCGGCGTAGGCCAATCCGATAAAGACTGCATCGTGATTAATACATCGCCTGACAGCGCAATTTGCTCTAAAAAACCCGGTTTTATGCAGCGAACTCCTTCCTATACTGCCACATAGGGCCACCGTGTATGTGACCTGGTCGTATGGCCCGAACCTCGGGCCAGCAAGCGCTCCTCTGGGGGGCGATGGCAACAACGAAAGGAGTGACTGGCATGATCCATCACGTTCTGGGGCTGTTTACCCATCCCGATCAGGAATGGCGAGAGATTCGTGGCGAAGAGGAAAGCATCAGCCACATGTACTTGACCCACACGTTGATACTGGCGGCCATTCCCGCCGTATCGGCATTTATCGGCACTACCCAAGTAGGCTGGGTCATCGGCGAGCGTGCGCCCGTCATGCTGACCATGGAAAGCGCGCTCTGGATGAGCATCATGTCGTACCTGGCCATGCTTGGCGGTGTTGCCGTCATGGGCGCGTTCGTCCACTGGATGGCCCGCACCTATGATGCCAACCCCAGCCTGGCGCAATGCATCGCGTTTGCAACCTACACCGCCACCCCACTATTCGTCGGGGGTCTGGCGGCGCTTTACCCACACCTGTGGCTGGGGATGATTGTCGGTACGGCAGCCATCTGCTACACGGTCTACCTGCTCTATGTAGGCCTGCCGACCTTCATGAACATACCCTCGGACGAAGGCTTCCTGTTTTCGAGTTCAGTGTTGGCGGTGGGACTGGTGGTGCTGGTAGCCATCATGGCCTTCACGGTAATCGTCTGGGGACTGGGCGTGGGCCCCGTCTATACCAACTAGAAACACAGCAACATAGGTGCAACAAACCTCAGGCCGCCGCAAGGCGGCCTGATGCCGTGCATGGACCGGCGGTCTCGGCAGTAATGCTCAGGTTGCGGCATAATCGCCGGTCAGGAGTGTTCCCCGATATGCCCGAGCAACTCAAATCCCGCGTCGAAACTTGTTTCCAGCAGGCTGAAGCCTTTTTCAAACGCCCCTTCCAGCGCCCCGAAGTCAGTTTCAAGCTGCGTGGGCAGAAGGCCGGCGTGGCACATCTGCATGAGAACCTGCTGCGCTTCAACCTGCAGCTGTACATGGAAAACCGTGAAGACTTCCTGAAACAGACTGTCGCCCATGAAGTGGCCCACCTGGTTGCCCACCAACTGTTCGGAGGCAGCATTCAGCCCCATGGCGAAGAGTGGCAGTTGATCATGCGCGGGGTTTACGAACTGCCGCCGAATCGCTGTCACAACTACGCGATAAAGCGCCGTAGCATGACCCGCTATATCTACCGCTGCCCCTGCGCAGGTAGCGAATTCCCCTTCTCTGCCCAGCGCCATGGCCTGGTACGCCAAGGGCGGCGCTATCTGTGCAGACGCTGTCGGCAGACCTTGGTGTTCAGTGGGGAAACACGGGTGGAATAAACGACATCGCCGGCAAGGCTGGCTCCTGCATGAGGAGCCGCCCTTGCCGGCGATGAGCACACCCCAGAATGCTTAGCGGGCAGCGCCTTCAGCCACACCCAGGTCATCGACTGGACGGGTGTCGATGATCGACGTGCCACCAGAGGCCAACTCGGCCTGCAGCTTGTCTTCGTCCAGTTCATTGACCCACTTGGCCACTACCACTGTCGCCACGGCGTTGCCAATCAGGTTGGTCAGAGCACGGGCTTCGGACATGAAGCGGTCAATACCCAGGATCAGCGCCAGACCGGCAACCGGCAGGTGGCCAACGGCCGACAGGGTAGCGGCCAGAACGATGAAGCCGCTACCGGTCACGCCAGCAGCACCTTTAGAGGCAACCAGCAGCACCAGCAACAGGGTGATCTGGTGCGTGATGTCCATGGTGGTGTCGGTGGCCTGAGCAATGAACACGGCAGCCATGGTCAGGTAGATCGAAGTACCGTCAAGGTTGAACGAGTAACCGGTTGGGATCACCAGGCCGACAACCGACTTCTTCGCACCCAGGCGCTCCATCTTGATCAGCATGCGTGGCAGGGCCGACTCGGAAGACGAAGTACCCAGCACGATCATCAGTTCCTCACGGATGTAGCGGATCAGTTTGACCACGCTGAAGCCGTGGGCACGGGCGATACCGCCAAGCACCACCAGAATGAACACCACACAGGTGATGTAGAAGCAGACCATCAACTGGCCCAGTTGAACCAGCGAGCCCACGCCGTACTGGCCGATCGTGAAGGCCATGGCACCGAACGCACCGACCGGTGCCAGCTTCATGATCATATTGATGATGTTGAACATCACATGGGCGAAGCGGTCGATCAGGTCCAGCAGTGGCTTGCCATAAGCGCCCAGGCGATGCAGGGCGAAACCGAAGATCACCGAGAACATCAGCACTTGCAGGATGTCGCCGTTGGCGAAGGCACCGACGACCGTGTTCGGGATGATGTTGAGCAGGAAGCCAACGGTGGTCTGCTGTGCGCCCGCTGCGGCATAGGCCGCGATGCTGCTGGCGTTCAGGGTCGACACGTCAATGTGCATGCCAACACCCGGCTTGACCACGTTGACCACAACCAGGCCAATGATCAGTGCGATGGTGGAGACAATCTCGAAGTACAACAGCGCGTAGCCGCCGGTCTTGCCAACCGACTTCATGTTCTGCATACCCGCAATGCCGCTGACCACGGTGCAGAAGATGATGGGGGCGATGACCATCTTGATCAGCTTCACGAACCCGTCACCCAGTGGCTTGAGCGCCACGCCGGTCTCAGGATAGAAGTGACCCAGCAGGATACCGATGGTGATCGCTACGATCACCTGGACATACAACGATTTGTACAGCGGCTGACGCGTCGTCATGGCTAATTCCTCAAGCGTACCGACCATCATCCTTCCCAGGATGCGGTGGTACCAAAAGCGCGAACCCTCCTGCACTGGAGGGATTTGTTTTGTCGAGCTGCCTGGCAGGACTCTGAAGGCTATTTAGCAATCACGATGCCAACGTGCGCTTTCTGGGTGCGAACCGCCGTTTCTCGGGGCTTGCATGCACTAGGAGGTGGCATAAAAAACGCTGTGCATTGGCGGATTTCCGCACGCAACCGGCGAAAAAACCTAACCAATGGCGGTAATCCGCCCACGCAGCCAGGGTTCGCCCTCACCCCGTTGCAGGATGGAGTGCGGAAGCTAGAGTAAGCAGGACATCCTGAACCGTCGCTGAGCGCTGTCCAAACAGCGGCTGAACACGATGGATCGACTCAAACGAGGAGTACCCGCCATGCGTTACCTGCTCGCACTTGCCTTGATCGGCGCCACAAGCCTGGCCCAGGCCGCTGTACAGACCCGCGAAATTGCCTATCAGGATGCCGACGGCAAGCGCCTGGTTGGCTATTACGCCTATGACGACAGCGTCGAGGAAAAGCGCCCAGGCGTGGTGGTGGTGCACGAGTGGTGGGGCCTGAATGACTATGCCAAACGCCGTGCGCGCGAGTTGGCGGGGCTAGGCTACAGCGCACTGGCCATCGACATGTACGGCGATGGCAAGCACACCGAGCACCCGGCAGACGCCATGACCTTCATGCAGGCGGCCATGAAAGACCCTGACGCTGCAGCCAAACGCTTCGATGCCGGTGTAGAGCTGTTAAAAATCCAACCGCAAACCGACAACAATCGAATTGCCGCCATCGGCTACTGCTTCGGCGGAAAAGTGGTGCTCGATGCCGCCCGCCGAGGCGAGCCTCTGCTCGGAGTCGTCAGCTTCCATGGCCCGCTGGCAACCAGCAACCCGGCAACACCCGGTAGCGTAAAGAGCAAGATTCTGGTGGAGCACGGTGCAGCAGACAGCATGGTCCCCCAAGAACAGGTGGATAAATTCAAGGACGAGATGAATGCGGCCGGTGCATCCTATGAATTCGTGAGCATCCAGGGCGCCAAGCATGGCTTCACCAACCCGGATGCTGACCGCCTCAGCCACGGCGAGCACGGCGGACCAGACATTGCCTACAACAAAAGCGCCGACGAAAGCGCTTGGGCAGACCTGCAGGTTTTCTTGAAGAAGGTGTTTACGCTGAACTGAAGTGCTGAGGGACGGTGCTTTGGCAGAAACGATGGGCTGGAAGGGGCGCTGGCCTGACGCCATGGATCGCGGCACAATACGGCCATGAAACGACTCCCATCTTGCTGCGCACCACTCCAGTACCACTGGCCCCTGCCTCGCGCAGTACCCGGCGCAGCACTGGTCAGCTGCTCGTTCGACCCCGCTCAACTGGCTGCCGATGACTTCGTCCTGGCGGGTATAGAACACACCAGCAGCCTGCAACGCTCAGTGGCCAAGCGTCAGGCCGAGTACCTCGCTGGCCGGGTCTGCGCCCGCGCAGCACTGCAAGCGCTGGATGGTCGGGAGTACATCCCCGGTACCGGCGAAGACCGTGCGCCGATCTGGCCAAGCGATATTAGCGGATCCATCACCCATAGCCACGGCTGGGCCGCTGCGGTGGTTGCCCCTAGTCACCAGTGCGCGGGCATTGGCCTGGATCAGGAAACCCTGCTCAGCCACGAACGCGCTCAGCGCCTGGCCGCAGAGATCCTCACAACCGATGAACTTCATCGAATGGACCCGGACCTGGCTGCCTTGGCGGTCACCCTGACCTTTTCCCTGAAGGAAAGCCTGTTCAAGGCCCTCTACCCTATCGTGCAGCAGCGCTTCTACTTTGAACACGCGGAGGTACTGGAATGGTCCACCGATGGCCATGCACGCCTGCGCCTGTTGAAAGACCTGTCCACTGACTGGCGCCAGGGCCACGAGCTGGAAGGCCAGTTCAGCATACAGAATGACCAGGTACTGACCTTGATCAGCCTCTGAGTCAGGGGTTGAGCGGGCAGTGCGTACAGTGCCCCACCCACGCCACCTTGTAACTCAGGCAACAGGTTCGCCGACGCCGCAGGCCGTGCGCATCGTAGCTGACTGCCGCAAACAACGGGCCGCCAGGGCGATCCAGCAGGTCACGCGCCTCAACGAGGTCGACTTCCAGGGCCTGCAGGCACTGCTCCAGGCAATCGCCAGCATTCCCCCAGAGCACGGCAACCGGCACCGAGCCCAAGGCTGCCAGTTGCTGAACCAATGGCGTCAGGTGGTGCTCCAACAGGGCCTGCAAGCTATCGCTGCCTGCGGCCAGGGGCTCAAACGCCAACGGCAGACCACGATCGTCCAGGCTCACGCCGACATTGTTCGGCAGCGTCAGCCCTCGCCCGGCACACCGGGCTGACACGGCCTCGCGCCAGAACAGCGCGAAATAATACTTGGACCACTGCGACACCAGCACAGGCAACTGGGCTGGCATCAACTCAGGCCCATAGAGCGCCAGCAGCAGCCTGTGAAAGTACGCCGGACGTAGCAGCTCACTCAGCGTCACGGTCTGCTTCATGATGCACCAGAGGCCTGGCTACGCGGCCAACTCAGGCTGAAACACGCCCCACCCAGGCGCTCGCTACGGCTGACCGAGGCCCGCCCTGCATGCCAATAGATAATCCTGCGTACGATGGACAAGCCCAGACCGTGCCCACCGGAAGCCCGGGCGCGGCTGTCGTCGAGGCGAGTAAAGGGGGTAAAGATTCGGTCCCAGGCAGGCTCGGGGATGCCAGGACCATCATCTTCCACATCAATCCGGCAGCGCTGGGCACCTAATTGATAGCTCAGACAGACCTGTGACTCAGCATGGCGCATGGCGTTGCTCACCAGGTTCTGCAAAGCCCGGTGCAAGTAGCGTGGCTCCGCCTCCACCCATGCGCCGTCAGCCTCTTCGGCCCTCTGGCAGGGGCCGCGAACCACGCTCACCTCGCGACGCAATGGCGCCAGCTCTGCGATCACCTGGTCGAGCAGCGCATCCAGGTCGATCAACTGAAAATGCAACGCCGGTGAGCCCTGCTCCAGACGGGCATAGGTGAGCATCTCGTCGACCAGTTTATCGAGGTCCTGAATGTCACCATCCATGCCCTCCAGGTACTTTTCCCGAGCCTGATCGTTGCTGGCCCCGGCGATCATCTCCAGGCCGAAACGTAAACGGGCCACTGGCGTGCGCAGCTCATGGGACACGGCACGCACCAGCTCACGCTGAATACTCAACGACCGTTGCAAATGCTCCGCCATGCCATTGAAAGCCGCAGCCAAGCGTCCAACCGAGTCATCATCATCGGCCGTCACACGGGTTTCCAGGCTACCCTGGGCGATGCGTGTGGCAGCAAACTCCAGGGTCGACAGGCGACGCTCCAGCTGACGCACCAGCAAATAGACGATCAAACCAATCAGGCACAAGCCCAGCACGGCAATCACTGCCAGCAACTGGGGTGGGTAGGCATTCATCTGATACAGCGGGCCGAGCTCCAGCACCCAGGGCGTACCGGCAAGGCCGGAAAATACACGAATCGAGTCACCGTCCTTGCCAAGGGCCATCACCGTGTCGCCCTCCTCGACCCGTCGACGCTGGTCGTCATCCAGGTCAGCCTTGGTCATCGAAAGCAAGCGCAGGTCAAAGCCAAACCCCTTGGCTTCCTTCAATTGCGCAAGCCGTCCAGGCTGCTCCGCAACCGGATAACGCACCAACTCATCCGCCAGCAGGTAAATCGTGGCGCGGGCCAACTGCTCACTGATCTGCTTGACTTCACCCATGAGCAAAAACGGCTGGTCGCCAACCTGACGCATCACCCTGGCCGCATGAGGCCCGGTCTTCTCTACCAGTACCTGGCCACGCTGCAACAAGCTGCGCTGACGCCCATCGAGCCCGGTGTGGGCCAAGGACTCCAACGCCAAGGGAATGCCCAGCAAGCGCTCCCAGATCGCCAGCGCCCGCGTACGCTCCACCTCACTGAGCGGCACCAGGTTGTCAGCCATCAGCGTGAAGGTCCCGTGGGCAAGCCGCTCACGGTATTGATCCGCGCGTACCTCATTGAGCAGGTGCAGGCTCAAGGCGCCGAGCATCGCCACCAGCACCAGAGCGCTCAGCATACCGCCGTAGATGCGCAGGAAAATCGAGTTCATGCCTCACGACCCATGGCCTGGGCCGCCTCGGCTACAAACAGGTAGCCTTTGCTGCGCAGGGTCTTGATCATCTTCGGATGGATTGGATCGTCACCGATTTTGGGGCGAATGCGTGAAATACGCACATCGATAGAACGGTCCTGGCCGTCATAGCCCACACCTCGCAACGAGGTGAAGATCTCCTCGCGGGACAACACACGCCCGGCATTGCTAACGAGTAGCCAGAGCAGGTCGAACTCGGCGCTGGTCAACTCGATGCTCGCGCCCCGCAGCCAAGCCTCGCGCAGGGTGTTATCGACCCGCAACGGGCCGAACACCAATGCCTGGTGCTCACTACTGGGGGCATCACTGCGACGCAACAGAGCGTTGATCCGGGCCAACAACAAGCGGGGACGCACGGGCTTGACCACATAGTCGTCGGCCCCCAGGTCCAGCCCCTGCACCTGATCAAGATCGTCGCTGCGTGCGGTGAGCATCAGAATTACCCCCGCATAGCGCGGGCGTACCTTGCGACAGATGCTCAGGCCATCCTCGCCAGGCAACATCAGGTCAAGGATCACCAGATCAGGCCGCTCATCAATGATGCGCTGGGCCGCCTTGGCCCCATCGCCCTCCACTGCTACCTCAAAACCGTTGGCCTGCAGGTACTCGCACGTGAGGTCGGCCAATCGCTGGTCATCCTCGACGATCAACACCTGACTGCGCTGCTGCTCCACGGACACCTCTGCTGGGCTTGTTGTTCTTGGAAGACCGCCCGTCAACAAAGGGCAATAATGGCACCGGATACTACGACGCGAACCCACACATTCCAACCGCCACCAACGGCACTGAAAAGCCGTGCCAGGAGCGCTGGACAATGGGCCTTTTTGTGATAGGGTTCGCGCCCGCAAAATTCCGTGTTCGGGGCGGCGCCAACGTAAAAAAAGAGTGACCAACGGCACAATGGCGGTGAGACGCGGCCTACAAGGCGTTGCCCGGAATCACTCACAAAATACGCACAAGTTATCCACAGAGCATCACCTTGCAATACCCCCGATACCGCATTATCTTGTATCCCTATCGAAACAAAACACTATATCTTGGGTTTTCACATAATTCCCAAGCACAAGTCGAGCATTAAACTCAAGCCTTGCAAAATGCTTTTTTTGCTTGAACTTTGAAAGAAATCAGCAGCCAAACCGCTCCTGCGGAGGCGACCGTTGCAAGTTCACCAGAGGGCTTGTTTCGGGTACGGGTGTTGCACACAAAGGCACATCCGACAGCAACAGTTTTGGGCCCCGGCCCGAGACCTTTGACTTCGGCCAGGGAGCGGCGAGCGATTGCCCCTTTTTCCTGATCTGTCCCGAAGTAGGTAAGCCCTGCCCCGCACGCTGCCCTTGCGTATGCCTGCGGGTCGGTTGTCGAGCTTTTGGACGGAACGGTTGGCACCTACCCGGTGCCTAAACAAACATAGAAAACGTGGAGACCCCCATGCAAACCGACACAACTCGCGAGAACCCGCAGGCCAAGGCGCCGCAGGCCGCTGATTCGAACCAGGATCTGGCTGCCACCGCTCCGGGCCAACTGCGTGTGATCAAGCGTAACGGTACTGTCGTCGCCTACACCGATGACAAGATCACCGTTGCCATCACCAAGGCGTTCCTTGCAGTTGAAGGCGGCACTGCTGCTGCCTCGTCGCGTATCCACGACACCGTTGCCCGCCTGACCGAACAAGTGACAGCGACCTTCAAGCGTCGCATGCCATCGGGCGGCACCATCCACATCGAAGAAATCCAGGACCAGGTCGAACTGGCCCTGATGCGTGCTGGCGAACAGAAAGTGGCCCGCGACTACGTGATCTATCGCGACCAACGCGCCAAGGAACGTGCCACCCGCAGCAACAGCGACGTAGCGGTACAGCCACACCCAAGCATCCGTATCACCCTGGCCGATGGCAGCCTGGCGCCTCTGGACATGAACCGCCTGAACACCATCATTTCGGAAGCCTGCGAAGGCCTGGCCGAAGTCGATGGCGAACTGATCCAGCGTGAAACCCTGAAGAACCTGTACGACGGCGTGGCCATCAAGGACGTCAACACCGCTCTGGTGATGACCGCCCGTACCCTGGTCGAGCGTGAGCCGAACTACTCCTTCGTGACCGCTCGCCTGCTGATGGACACCCTGCGCGCCGAAGGCCTGGGCTTCCTGCAGGTTGCCGAAAGCGCGACCCACCACGAAATGGCCGACCTGTACGCCAAGGCCTTGCCGGCCTATGTCGCCAAAGGTGTGGAGTTTGAACTGCTCAACCCAGCCATGGCCGACTACGACCTGGAAAAACTGGGCAAGGCGATCAACCACGAACGCGACCAGCAGTTCACCTACCTGGGCCTGCAGACCCTGTACGACCGTTACTTCATCCACAAGGATGGCGTACGTTTCGAACTGCCACAGGTGTTCTTCATGCGTGTGGCCATGGGCCTGGCGCTGGAAGAGAAAGACAAAGAAGCCCGCGCGATCGAGTTCTACAACCTGTTGTCGTCCTTCGACTACATGGCCTCGACCCCGACCCTGTTCAACGCCGGCACCCTGCGTCCACAGCTGTCGAGCTGCTACCTGACCACCGTCCCGGACGACCTCTCGGGCATTTACCACGCGATCCACGACAACGCCATGCTGTCGAAATTCGCCGGTGGCCTGGGCAACGACTGGACGCCAGTACGTGCGCTGGGCTCCTACATCAAGGGCACCAACGGCAAGTCCCAGGGCGTCGTACCGTTCCTGAAAGTGGTCAACGACACCGCCGTTGCCGTAAACCAGGGTGGCAAGCGCAAAGGCGCTGTCTGTGCCTACCTGGAAACCTGGCACCTGGACATCGAAGAATTCATCGAGCTGCGCAAGAACACCGGTGACGACCGTCGTCGTACCCACGACATGAACACCGCCAACTGGATCCCTGACCTGTTCATGAAGCGCGTCTTCGATGACGGCAAGTGGACCCTGTTCTCTCCTTCGGAAGTGCCAGACCTGCACGAGCTGACCGGCAAGGCCTTCGAAGAGCGCTACGAGTACTACGAAGCGCTGACCGAGTACAACAAGATCAAGGTATTCAAGACCGTCCAGGCCAAAGACCTGTGGCGCAAGATGCTCTCGATGCTGTTCGAAACCGGTCACCCATGGTTGACCTTCAAAGACCCGTGCAACCTGCGCAGCCCTCAGCAGCACGTGGGCGTGGTCCACAGCTCGAACCTGTGCACCGAAATCACCTTGAACACCAACAAGGACGAGATCGCGGTATGTAACCTGGGCTCGATCAACCTGCCGAACCACATCGTCGACGGCAAGCTGGACACCGCCAAGCTGCAGCGCACCATCAACACCGCTGTGCGCATGCTCGACAACGTGATCGACATCAACTACTACTCGGTACCGCAGGCGCGCAACTCGAACATGAAGCACCGCCCGGTCGGTCTGGGCATCATGGGCTTCCAGGACGCGCTGTACCTGCAGCACATTCCTTATGGTTCGGACGCAGCCGTCGAGTTCGCCGACCGCTCCATGGAAGCGGTCAGCTACTTCGCCATCCAGGCCTCCTGTGACCTGGCCGACGAACGTGGCGCCTACGAGACCTTCCAGGGCTCGCTGTGGTCCAAAGGCATCCTGCCGCTGGATTCGCAACAGATCCTGATCGAAGCCCGTGGCCAGAAGTACATCGACGTCGACCTGAACGAGACCCTGGACTGGGCACCGGTTCGCGCACGCGTTCAGAAAGGTATTCGTAACTCGAACATCATGGCCATCGCGCCGACCGCGACCATCGCCAACATCACCGGCGTATCGCAGTCCATCGAGCCGACCTACCAGAACCTGTACGTGAAATCGAACCTGTCGGGCGAGTTCACCGTGATCAACCCGTACCTGGTTCACGACCTGAAGGCTCGCGGCCTGTGGGACGCGGTCATGATCAACGACCTGAAGTACTACGACGGTTCGGTTCAGCAGATCGAGCGCATCCCGCAAGAACTCAAGGAGCTCTACGCGACTGCCTTCGAAGTGGAAACCAAGTGGATCGTCGATGCTGCCAGCCGTCGCCAGAAGTGGATCGACCAGGCTCAGTCGCTGAACCTGTACATCGCCGGCGCCTCGGGCAAGAAACTGGACGTCACCTACCGCATGGCCTGGTACCGTGGTCTGAAAACCACCTACTACCTCCGTGCCCTGGCCGCGACCAGCACCGAGAAATCGACCATCAACACCGGCAAGCTCAACGCCGTGTCCAGCGGTGGCGACAGCGCCCCGGTGCAAACCGCCCCGGCGCCTGCACCCGTGCCTAAGGCCTGCGCGATCGACGAACCTGACTGCGAAGCCTGCCAATAAGGTGCGCACGGCCGGCTCCGACAGGAGTCGGCCTTATCGGCGAAAGGGCTGCCAGGCAGCCCCCTTCGCCACCAGATACAAAGGCCTGGAGCACCACCCGCTCCAGCCCACCAGAGGGGCCTCCCCCTCAAGCATTCAAAAGTTTTGCGTGCACTGCTGTACCCGACGCGAGCTACGCAACCCAAGATCCATCAGGCCATACTGAACATGGCCCTCACGCAGGAGACCCACCATGCTGAGCTGGGACGAATTCGACAAAGACGACGGCGAAGTCGCCGCTAAAAACGCTGGTGCTACCCAATCGATTGAAAACGGTATCGACAAACTCGACAGCGCTGGCGGTGCCGCCGCCCTCGAGGCCCGTGCCGTCACCGCAGCGGACTCTGCTGCCGTAATCCGTGCCAAAGCGGCACTGGATGAACTCGACATCGCCGAAGGCCTGGCCGAGCTGGAAGGCTCTGCAGCCCGTGTCGCCGTTGATGAGAAGCGCATGATCAACTGCCGCGCCGACCTCAACCAACTGGTTCCATTCAAATACGACTGGGCCTGGCAGAAGTACCTGGACGGCTGCGCCAACCACTGGATGCCGCAAGAGGTCAACATGACCGCGGACATCGCCCTCTGGAAAAACCCGGAAGGCCTGACCGACGACGAGCGCCGCATCGTCATGCGCAACCTGGGCTTCTTCTCTACCGCCGACTCCCTGGTTGCCAACAACCTGGCACTGGCCGTGTATCGCCTGATCACCAACCCGGAGTGCCGCCAGTACATCCTGCGCCAGGCCTTCGAAGAAGCGATCCACACACACGCCTACCAGTACTGCATCGAATCGCTGGGCATGGATGAAGGCGAAATCTTCAACATGTACCACGAGATCCCATCGGTCGCGAAAAAGGCCGCTTGGGGCCTGCGCTACACCCGCTCGATCTCCGACCCGGAATTCGATACCGGCACCGTCGAGACCGACAAGGAACTGCTGCGCAACCTGATCGCCTACTACTGCGTACTCGAAGGCATCTTCTTCTACTGCGGCTTCACCCAGATCCTGTCCATGGGCCGCCGCAACAAGATGACCGGTGTTGCCGAGCAGTTCCAGTACATCCTGCGTGACGAATCCATGCACCTGAACTTCGGTATCGACGTGATCAACCAGATCAAGATCGAAAACCCGCACCTGTGGGATGCCGAAATGAAGGAAGAAGCCACGCAGATGATTCTGCAGGGCACCCAGCTGGAAATCGAATACGCCCGTGACACCATGCCACGCGGTGTACTGGGCATGAATGCCGCGATGATGGAAGACTACCTGAAGTTCATCGCCAACCGCCGCCTGTCGCAGATCGGCCTGAAGGAGGAGTACCCAGGTACCACCAACCCGTTCCCATGGATGAGTGAAATCATGGACTTGAAGAAAGAGAAGAACTTCTTTGAGACCCGGGTTATTGAGTATCAGACCGGTGGGGCTTTGAGCTGGGATTGATGCTGGCTTGAGTTCACAAGAAGGCTGCCGAAAGGCGGCCTTTTTTGTGCCTGGAAATACTGTTGTATTGCAGGAGATAGAGACACACGCTTTGCAGCAGGCTTACCTGCAGCGGTCAATCCGATTCCGGGCCGTGATCTTGAATCTCATACCAGGCGGCCTTGGTTCCGACATGCAGGTGCTTTTGATCGCCAGGCGTGAAAGAGGTGTCCAGGCAGCCCAGGGCTATTGAGACCCACCCGGAAAATTCACCTTCACTTGTCGACCAAAACAACGACGAGCCACAGTGGCGACAGAACTGCCGCACAACGGTTGCAGAGGACTGGTAGCCCTTGAGGCTCTCGCTACCCTTGGTGATGTGCAGGTCGGCTCGAGGCACACTGCCATAGCTGGCAAATGCCGCGCCATGCCCTTTTCGACACTGGCTGCAATGGCAGTGAGATACCGCTTTGGGGCGAGACGACACTCGATACGCCACCGCGCCGCACAGGCAGCTTCCCGAGAAAATACGCGTCAATGCAATAGCCCTTCTTGAAGAAACAGTACTTTAGCCAGCAAGGCTGCACGCCTACGCTTACTACCAGTTCATCACCAGCGGCAAGCCGGGCCGCAAGTCGCGTGTCTGCCCTTGAACACCGTGGTCGATCTCCAGCTCCATCAGGTGCTCGTTACCCTGGATGATCTCAAATTCGCTCAGCTGATTTGCACAAGAGGCCGTTGCGGAGAACGCTTCGCCGCTGGCTGTTGTGACCCGTACTGCGGTGATTTGGCGAAAGCCATTGGCATGCTCAATAGGCTGAGCTCGCTCGGGCGGCATCTGGTCTGGGCGTTTGGCAAAAGACAGAAAGAACCACATGGGCTCAGAGACAGGGGCTCGACCTACGTCTACTTTAAGGCTGGCTGGCAAGTAAGCAGGGCGATACTCCCAGGCGGGAAAAGGCAGCGCCTCGTTTGCGGTAGTAGGCCTGAAGCACACGCCAAAGGGTGATACCTGGCTATCTGTTGCGCTGAGGCGCTCGAAGAGCTGTGTGGGGGCCGTTAATGGGCTTTGCGCTTCCTGGGCATCCGTGAGGTACAACAACTCAATGAATGTGTTTTGGAAGAAGAACCTGCGGTTCGCGGTCCCTTGCCCAGGGTGAACGTTCGGTGTGCCTTCGATAAGACCCAGGGCGCTTAAGGCGGCAGCGCTTTGGATAGGATTGGTTACGCAGATAAAAAGGTGATCAACTTCCATGTCTCATTCCTTTAAAAGCAACTTGGCTACGGCCAGGCATCCAAAACGCCACAAAGACAAAACCCCTACCTGCATGTGCAGATAGGGGTTTCGGAATTTAATCTTGACGATGACCTACTCTCAC